>JBIOYC010000276.1:0-40356 GCA_044869955.1 Thermoanaerobaculia bacterium | reverse complement strand
ACCTCGATCACCACGCCGCCGCCGTGGCGTTGCTCGCGCCAGCCCTCGGGCTCATCGCTGCGAGCGAAGGCCGTGACGTAGCGAGGCCGGCCTCCTTCCATGGCCAGGCCGTTCAGGTGGCAGCGGTCGTCCGGCGCCAGACTCGAGACGAAGGGCGGCTGCCACACCGGCGTGAAGCTCGCCCGGTCGTCGATGACGGCCAGGCAGGAGCAGAGGGTGTTGACGGCATAGAGGCGGCCGCCCGTCCCCCAGGCTAGGTCGTGGAGGTCGAGGGGGCCTGTGAAGCAGACCGCCCGGGGCAGGAAGAGGGCGTCGTAGGCCCCGGGGCGACGGGGGTGACCGGGCGCCAGCTCCGGGCAGTTGGCGAGCACCACCACCTCGGCGCGGGTGGCCACGGCCAAGCGCCCATCCTCGGCGGCCAGGCCCATGGCCCGCTCGAAGGTCCGTGGCAGCTGGGTCAGGCCACCGCGGCGCCCCCCGTGACTCCCCTCCGCCCGGGGGCTCAACAGGATCACCTTGCCCGACTGGTAGGTGGTCAGGGCCAAGGAGCAGCCGAGGCGCAGCAGCAGCTCCGGCAGCTCGGGCGAGTAGGTGCAGGCGAAGGGGGGGAGCAGGCCCGGGTCGGTCGCCGGGCGTCCGCTTTCTGCGGCGCTCATCGGGCTCGGGCCTCGTCTGCGACGTACACGTCCTCGAGACTACCGCGGCTGAGGCCCTCCCAGGCGGCCTCGATCCCGGCCTCGAAGCCGCGCACCCAGCCGGGCAGGTCGAAGAGGACGGAGCGGCTCCGCGCCCTTCGCGTCCGCTCTGCGAGCTGGGCCGCGTGCTCGGGCTCGCCGGCGATGCGGACGGCCGCCGCCACGTACGCCTCCGGGCTCGCCATCACCAGCTCGGGCAGGCCGGCGGCCGTGACCAGGCTCGCGCCCATCCGTGAGAGGGGGCCCTCCCCCGGCAGGGTGAGCACCGGCAGTCCCTGGCGCAGGGCGTCCACGCTGGTGGCGCCGCCGTTGTAGACGAAGGAGTCGAGGAAGAGGTCGGCCAGCGGGTAGCGCGCGAGGTGGCGGAGGTAGGGCAGCTTGCCGGCGAAGACCAGCCGCGCGGGCGGCACGCCCCGGGCCTCTGCTTCGCTGCGGAGATTCTCCGGCACCGCCGGGTCTCCGCCGTCGAAGAGCCAGAGCACGGCCGCGGGAACGCGGCGAAGGATCTCCATCCAGGCGTCGAAGGTCGGCGGGTCGAGCTTGTGGGGGGCGTTGAACGAGCAGAGCACCGGTGCTCCCTCCGGCAGGCCGCAAGCCAGCCGGCGGAGGGGCGGGCCGGGAGGCCCCAGGGCGTCCAGGGGCGACACTGGCAGGAAGCAGCCGGGCAGGCGGATCACCTTCTCGGTCAGCCAGGGCCGCTGCTCCGGGCCGATCAGCCGGTCGTCGACCACCGTGGCGTCGATGAACGGCGCCGCCAGGGTGTTGACGTAACCGAGCAGCTGGAGCTGCAGCGGCGCGGGACGGAGGGCCAGGATGGTCGTGCGCGAGTAGGTGGTGTAGCCGGTCAGGTCCACCAGCACGTCGATGCCGTCCTCGGCGATGCGCCGGGCCACGGCCTCGTCGGCCAGCGAGGCACAGGGGCGGTAGACGTCCACGCCGCGGCGCACGGCCAGCGTCACCTCGTCCTCGGCCGGGAGCAGGGAGTACGCGGTGACCGTGAAGCGCCGCCGGTCGTGGTGCTCGAAGACGCGGTGCACCAGGTGGCCGACCGGATGGTGGCGGAAGTCGGCCGACAGATAGCCCAGGCGCAGGGGCTCGCCCGGGCGGCGGTTCCGCCGCAGGGCTGCCACGGCGGCGGTGTGGGGTGCCGCCTCGGCCACGAAGCGGCCGGCGTAGGCCGCGGCCAGCCGCTGATGGAGGGCTGGAGCCACCGGGTAGAGGCTGAGCACGAAGGGGGCGGGAGCCTGGGCGAGCTCGGCCTCGCCGAGCCCGGCGAGGCGCTGGCTCATCGCCGCCCAGCCGCCCCAGTCGCAGCGGTCCCGCTCCACCTTGGCCAGGGCTAGGGCCGAGGCGAGGTCGCCGGGGCTGAGCTCCAGCACCCGCCGCCAGCTGGCCTCGGCCTGCACCCGGTCTCCCAGCTCCGAGGCGGCCTGGGCGAGGTCGAAGTGAGCCAGGGGGTTCTCCGGCGCCAGCGCCACCGCCCTCTCGAGCAGGGGCCGCGCCTCGCCGGGGCGCAGGGTGAGCTGGTAGAGGGCGCCGAGGTCGATCAGGGCTCCGACCTCGTCGGGGCTGTGGGCCAACACCTCGCGGTAGGTGGCGATCGCCGCTTCTCTGGCTCCCGAAACGCGGTAGACCCGCGCCAGCTCCAGCCGGGCGGACACCAGGGACGGATCCGCGGCCAGCGCCGCCAGCAGATGCTCGCGGGCGCCCTCGAGGTCGCCGGTCTCCGTCAGCACCCCGCCCAGGTTGGCGTGGGCCTTGGCGTAGCCGGCGTCGAGGGTCAGGGCGCGCCGATAGCTGGCGAGGGCCTGCTCGCGTTCGCCCAGGGCCCTCCAGGCGTTACCCAGGTTGTTGTGCCAGCGGTGCCGTCCCGGCTCACGGGCGACAGCCCGGGAAAGCAGCCGCGCGGCCTCCTGGGGCCGCCCCAGGGCGGTCTCCAGGGCGCCCAGGTCGGCCAGGGTCTGCGGGTGCTCGGGTGCCCGGCGCAGGGCTTGGCGATAGATCCGCTCGGCGGTCGCCAAGTCGCCCCGGCGGTGGGCGTCCCGGCCGGCCGCGAGCAGGCGGGAGAGTGCGCCGTCGTCCGTTCGCGGCCGAGTCACGCCGCTAAGGTACCGTCAACGACCAGACGCTCGTGTCGCCGCTCTCGAAACCGTCCCGGAAGCGGGCGCAGTCGCTGCGGAAATACCTCAAGCCGGCGCTGCCATCTCCCACCACGAGGTCGAGGTCGCCGTCCTCGTCGACGTCCTCGAGGGCCGGGGCGTAGGTGTTGGCCGCGGTCTCCAGGTAGGGATTGGCGGAACCGGTGCGCTCCACGAAGGCCGGGGTGGCGGGAGTGCCGGTGTTCTCGTAGAGGCGTGGGGTGGCGCCGTTGCCCGAGAGCAGGTCGAGGTCGTTGTCGCCGTCGAGGTCGGCGAAGGCGAGGAAGAGGCCGGAGACCCCCGAGAGAGGGTTCGCCGTCCCGGTGACCGCCACGAAGGCCGGGGCCGTCGAGGTGCCCGTGTTGCGGTAGTAGCGCAGGCCTCCGAAGGCGCCCACGAGGTCGAGGTCAGCGTCGCCGTCGAGGTCCACCAGGGTGGGCTCGATCGACTCTCCCGACTCGCCGGGCAGGCCGAAGTAGGGGCTGGCGCTGCCGGTCAGCTTCACCCAGGCCGGCGACGAGGGCGTGCCGGTGTTCTCGTAGAAGAAGGGCGGACCGTCGTAGTACCCGGCCGTGGAGAGGTCGAGGTCGCCGTCGCCGTCTAGGTCGGCCAGGTCGACGTCGGGGGCGAAGGGAGACAGCGGGAAGAAGGGGTTGTCCGAGCCCGTGCGCTCGGCGTACTGCGGCGCGCCGGGTGAGCCAGTGTTCTCGACGTAGATCAGCAGCGGCGAACCAGCGGAGACCACCACGTCCCGGTCCCCGTCGTCGTCGAGGTCGGCGAAGGTCGGCCTGCTGTGGGAGCTTCCGGCGACGCCGTAGAGAGGGTCGGCCTGGCCGGTGGCGGCCAGGAAGGCCGGGCTGGCGGTGGTGCCAGTGTTGCTCCAGAGCTGGATCCGGCCGCTCCCCTCACCTACCAGCAGATCGAGCACGCCGTCGTCGTCCAGGTCGGCCATGCCGGGTGAGGAGTTGGAGGGTACCGGCACAGCGCTGAACGGGTTGCTCGTGCCGGCCACCTCGACGTAGGCCGGAGCGGTGGACGAGCCCGTGTTGCGCAGGTAGTGCAGAGTGCCGCTCAGAGGGAGGCCCGCCACCACGTCGAGGTCGAGGTCACCGTCGAGGTCTGCCAGGGCCGGCTTGCTGTTGCTGGCGGCCATGAAGCCCTGGAAGGGGTTGCCGGTGCCCAGCACGTTGACGAAAGCGGGCGCGGCGCTGCTGCCGGTGTTGCGCAGGAAGTTCAGCTCGCCGGTCGACTCTCCGGCCACCACGTCGAGGTCGCCGTCGCCGTCCAGGTCGGCGAAGGCCGGGGCGCTGCGGGCCCCGACGTCCAGCCCGTCGAAGGGGTTGGCGGTGCCCGTGCGCGGGAGGAAGGCGGGAGCGGCCGAGGAGCCGGTGTTCTCGAAGTAGTGGAAGACGCCGCTGGTGTCCCCGGCGGCTGCGTCGAGGTCGCCGTCGCCATCGAGGTCGCCCAGGCCGACGAAGGTCTCCCCGGCGGTCGTCAAGCCGTCGAACGGATTGGCCGTGCCGGTGCGGGGCAGGAAGGCCGGCGTCGCGGCGCCGCCGGTGTTCTCGAGATAGGCGAAGCCGCTCGCGGCACCGGCGGAGACGAGGTCGAGGTCGCCGTCGGCGTCGAGGTCCGCCGCGGCCGGCGTGGCGGCGGCCCCGACGTTGAAGCCGGTGAGGCCGCGGAGGAGGTCGGGGTTGACCTCGCAGGCCGCGGAGGCGCCTCGTCCGCCCGCGAGGGCGAGGCCCACGACCAGCGACACCACCGCCGCGACAGCCCGCGGCCTCCGCCGCTGGGGAGTGGGTCGCAGCTCCTGCCGGATCGCCGCACGGATGGGATCGGCTCTCATGCCATGCCTCCTTTTCGCTCCATCATCTCGCATTCGCAACACCGTTCGCAGGGCTCGGGCGAACCGGGGCTTCGAACCCTTCCTCTTCCAATGGCGGGGAACCGGTCCGATCCTGATCAAGGGGCGGGCTGCGACTCCGGCTCGACGGCGAGAGTGGCCGGCAGCTCGGCCGCCACCCGGTCGAGCTCCCGCTCGATCGCGGCGAGGCGCTGCGGCAGGTCCGAGTCCGGCCGCGGCGGCTCCGGCTCGCTCGCGAGGTCCTCGCAGAGCCGCGCCAGCCGCCCCGCTCCCAAGGTGGCGGCGCTGCCTAGCAGCGAGACGGAGAGCCGCTTGAGGCTGCCGTGGTCGCCCCTCGCGGCGGCGCCCCGCATCTCCTCCAGCCTCGCGGGGGCCTTCTCCAGGAAGGCGGCCACGGTCCGTGCCAGCTCCAGGCCGCCGTCGAGCTGGCCCAGCTGGCGGAGGAGGGCGACCTGGTCGGTGTCGAACCTCGACTCATCGACGCTCTCCGGCTCAGCCGGCGCTGGGCTCGGCGACCCGAGCAGGCGAGCGAGCGCCTCGAGGGTCACGGGCTTGGCCACGAAGTCGTCCATCCCGGCCGCCAGGCAGCTCTCGCGGTCCTCGCGGGTCGCCGCCGCCGTGACCGCCACGATCCGCGGTCGGTCCGCCGGCGCAAGCTCCTCGCGGATCCGCCGGGCCGCTTCCAGGCCGTCCATCCCGGGCATCTGGACGTCCATCAGTACCAGGTCGTAGGGCCGGCGGCGCAGGGCGACGAGCACCTCCTGGCCGTCGGCGACCTCGTCGGCGGCGTGGCCCAGGCGCGAGAGCATGGCGGTGATCACCTTGCGGTTGACCGGCTGATCGTCGGCCACGAGCACCCGCAGCCGCCGTCCGAGGGCGTCCGGCGCGAGGTCGTTCCAGGATCGGGGTCTGGCAGGTCTCGGCGGCTCCGGCGAGGCATCGCCCGCCTCCTCGAGGCAGACCTCCACCGAGAACCGCGAGCCCTGGCCGGGCTCCGACTCGGCGGAGATCCGGCCGCCCATGCGCTCGACCAGGGATCTGGAGATCGCCAGGCCGAGGCCGGTGCCGCCGTAGAGCCTCGCCGTGGAGGTCTCGGCCTGCGAGAAGGGCAGGAAGAGGCGCTCCAGCTGCTGGCGGGGGATGCCGATGCCGGTGTCTGCGACGGTGAAGCCCAGGGCCAGAGATCCCGGATCTGCCGGCCGGCCGGTCACGGTGACGAGGATCTTGCCGGCGGAGGTGAACTTCACGGCGTTCGAGAGCAAGTTGAGCAGCACCTGGCGCAGGCGGGCCGGGTCGCCGATCACCCGGCCGGGGCGGGGTCCCTCGATGCGGCAGGACAGCTCCAGCCCCTTCTGGCTCGCGCGCAAAGCCACCAGCTCCACGGCGTCGTCCATGCAATCGATGGGGTCGAAGGGGACGGCCTCCAGCTCGAGCCCCCCGGCCTCGATGCGCGAGAAGTCCAGGACGTCGTCGACGATCGCCACCAGAGCCTCGCCACCGGTCCGAATGATCTCGACCAGCTCACGGTTCTCGGCCGACAGGTCGGAGTCCTGGAGCAGGCCGGCGACACCGATCACCGAGTTGAGCGGGGTGCGGATCTCGTGGCTCATGCTGGAGAGGAAGCGGCTCTTGGCCGCGCTCGCCTCGTCGGCCCGGCGGCGCGCCTCTTCCAGCTCGGTGGTGCGTGCACGCACCGCGGCGGCGAGCTGAGCTTCCTTGCGCTGGGCTCCTCGCAGCAGCCACTTGAAGGCGGCGAGGAGGAGGCCGGCCGCGGCGATCAGCCCGAGCGCGAGGGCCCACCACTGCCGCCACCACGGCCGGGCCACCGAGAGCTCGAAGCTGGCGGGAGCGGAGACTCGCCCGGCGGGGTCCCGCGCCCAGACGCGGAAGACGTAGCGACCGGAGGGCAGCCAGGTGAGCTCGCGACGTCCGACGGCGGTCCACTCCCCGGGCTGGGGCTCGAGCCCCACGAGCTGCGTCCGGTAGGTCGCCTCACGGGCTCGGCGGGCGCCGACCAGAGCGTAGGCGAAGGTGATGCCGGCGCCGTGGTCGAGCTCCAGGCTGCCGGGCGAAGGCCTCCGGCCGTCCCCGCTGACCTCGGCCACCTCGAGGGCCAGCCGGCGTGGCGGGCCCTCGCCGAGGCGGGGGTCGAGCACGGCCGCTCCCCCCATGGAGCCGGCCCAGATGCGCCCCTGGCGGTCGACCATCGAGGCGCGGCTGTTGAGCTCGTCGTGGGGTAGACCGTCCTCGCTGGTGAAGGTCCGCAAGGCCCAGACCGACCCGGCTCGATCGAGCCGGGCGACGCCCCGGTTGGTGAACAGGTAGACGCGGCCGGCGGCATCGCGCTGGATCGACGCCACCAGGTTGTCGGGCAGGGCGGGGTCGGTGTCGTGGGCGAAGCGAGACCATTGCCCGGTGGCGAGATCGAGCCGCGCCGCCCCGCCATGGGTCCCCACCCAGAGCTCCTGCTCACCCGCGTCGCCGCCCAGCAGGGAGAGCACTCGGTTGTTGGGCAGAGGGGAGCCCTTCGTGGTGTAGCTCGACCAGGTGCCCTGCTGGTGGCGTAGCAAGCCCCCGCCGTCGGTGCCGATCCAGAGCGAGACGGCGCCCCCTGGAGCCGTGGTGGTGGCGAGGGCGCTGATCGGCGCCGCGAGGAGGCCCGGAGGGGCAGCCTGCATCCTCTCCCACCGGCCCTGGCGGTAGCTCACGAGCCCGCCATCGGTAGCGACCCAGAGCACCGGCCCCTCGCCGCCGTCCCGGGTGACCGCGAGGGCGCGGACGGTGTCGCTGGGGAGCGCCGAGGATCGAGTGTCGAAGGTCCGCCACCGGCCGCCGGACAGCCGGGCCAGCCCGCCGGTGCGAGTACCCACCCAGGTCTCGGCCTGCCCCGCCGGCGAGCGGGTCTCCGCGAGGGACCACACGACGTCGTCGGGCAAGCCCGAGTTGCGCCGGTCGTAGACCTCCCAGGTTTCGCCGTCGTAGCGAGCCAGCCCTCCTCCCCAGGTGCCCAGCCAGTAGACCGGGAGGTCCCCCTCCCGGCTCGCCAAGAGGGCCATCACCACCCGCCACGGCAGGCCGCTGTTGGCAGGCGTCAGCGAGGCCCAGGGCCCCTCTTCATGGCGCACCAGCCCTTCGTAGGTGCCGATCCATGCCGTCATCCGGCCGGGCGCGGTCTCGGTCACCAGGAGGCTGCGGACGTTCTCGTCCGGCAGGCCGGAGGCGCTGCTGGCCAGCTGCGTCCACTGCCCGTCGTAGAACCGCCAGACGCCACCGAGCGGACCCGTGCCGACCCAGAGGCCGGGCCAGGGCAGACCTTCGTCGACTTCGAGCAGCGACTGGACCTCCCGGCCGGCGAGCCCCACTCTGCGAATTCGGCCGTCCTGGTAGTGGGCGAGCCCCGTCCGCAGCCCGACCCACAGCGCCTCCTTCCCCTGCGCATTCCTGGCCGGGAGCAGGCGGAGGATGCGGCGGTCTGCAAGCTCGCGTTCCTCCTCGGAGAAGGTCCGCCATCGGCCTCCCTCGAGCCGTGCCAGGCCGCCCTCCGTGCCGACCCAGAGCACCTCCCCCCCGTCCCCGCCGCGGGTCCGGGCGAGGGCGGTGATCTGGTCGGAGGGCAGCGGCGCCTCCGGGCGAGTGATGGGGCTGAGGCGGCCGTCTCGGTAGCGGGCGAGGCCCCGGTCCGTGCCGATCCACAGCCCCTGCCCGTCCTCGTCCGGGAGGAGGGCGGCGACGACGTCTCCGGGGAGCGTCGAGGTCTCGCTGGTGAAGGTCGTCCAGCTGCCGTCGGCGAGGCGGGAGAGCCCGCCTCCCTCGGTTCCGAACCACAGGGAGCCGTCGTCGAGAGCGAGGATCTGCAGCACGTAGTCCGACATCGACCGGTTGGGCATGTGGACGGTGGTCCACTGGTGGCCGTCGAAGTTCGCCGCGCCGGATTGGGTGCCGACCCAGAGACGCCCCTCGGGGTCCTGGGTCATGCACTGGATGGTGCCCTGGGGCAGACCATCCTCGGGGCGATAGACGTGGAAGTTGGGCTGGAAACCGCGCAGAAGATCGCGGTAGGAGCTCGGCGTCGGACCGTCAGCAGCTCTCGCGAGCGGCGCCGGCAGGAGACTCGCCAGCAGGATTAGAGGACCCAGCGATCGAGCGCCCACGCGAGCAGCGCGCGCTGCCCGCGCCGTGGAGGACGTGGATTCCGGTTCTGGAGCGGGCCCGAGAGCGATCTCAGCTTCTCCCCGGTGATCGAACTATTCGGCAGTCTACATCAAGGCCGTTCAGAGACTTTCGTCCTCTCGGCAGGGGCGGAGGCATGGGTCGGCTCCACTAAGATCAGCCCGCCATGGCGGAACCGCTAAGGGGTCTTCGCGATGCCGGGCCGGGCAGCCGCTACCGTGCCGTACCGGTCGGCCCCCTCGCCTGGCGGCTCGAGTTGGCAGTGGAGGAGGAGGCCGTCGAGCCGCGCCTCGCCGAGCGCCTGCGCAAGCTCCTGCGGCATGCCGCCGTGCCGGGCTTCCGGCCCGGCCGAGCCACCGTGGCGGCCCTGCGCCAGCACCGGGGCCGGCGGCTGCGCGAGGAGGTGGTGGGCCGGCTGGCCCGGGAGGGGCTGACCGCGGCCCTGGCCCGCGAGGGCCTGCGGCCGATGCGGGCGCCCCGCCTGGAGCCCCTCGAGGGAGCCGGCGGGCTGGCCTTCGCAGCGACCTTCGAGGTCTTCCCCGAGCTGCCGGCCCTCGACGTCTCCGGCCTCGAGATCGTCCGCCCGAGAGTGAGTCTCGGGGAAGGCGACGTGGCGGGGATGATCGAGCGCCTGCGCCGCCAGCGGGCGGGTCCGGACGGCGAGCCGGCAGCCCTCGATGGCGCCTTCTTGCGCAGCTTCGGGGTGACCGACGGCAGCCTCGAGACCTTTCGGGAGCGGGTGTGCGCGTCGCTCGAGGCGGAGATCGCAGCCGCCGTAGAGGAGGAGCAGGAGCGGCGGGTCGTCACCGCCCTGCTCACCACCTGGCCGCAGGGGATCGAGCTGTCGGCGAGCGCCCTCGCGGCGGGGGACGAGCTGCGCACGGCCTGCCTGTTCTTCGAGATTGGCCGCCAGAACGACCTCGATCCCCAGCCGGCCGAGGTCTTCCTCCACGCCGAAGAGGTGGCCGCGGGCTACCAGGATCCGGACGAGGCGATCCACCGCATCTACGCCGACCCCGATTGGCTGCGCGAGCTGGAGGAGGACCTGCTCCGGCGCCGGATCGTGGAGTGGGTGCTGGCGCGGGCGAGGGTGCGGGAGGAGGAGATGAGCTGGGAGAGCCTGATCGGGGATTGAAGAGGGCAGGCACCGTGCCTGCCCCCTTGGGAACGCTCTCCGCGGTGCCGGTCACCAACCTCGGGCGGGGCGCCGGACGTCGAGATCGAAGCGCACACCCAGCGCCAGGTGGCGGGTGTGGGTGCCGAAGTCGTTCGAGGTCCAGCGCAGGAAGACGTGCCGCCAGGCGAGGCCGGCCTCGAAGGTGGCGCCGGTCTCCGGGATGGTGTCGCCCAGCAGGCTGCTCTCGACGTAGTCCGTCCGTCCGCCGGCCGCCAGGTGCAAGGAGAGTCCCGCGGGAAGCTCGAGGTTGGCCGCCACTTCGGCCCGGCCCCAGGAACGGAAGCCGGGCGTGGTCGACAGCTCGACGCGGGCCTGCCAGACCAGCCGCGGGTGGGAGCCGAAGAGCCGCGTCGCCGCGATCCTGGCCGTGCCGTACCAGTGGTCGGAGGTCGGGTAGGGCAGGAAGACCTCGTCGCTGCCCACCCAGTGGTGGACCTCGTTCTGCACGTCCTGGCCGAGGAAGCCCTCGCCGACCCGCAGCACCCCCAGCGACACGTCCGGCTGCCAGCCGGCGATCGGCTCGAGCTCGCGCCCCGCTTCGAGGAAGGTCTCGTCGAAGCGCAGGGCACGCTGCCGGTCGGTGAACATCCGCTCGCCCAGCCGGACCTCGAAGCGGCCGGTGTCGAAGGCGAGCCCGAGGGAGGCGGTGTAGAGGTCGTCCTCCCGCTGGTTGCCGGAGATCGGGTCGTTGGCGGTGGAGAGGGCGACGTTGATGCCGCTCGCTGGCTGGGCGGCCAGACCGAGCACCAGGAGAAAAATGGCTATGAGGCACTGTTTTAGTAGATGACCAGTCGTCTTAGAGTTTCGCATGGTGAGCATCGGGGAACCGTTGCCGGATACGGCGTCAAGCCTGGGTCTGGATGAGAGGAGTGGGACCGGGAGTGAGCAGGCGGCCGAAGGTCACCTCGACGAAGGCGCGCAGGGGGCCCTCATGCCCGGCGGCCTTGGCGCGCAGCATCGCCCCCTGCCAGCCGGCGAAGAAGAACTCGGCCAGCTGAGCGGGATCCGCGTCGGCGGGGATCTCCCCGGCGTCGCGGGCCTGGCGCATGCACTCGGCGATCAGGCCGGTGATGCAAGAGAAGGCCTGGTCGAGGGAGTCGCGAAAGGCGGCGTTCTCGCCCGCCAGCTCCTGGGCCAGCTTGCCCGCCAGGCAACCCTCGGAGAAGCCGGTGTCGCGCATCTTCTCGATGCCGGCCTCGCAGAGCTCACGCAGGCGCGCCACGGGAGACCGGGAGCGATCTCCCAGGAGCCCGCACAGGGCCGAGCAGGACTCCGCCCGGTACCTGCCCAGAACCTCCAGGGCGAAGTCCTCTTTGGAGTCGAAGTAGTTGTAGAAGGAGCCCTTGGGCACGCCGCCCGCGTCGGTGATCTCCTGCACTCCCGTGGCGGCGAAGCCGCGGGTGGAGAAGAGCTTCAGACCCTCCTCGAGGAGCTGGTCGCGGTGTTTGCCTCTGGCCATCATGACCTCCACAACATGACCGGTCGTCTTATCATTCCCATCCCCGACTCAACCCTCTTCCATGCTCGCCAGCAGCCCCGGGTCCAGCACCAGGAAGCCGTCTCGCTCGGTGAGCGTCCGGCCCTCCTTCCCCCAGCGGCTCATGATCCGGATCGCCGTTTCGATGGTGGTGCCGGTCAGGTCGGCGAGGTCCTGACGGGAGAGGGGGAGAGGGATGAAGACTCCGCCGTCCCGGGGCTGTCCCATGCGCTCGGCGAGCTTCAGGAAGAGGCGGGCGAAGCGGACCTCCACCCGGCCGCCGGCCACCTCGGCGATGCGCTGGGTGAGCTGGATCAGCCGGAAGGAGAGGCCGACCAGGAGGCCCCTAACCAGCGACGGGCAGGTCTCGAGCAAGTGGAAGAAGGCGGCGCTGCGGATCAGGATGCAGCTCGCGGGCTCCAGGGCCACGGCGGTCGCCGGGTAGGGCCGGGACTCCAGGGCCGCGATCGCCCCCACCGGATCCCCCGGACCCAGGATCTCGAGGATCACCTCGCGGCCGACCGGGAGTACCTTCACCACCTTCACCCGACCGTCGATGATGGTGTGGAGAAGCTCGGAGGGATCACCCTCGGCGAAGAGCGTCTCGCCCCGGGCGAAGGAGCGTAGCTGGGCCACCTCCGCCAGCCGTCGCCGGTCCTCCTCGGACAGCTTCCGATAGAGCGGGTTGACCCGCAGCACGGCCTCGATGGGGACGGACACGGGGGGATGATAACGCCGGGCGGGGAGGGAGTCGCGAGGCCGGAGCGCGGATCTCCGACCCCCTCTCCCCCCGCTCGGGGGGAGAGGGCCGGGGTGAGGGGGGTTCGTGAGGGCTCGGGGCCACCCCCTCACCCTAACCCTCTCCCCCGTGCCCGGGGGAGAGGGGACCGGAGGGAGCCGGTAGGCTGGGTTAGCCGTCTGCGGCGTAACCCAGCGTCTGGTGGCGCCGTGGGAGCTGGGTTACGGCCCTGTCGGGCCTAACCCAGCCTACCCCGCCGGAGCCCTGCTGCCCGGGATTTCGCTACCGCCGATAGGCCTGCACCCGGTGCACCAGCTCATCGCGAGCCTCGGGGGGCAGGAGCCGGTCGAGGGTGGGGAAGATCACCTGCTCCTCCTTGCCGTGGTGCAAGCCGAGCAGATGGCGTAGCTCCTGGCGCAGCGACTCGAAGCGCTCCGCCGGCGCCCCGGCGTCCCGCTGCAGCTGCCCGAGCATCCCGGCGATCCGGCGGTGCTCGAGGCGCAGGATCGCGCTCGGGCCTTCCTCGGGCCCGAGCTCGCAGAGGCGGTCGAACTCGGGGTAGAGGATCGCCTCCTCGCAGTCCTGGTGGCGGCGCACGCCCTCCGCGAAGCGGTGGAACAGCTCCGCGCCGCGCTCCCCCTGGCCGGCGTCGCGGGCGGCCTGGGCCTCCTCCTCGAGCAGATCGAGGCGATCGTGGTCCCAGGAAAGGGCCTCCCCCACCTCGCGCAGGGCCTGCGAGGCCGGGCGGCGCACGATCTCGGTGCGCCAGAGGCTGGGCCCCTCCTCGATCGGACACCACTCGAAGAGGCCGGGCCGCTCCTGACGCAGCAGGGCGAGCACCGGCGCCTGGGGGTGGTCGCTCTCGAGGCGGAAGCTCTCGTAGGGACCCAGGCGGTCGAAGGTGGCGAGCACGGTGGGCTTGCGCTCGCCGGACGGCAGGGAGTGGCAGACCAGGGTCGGCATCGGCGGATCGCTCATGGCCCCTCCTCGTTCGACGTCGTCCAGTGTGGGATCGACTTTCTTTCCTGCCTATGACGGCCGTCATACCGCGCCTTCGCGATCGGCGAGAGGCTGGCCGCACCATGAGCGTTCCCACCCGGCTCCCCGACCTGGCGCATTGGCAGGCGCAGGTGAAGTGCCAGACCGGTTGTCCGGTGGCCACCGACGCCGGCCGCTACGTCCAGCTGATCGCCGAGGGCCGGGAGGAGGATGCCTACCGGGTCGCCCGCGCCCCCAACCCGTTCGCCTCGGTCTGCGGGCGGGTCTGCGCGGCTCCCTGCGAGGACGCCTGCCGGCGCGGGTCGATCGATGCCCCGGTGGCGATCCGGGCCCTCAAGCGCTACGTCTGCGAGAGCTCCGGCGTCGAGTCGATCCGTCCGGGCACCCAGGACTCCCTGCTCGGCTCTCCCCTAGCGGAGGGCAACCGCTACCGCAGCCATCTGCCGGTGCTGCCCCCGGGAGAGTCCGACCGCCCGGGCGAAAGGCGCAAGGTGGCGGTGGTCGGAGCCGGTCCGGCCGGCATGGCGGCGGCCCACGACCTCGCGCGCCAGGGCTATGCCGTCACCGTCCTCGACGCCGCGACCGAGCCGGGCGGGATGATGCGCTTCGGCATCCCGGAATACCGCCTGCCCCGCACCCTGATCCAGTCCGAGATCGAGCGCATCCTGGCCCTCGGCGTCGAGCTGCGCCAGGGCGTCGGGCTCGCTCCCGGCTACGGCCTCGCCGAGCTCCGCGGGGAGGGCTTCGAGGCCGTCTTCCTGGCCGTGGGGGTGTCCAAGGGGCGCGAGCTCGCGGTGCCGGGCGTCGAGCTGGACGGCGTGGTCAAGGCGGTCGACTTCCTGCTCAACGTCAACCGCGGATACCGCCTCGACCTGGGCCGGCGCGTGGTGGTGATCGGCGGCGGCTTCGTGGCCTTCGACGCCGCCCGCACCGCCCTGCGGCTGAACGAGGCCCTCGACTCGGCCCGCTCGGCCCTGCGCGGGGGCGCCACCGAGGTGACCATCGCCTCCCTCGAGAGCTTCGACGAGATGCCGGTGCTGGCCACCACCCAGGGTCACGAGGAATTCGAGGAAGCGCAGAAAGAAGGAGTGCGCTTCCTGACCCGCCTGGGGCCGGCCCGCTTCGAGGGGGAGGGCCACGTAGAGCGGGTGGTGCTGCGCAAAGTGCTCGGGGTCTTCGACGAGGCGGGCCGCTTCGCCCCTCGCTACGACGACGACCAGCTGACCCTCCTCGAGGCCGACAGCTGCATCCTGGCCATCGGCCAGCGGCCGGACCTCTCCTTTTTGAGGCCCGAGGACGGGGTCGAGCTGACTCCCGGCGGCACCCTGCGGGTCGATCCCGAGACCCTGGCCACCTCGGCGGCCGGGGTCTACGCCGGCGGCGACGTCGCCTTCGGTCCCCGCAACCTGATCGAGGCGATCGCCAACGGCAAGCGGGCTGCGCGGTCGATCCACCAGCACCTCTCCCGCCGTGGGGCGGCCTTCAGCGTCGACCTCGAGATCGAGAAGCTGCCCACCGCGACCTACCGAATGATCGCCGGCTTCGAGGTCCTCGACCGCGAGCCGCCGCCCACCCTCGACCTCAGCCGCCGCACCGGCATCGCCGAGGTGGAGAGCGGCTACGACCGCGAGGCCGCCCTCGCCCAGGCCGCCCGCTGCCTGGTCTGCCACGTCCAGACCATCTACGACCCCGACGCCTGCGTGCTGTGCAACCGCTGCGTCGACGTCTGCCCGGAACATTGCCTGGCCCTGGTCCCCTTCGAGGAGCTGGACCTGCCGGCAGAGGAGAGGCGGGCTCTCGAAGCGACGGCGGAGGCCGGGGACCTGCCCCTCGCCGCCATGGTCAAGGACGACGAGCGCTGCATCCGCTGCGGCCTGTGCGCCATCCGCTGCCCGACCGACGCGATGACCATGGAGCGATTCACCATCGTCGAGAACTGGAGGAACGATGAAACAAGGGACTGATCGTCGCGAGCTGCTGCTCAAGCTGGGCACCGGCGCCGGCATCGTGGCGCTCACCGGCCAGGCCGTGGCCTCGTTGCGCTCGCTGGTGCCCAACGTCTCCTACGACGCGCCGACCACGGTCAAGCTGGGCCCGGTCGCGGAGTTCCCGGACGGCCTCAAGTACCTGCCGGACGAGCGCCTCTTCGTGTTCCGCCAGGGCAACACCTTCCACGCCATCTCGGCGGTGTGCACCCACCTCGGCTGCACCGTGCGGGCCGAGGCTCTGGCCCGCGCCGAGAGCCGCGAGGTAGGCGGCGCCGAGCTGCGCCTGAGCCACCGCTTCCTCTGCCCCTGTCACGGCTCGGAGTACTCCGGCGACGGCTCGAACGTCTCCGGCCCGGCGCCTCGGCCCCTCGCCTGGTTCCGCCTCACCGTGGCGCCCGACGACGGGCAGCTGGTGGTGGACCTGGCCGACCCGGTGGAACGTGACTTCCGGTTGACCCTCGCCTGAGGAGAGTAGAGCCATGGCCGAGCCCCAGCATCAGGATCCAGCCCCTCCGCCCAGCGCTCCCGGGGTCCATCCCCGGCCCTTCTGGAGCTTCCGGCCCCGCTCGGACCGTGAGTCCGGTGACGCCGTCGTCTCGAACTTCCTCCTCCACTGGTTCCCCACCAAGGTGACCAAGGCCTCGATGGCCTGGAGCTACTCCTTCTGGCTGGGCACGGTGTCGGCGGCCCTGCTGCTGCTCCTGGTGCTCTCGGGCATGCCGCTGCTCTTCCTCTACGTGCCCTCGGTCGAGCGGGCCTACGCGTCGGTGAAAGACATCGAGCACGTGGTGGCCTTCGGTTCGTGGATCCGCTCGGTGCACCGCTTGTCGGCCCACCTGATGGTGGTCGCGGTGGTGCTGCACCTCGGCCGGGTGTTCCTGACCGGGGCCTACAAGAACGGCGTCGGGCGAGGCCAGAAGCGGCAGTGGAATTGGGTCTTCGGGGTGGTGATGCTGCTCTTGACCCTGTTCCTCTCCTTCACTGGCTACCTGCTGCCCTGGGACCAGCTCGCCTACTGGGCGGTGACCGTGGGCACCAACATCGCCTCCTCGATCCCCTGGATCGGCGACCCTCTGCGCGAGCTGCTGCTGGGTGGCCGCACCATCGAGCAACCCACCTTGATCCGCTTCTACGTCCTGCACTGCATCGCCTTGCCGGGTCTCCTGGGGGTGCTCTTCCTCTACCACATGTGGCGGGTGAGGAAGGACGGCGGACTGGCTCGCGCCGACCGGGAAGCCCTGCTGCCCGAAAAGGCTGGCACCTCGCCGGGGCCCCGCAAGACCTACACCTTGCTCGGGCTCACCTGCGGCCAGGCGCCGGCCGTACGGGCCAGCTCCCTCGAGGCCCCGGACCGCACCGTCGGCTCGGTGCCGGACCTGGTGCGGCGCACGGCCATCGTGGTGCTCGGCACCCTCGCCGTGGTCGGCATCCTCGCGGTCCTCATCCCCTCGCCCCTGGAGGAGCCGGCCAACGCCCTGGTCACCCCCAACCCCGCCAAGGCCCCCTGGTACTTCCTCTGGCTGCAAGAGGTGGTCACCGACACCACCCTCCACGTCGGCTCGTTCACGGTCAACGGGGCCTTCCTGGGCGGCGTGCTGCTGCCCGGCCTGCTGGTGCTCGCCCTGACCTTCTGGCCCTGGCTGGACAAGAGCCCGGCCGACACCGCCGGCGTCTGGCTGCCGCGCAGCCGCCGGGTGCAGAACGCCGTCTTCCTGGCCGTTTGCCTGGCCATCTTGCTGCTCACCGTGATCGGCACCTTCTGCCGCGGCCCGTACTGGCAGTTCTTCTGGCCCTGGGAAGTTTGGCCGGAGATCCCCGGGAGGATCTGAGATGGAGAAGCGCACGAGCTCGCCCTATCCCCGGATCGACCGTCCCCTGCTCGCCCTGGTGGGCGTGGCGCTGGTGGTCGGCACGGCCCTCTTCGCCTGGAGCGACCGCCAGCACGACTGGCGCTATTACCAGTGGGAGTTCCGCCGCCAGGTGGCGGAGAAGCTCGGCGAGGAGAAGGCGCGCAGCATCCCCACCGGCATCCAGCAGCATTGGGTGGCGGAGCTCGGTCGCGCCGACCGCTGCATCACCTGCCACCAGGCGGTGTCGTGGCCGGGCTTCGAGAGCGCCGAGGAGCCCTGGCGCACCCACCCCCGCGGTCCCCTGGCGAGCCACCCGGTGGAGCAGTTCGGCTGCAGCGCCTGCCACGGCGGCCAGGGCTGGGCGATCGACACCGAGGCCGCCCACGGCCAGGTGGCCCACTGGGAGGAGCCCCTCCTGGGCCGGCCTCTCGGCGAGGCCTACTCCCTGGCAGCGGACAAGGCCGCCCTGGTCGAGATGAGCTGCAACGGCTGCCATCGCTACGACCGCGAGACCGCGGGCATGCCCGAGATCTCCCTGGCCAAGCGGCTGGTGGCGGAGAAGGGCTGTCGCTCCTGCCACGTGATCAACGGCCGCGGCGGCACCATCGGGCCGGACCTGACCGAGGTGGGCGACAAGGCCCCCGAGCAGTACGACATGAGCCGGCTTTCCGGCCAGCAGACCGCCTTCGCCTGGCACGTTGCCCACTTCAAGGACCCCCGGGCCCTGGTGGCCGAGACGGTGATGCCGAACTTCCACTTGACCACCCGCGAGGCCCAGGCCCTGTCGATGCTGGTGCTGTCCTGGAAGCAGCGGGAGCTGCCGGCACGCTACCTGGCCGGGGCCCCACGCACCGACCCCCGCTCGACCGAGGAGGCCGCCGTCGAGGCCCGGATGGAGAGCGGCCCGGGTGCGTGGTTCGTCAAGACCGGCTGCTTCACCTGCCACTCGATCGAGGTCTTCGGCGTCAAGGCGCCGGCCGAGATCGGCCCGGACCTCTCGACCGCGGTCGAGGACGTCCAGAAGCGCTTCGGTCGCACCCTCGACGATTTCCTGCGCGAGCCCACCGGCACCATGGCCGTGGTGCTCTCGCGCCAGATCATCCTCACCCCCGAGCAGAAAGCCGTGGCCGTCGCCAAGCTCCGCGAGGCCTTCGCGGAAGTCCAGCGGCGCCAGGCGGCGGGTGAGGCAACCGCATCGAGCAGGAGGGAAGGACAATGAGAACACCGATCCGCAAGCTGCTCCTCGGGGGCGCGGCGCTGGCGCTGGTCCCCGGCCTGGTGGCCTGGAGCTGCGCCCCGTCGGCTCCCAAGGGCAAGAGGGTCGGCGCCGCCGTGGTCTCCGACCTGGCGCTTGCCGCCCAGAGCACCTACGTCGCCCCCGGCGACCTCGACGAGTACTACTTCTTCGCCTCGGGGGGCCATTCCGGGCAGGTCTACGTCTACGGCGTGCCGTCGATGCGCCACCTCTCGACCATCCCCGTCTTCACGCCCTACCCCGCCACCGGCTACGGCTTCGACGACGAGTCCCGGGCCATGCTGGGGGGCCTCAGCTGGGGCGACCTGCACCACCCCTCGCTGTCCGAGACCGCCGGCGACTACGACGGCCGCTGGCTCTTCGTCAACGACATGAACGGCCGGGTGGCCCGCATCGACCTGCGCGACTTCAAGACCAAGCAGATCCTGGGGCCCATCCCCAACGTCTCCGGCAACCACGCCTCGGCCTTCGTCACCCCCAACAGCGAGTACTCGATGATGGCCTCGCGTTTCTCCATCCCCATCCCCAAGGGCACGGTGGCGCCGATCGAGAGCTACGCCAGCCAGTACAAGGGCGTGGTGGCCGGGATCGCCATCGAGCCGGGCACGGGCAAGATGTCCCTGGGCTGGGAGATCCTGATGCCTCCCTTCGACTACGACATCGGTGATGCCGGCAAGCTCGCCTCCGACGGCTGGATGTTCTGGACCGCCTACAACACCGAACGGGCAACCGGCCAGCTCGAGGTGACCGCTTCCCAGCGCGACCGCGACTACATCGCGGCGATCGACTGGCGCAGCGCGGCCAAGGCCGTGGCCGAGGGCAAAGCGGACTCGATCGGCGGCGTGCCGGTGCTCGACCCGAAGAAGGTGCCCGGTCTGGTCTACTTCCTGCCTTGCGGCAAGTCCCCCCACGGCGTCGACGTCAGCCCCGATGGCAAGTACGTCATCGGCTCGGGCAAGCTCCAGGGCGTCACCACCGCGTTCAACTTCGAGAAGGTCCAGACGGCGATCCGCAACCGGGACTTCTCGGGGGAGGAGGACGGCATCCCGGTGCTCAAATACGAATCGATCAAGGATGCCGAGGTACCGGTGGGCCTGGGGCCCTTGCACACCCAGTTCGGGCCGGATGGCTGGGCCTACACCTCGCTTTTCGTCGATAGCGCCATCGCCAAGTGGAAGCTCGGCACCTGGGAGGTGGTGGACAAGGTGCCGATGTCCTACTCGATTGGTCACCTCTCGACCGCCGAAGGCGACACGGTCAGCCCCGACGGCAAATACATGATCGGTCTCAACAAGCTTTCCCACGGCCGGCACCTGTCGGTGGGCCCGTCGCAGCCGGAATCCTCGCAGCTGGTGGACATCAGCGAGGAGAAGATGAAGCTGCTCTACGACGCCTTCACCGAGCCCGAGCCCCACTACGCACAGATGATCAAGGCCGACAAGGTCAAGCCCATCGAGGTCTATCCCAAGGCAGAGAACCACCACCCGCTGGCGGTGTGGGACGTCAAAGACGCCGGCGTGACTCGCCAGGGCGACAAGGTGATCGCCAAGGTGGTGGCGGTGCGCTCGACCCTGTGGCCGACGGTGATCAACGTCAAGAAGGGCGACACCGTGGTGGTAGCGATCACCAACATCGAGCAGACCACCGACGAGCTACACGGCTTCGGCCTGCTCGACTACAACGTCAACGTGGTGGTCGATCCGGGCGAGACCAAGACCTTCACCTTCAAGGCCGACAAGCAGGGAGTCTTCCCCTACTACTGCACGAACTTCTGCTCGGCCCTGCATCAGGAGATGCAGGGTTACCTGATCGTCAACGCCCAGTAGGTGGTGCGCCATGGCAGCGTCCCCATCGTGGTTGAACGAGTCGATCGGGAAGGTCCCGCGGGCGCTGCTGGTGCTCGCCGCCTTGCTCATCCTGCTGACCTATTTCTTCCCGCTGTGGAACCTGACGATGTTCGCGCCGCAGTACCCGGAGGGGCTGCGGCTGTCGATCTACAGTCATCGCCTGGAGGGCGGCAACGACGGCCAGGACGTCCGTGAGATCAACGTTCTCAACCACTACATCGGGATGAAGGACTTGACGGCCTCTGACTTCACCGAGTTCAAGTGGATGCCGTTCGTGCTCGGGGCCCTCGCCCTGCTCTTCTTGCGAGCGGCGGTGCACGGCCAGCTCGCGGCCCTGCTCGACGTGACCGTGCTGACGCTCTACTTCGCCTCGTTCTCGCTGTGGTCCTTCGCTTACAAGCTCTACCGCTACGGCCACGACCTGGCGCCGACGGCGGCGGTGAAGGTCGATCCCTTCATGCCGCCGGTCTTCGGCGAGAAGGTGCTCGCCAACTTCACCGTCTACTCCTACCCGTCCCTGGCCTCCTATCTGCTCGGCCTGGTGACTCTGCTCCTGGTCGCCGGTCTGCTGCTGGCGTGGTGGCGGGCTCGGCGGCTGCGCCTGGAGATGGCATGAGCCGGAGTCTGGCTTGCGGCGCCCTGCTCGGGCTGATCGCGCTGGCCGCCTGGGCCGACGAGGCGCCGCCGCCGTCCTCGACCCTGGAGGGGCGCCCGGTGGCGGCGGACCTCTCTCCCCTCCAGGCCCGGCTCGACGCCGCCCGACCGGGCGACACGATCCTCGTCGAGGCCGGCACCTACCCGGGCGATCTCCTGATCGACCAGCCCGTGCGGCTGGTGGGGAAGGGACGGCCCCGGCTGCTCGGCTCGGGGCACGGCAGCGTGGTGCGGGTGCGGGCCGCCGGGGTCACGATCGAGGGCTTCGAGGTCGACGGCCGCGGCGGCGGCGACCTCGGCCGCGACGCCTCGGGCCTCCACGTCGCGGCCGAGGGAGTCACGATCCGCGACTGCCGCATCCGGGGCGCCCTCTTCGGCATCTATCTGCGCGAGGCCCACGGCGCCGTGGTGGAAGGCTCGGTGATCGAGGGCATCCCCGGCAAAGAGCCCGGCGAGAAAGGCTCGGGCATCCACGTCTGGAACACCCGCGGCTTCCGCCTCGAGGGCAATCGGATCTCGGACACCCGCGACGGCCTCTACGTCCAGAGCTCCTCGCATGGCGTGGTGCGTGGCAACGTCGCCAAGGACCTCCGCTATGGCCTGCACTACATGTTCTCGGACGACAACCTCTTCGAGGACAACCGTTTCGAGAACGGCGCCGCGGGCACCGCCCTGATGTACTCGAAGCGCATCGTCTTCCGGCGCAACCAATTCGTGAGGAACCGGGGCTTCGCCTCGGTGGGGCTGCTGCTCAAGGCCTGCGACGAGGTGGTGGCCGAGGACAACCTGATCGCCGACAACGCCCGCGGCCTCTTCCTCGAAGGCTCGTACCGAAACGTTTTCCGCGGCAACGTCGTGGCCTCCTCCGACACCGCGATCGTGCTCTACGACTCCTGCGGCGAAAACCGCTTCGAAGGCAACACCTTCGTCGCCAACCTGTCGCCCTTGATGCTGGTGGGGCGGCGCACGGACACGGTCTTCGCCGGCAATTACTGGTCGGATCACCTCGAGCCCGACCTCGACGGCGACGGGGTGAGCGATCGCCCCTACCGCCTGTCGAGCGTCTTCGATCACTTCCGCGGCAACCTGACCGCCGCCGACCTGATGGCCCAGGGGCCCGGCGCCCGGGCCCTCGCGGCGGCCGAGCAGGTCTTCCCCGTGCTCGATCCGATCCCGGTGGAGGATCCCGCGCCCCTCGCCCGGCCTCCCATCTCCCGCGCTCCGCGTGCCTTGGCGGCGGAAGGCCGAGCGGACCTCGGTGGCCTCGCCGGCTCCCTGGCTCTCGTCGGGGGTGGCCTGCTGCTTTTCGTCAAGGGGAGGAGGCGGGCATGATCTCCTACCGCGGCTTCACCAAGCGCTTCGGCCCCGTCACCGCCGTCGACGGCCTGAGCCTCGAGGTCGAGGCCGGCGAGGTGGTGGCCCTGCTCGGCCCCAACGGCTCGGGCAAGACCACGGCGCTCAAGGCCGCCGCTGGGCTGATCCGGCCCACGGCCGGCGAGGTGCGAGTCGGCCCCGGCCGGCAGCCGGCCGGAGAGCCGGCGGCCCGCAGCTGCCTCTCCTTCCTGCCCCAGAAGGTCTCCTTTCCCGCCGCGGCCACTGGGCGTGAGGTGCTCGAGCTCTACCGGCGTTTGCGCGGCGTGGCGCCCAGCCGCACCGCCGAGGTCCTGCGCTTCGCCTCGCTCAACGGTGCCGGTGAGCGGGCCGTGACCACCTACTCGGGGGGCATGCTGCAGCGCCTGGGTCTCGCCGTGGCCCTGCTGCCGGACGCCCCGATGCTGCTCCTCGACGAGCCCACGGCGGCCCTCGACCCCGATGGCCTGTGCGCCTTCTACGGTGAGATCGAGCGCCGCCGCCGGCTGGGCCGCACCGTGCTCTTCACCTCCCACCAGCTGGGCGACGTCGAGCGCATCGCGGACCGCTTCGCGGTGCTGGTGGCGGGTCGGCTGGTCGCTGTGCTCAGCCAGCAGGAGCTGGTCGTGCGCATGGCCGAGCGGGGCCTGCTGCGCGTCAGGATCGAGAAGGCCACCCCGGAGCTGATCGAGGAAGTCTGCCACTTCGTCCCCGGCGCGGTCTGGGAGCGGGACCAACTGGTGGTGCCCGGCCACGCCGCCCGTCGGCCCGCGGTGCTCGAGCTCCTGCACCGCCGGGGCGCCGCCATCACGGCCATTTCGACCGAGGAAGGGCGGCTCGACGGGCTGTACCGGGAGCTGGTGGGAGGTGGGGAATGAGAAGGACGGAAGAGCGCTCGGCCCACGAGGGGTTTAAATCCCTCGCTACCCATGAACGTCCCTGGCGGGACGAGGGAGGGGAGAGGAAGAGCCTGATCTGGCTCCCCCTTCCCCGTTGTCATCCTGAGCGCAGCGAAGGATCTGGGTGGGGGTGTCCGTCACTGCCGCCACCACCGTCCACCCGGAAACAGCGTCCGCCTACCCAGATCCTTCGCTGCGCTCAGGATGACAACGGGGAGGACCGAGCGATCCTGGGTCAGGGCTCCGGCTTTCTCTCTCCCGTCCCGCCAGGGACGTGTCCAGGTAGCGTGGCGTTTCAACGCCTCGCGATGCTGCTGGTGCTCGCCCTGTGTCTCCTCACCGCCTGCACCCAAGGCCCCCCCGCCCCGGCAGCCCTCGACACCGCCAACGAGGCCTGCCGCTTCTGCCGCATGGCCGTCTCCGACCGCCACTTCGCCGCGCAGGTGGTGGCGCCGGGCGAGGAACCCCTCTTCTTTGATGACCTCGGCTGCCTGGCTCACTATCTCGAGGGCGGCGGTCGGGTGGGGAAGGGGGCCGTCACCTACGTGGCCGACCATCGCACGGCGGCCTGGGTGCGGGCCGAGGCGGCCACCTACACCGAGGTGCCGGGTCTCTGGACTCCCATGGGCTCGCACCGGCTCGCCCATCGAGACGCCGCTTCGCGGGACGCCGACCCGGCGGCGGCCGGCGGATCGCCCCGGACCTACGCCGAGGTCTTCGGCGGGAAGGGATCGCCATGACCGCAACCACCCTCGCGGCCCTCGTCAGCCGGCCGGAGCGCCAGTTCTCGCCGTTGCTGCTCTGCGCCCGACTCGAGCTGATCCTCGCCCTGCGCTCGCGCTGGACCCAGATCTTCGCCGCGGTCTTCGCCGGCCTCGCCCTGGCGGTCGCCGGCTCGGGCTACGTGCTCTCCGGGGGGCACGGTGTCCAGGACTTCGCCCGCACCGCCGCCTCCCTGGTGCAGCTGGTGCTGCTGCTGGTGCCGATGGTCTCGCTGCTGATGGGGGTGCTCGCCTTGACGCCGGAGCGGGGTGCCGCCGAGATGCTCTACTCCCAGCCGGTGTCGCGCTCGCGGCTGATGCTCGGGCGGTTGCTCGGTCTCTTCCTGGCCCTGGCCGCGGCCCAGGCCCTGGGCTTCGGGGCGGCCGGGCTGGTGATCTTCGTCCGCGCCGGCAACGGCGGCCTCGGCACCTTCCTGCTGGTTGCCCTGGGCTCCCTGGTGCTGACCGGGATCTTCCTGGGTATCGCGGCCCTGATCGCCGCCGGCGCCACCGAGGCCAAGCGCGCCCGCGCCCTGGCCGTGGCCCTGGTGGTGTGGTTCGGGGCGGTGATCGTCTGGGACCTGGCCGCCCTGGCGATCGCCACCACCCTGCCCTCCGGGCTCGCCTCGCGCACCTTGATCGTCGCCGTGCTCGCCAACCCGGTGGACGCCTTCCGCACCGGCGCCCTCCTCGCCACCCAGGGCACCACGGCCTTCGGCGCGGCCTCCCTGGCCTTTCTGCGCTTCACCCGCGGCGCCTGGGGCGCCGGGCTGCTGCTCGGCGCCTCCTTGCTGCTCTGGCTGCTCCTGCCCCCTACCCTCGCCTGCTGGCGCCTGGCGAAGAGCGACCTGTGAGGGCCCGCCTTAGCGGTGCGAGGCCAGGGTGTCGACCTCTCCCGGCAGGCAGTTCGGTGGCAGGGTCTGGCCGAGCCGGGGCTTCTCCGGGCACGCTCGGAAGGGCAGGAAGCTCTGCCCCAGGGCGGCCTTGTGGCTGTTGACCGCAAGCTCGTGGCAATTGATGCAGGCTTGCGGCAGGCTGGGCACCGAGGGGATGAAGGGCTCGAGCGAGGTGTTGAGGGTCGGGATCGGCTGGGACACCGGGGGCAGCTCGATCCAGTTGGTGGTGATCAGCATGTAGTTCGACCACACCGTGCCGGTGAGCACCTGGCTCTGGAAGAAGTGGTTGAGGGGCACGTCGATGAACTGGTCCTGTCCGGGGGCACGGGTGATCTGCGCCGGCACGTTGGGGAAGCCCTGGTAGAGCGAGGCCGAAGGACCGGTGAGGCTCCACTTGTAGTCGTCGGAGGGGATCGGCTTGCCGCTCTTGTCGGTGGGGGGCAGGTTGGTCGGGCAGCTCGGGCAGGCCGGGTTGAAGAGGGTGGGTGTGATGCCGCTCGAGGCGGTGACGTTGTCCACCTGCTCGAAGGTCGACCACAGGCCGTTGTGGCGGATGTGCAGGCCGATCAGGCCGAGCTCCCGAGTGAGACACACCGGCCCGCTACCGCCGCCCTCGACGTGGTCGGGGTCGAGCACGATGTTGGCCATCTGGCGGTAGTAGCGGTTCTTCTGCGCCTCGGGCATGTCGGCCGGCAGGATGCGCCAGGCCGCCTTGCTCTCGATGGCGGGGGTGGGCAGGGTGAGGCTCTGGGTCAGGCCCAGCACGGTCTCCTGCTGGTAGAGGGAGTTGTCCACCACCCAGCCGACCTCTTCCTGGTTCATGCGGATCTCGAACACCACGAAGTTCATCGACTGGTCGATCAGGGGCTGATTGACCGTGGCGGTGAAGAAGGAGTCCGGGTCGAGGTCGACGAAGGACACCGTGGCTTTGGCCAGGCGACCGGTCAGGGTGCGGCCCGAAGCGCCGGGCTGGTTGCAGGGCGTGGGCGGCTGCTGGCCGGGCTGCCAGCTGGGCTTGACGGCGCCGGGCAGGAAGACCGAGTCGGGGTCCATCCACAGCTCCCACACGCGGCTGCCGGGGCCGCCAGCGCTGGCCGAGGGATCCGGCTCGACGATCTGCACGCCCTCCGGGGCGTCGACGATCTTGCCCGGCCAGTTGAGCGACACGAAGTTCTGCCAGGACCAGAAGTCCCGCGCGCATTGCTGGTCCGAAGAGGCGCAGCCGGGCGGCAGGAGGATCTGCTCGGTGGGCAGCGCGGAGCAGAGCAGCACCCCCGCCGGGCAGTAGGGGTTGGTGCTGAAGCCGGGTGTGGGCGCTGCCGGCGGCTCGGCTTGCTTGGGGGCGCAGGCGGTGAGGGCCAGGAGGCCGGCGAGAGCGAGCAACGAGCGTCGTGGGGACATGCGTATCCTCCCTCGTGATGGTGAGCCGAAGGACCGGGCAGACGTCCCCGGGAGAGCGGGGCCGATCCCCGCCGCCAAACTTCTCGTCTACGAACGCCTTCCTGCTCGGATGTGGGGGAGAGTGTACCGCAGGGGGTCAGGCGGGAAGCTCGACGTCGACACCTTCGATGTCCAGGAAGCCCCGATCGAAGGTGAGCAAGCGATGCCCGCCGGCCCGCGCGAACGCCGCGAAATAGCGATCTGTCTCTGCGCATTTCCCCGGCGGGAGGTCGCGGGTCAGACCGCGCCACTCTGCCTCCAGGCGCGGCGGCTCCTCGACGCGCAAGAAGCGATCGTCGGTCAGGATCAGGTCCCAGGCGTCCCACACTGCCCGGGCGGGTTGGACGTCCTCCTTGAGCCACCGGGAGTTGGTGAGGATGCGGAGGACCCCCATCTGGGCTACCCGGCAGAGTAGGAGACTGCCCGGCTCCTCCAAGCGGTCGAGCCAGGCGACCGCGCGTCTTGACAAGGCGTGCTTCTCATGGAGAAGCGCTACCAGGAAGTTGACGTCAGCGAGGTAGGCCATGGCGGCGCAGATCCTCTTCGGCCTCGATCTCTGCGAGCTCGTTGCGGCCCAGCTCGAGGGTTCCCGGCCGTGCCGAGGCAAACAGCGGGAACCGTAGCTTGTGCCTCGTTCGGCGCGGCATGGGCTCGAGTCCCAGATCGTTGACAAGGGCCGAGCCGATCAGCTCCCGCAGAGTCACGCCACGCTCGATGGCTGCGATCTTGGCCCGTTTGAGCAGCTCATCTGGAAGGTCGAGAGTCGTTCTCATACCGGCATCTTGCCATATTCCTGCTTCGCTGCCAGGGAGGGCTGGCGTAGGATCTCCTACCTCCAACCCATGAGAAACGGCCCAGCCACTCCCGACGTCGCCGCCGCCTACGACCGCTGGTCGCAGACCTACGACTCCGATCCCAATCGCACCCGCGAGCGGGCCGCGGCCCTGCTGCGGGAGCAGCCCCTCGCGCTAGCCGGCCGCGAGGTGCTCGAGATCGGCTGCGGCACGGGCTTCAACACTCAATTCCTCGCCGAGCGGGCGTCCTCGATGGTGGCCCTGGACTTCTCGCCGGGCATGCTGGCCAAGGCCCGGGAACGGGTGAGCGCGGCGCACGTCCAATTCATCGAGCACGACCTGCGCAGACCCTGGCCGATCGCCGGCGGCTCGGCGGACCTGATCGTGGCCATGCTGGTGCTCGAGCACGTGGAGCGGCTGGAGCCTTTCTTCACTGAATCTGCCCGGGTCTTGCGCCCCGGTGGGGAGGTCTTCCTCTGCGAGCTGCACCCGATGCGCCAGCTCGGCGGCAGCCAGGCCCAACTGCGCAACCCGGGGACCGGTGAGGTCGAGCGGATCACGGCCTACCTCCACGACGTCTCGGAGTACGTCAACGAAGGCCTGGGGGCCGGCCTCGACCTGATCGAGCTGGGCGAGCCGCGAGATCCCGGGTCCGCCCGCCAGGAGCCGCCCCGGCTGGTCTCGGTTCGGCTGCGCCTCCGCAACGCAGGCGCCGGCCTACGAGCTGGCGAGAGAGCCGTGAGCTCGGCGGTGAGCCCTGCCGGCGACGAGGGAGCGTAGGGCCAGCCAGAGCAGCCGCCACCAGGAGTGGTCGAGCTTGCCGCGGTTGTAGATCCGTGGGTCGTGTCCGAGGGTCCTTTCGGTCCCTTCGACTTTGGCGGTGACCCAGAGCTCGAAGGCGAAGCCGTACGGGGCTTCCTCTCCGGTGTCCCTCACGAGTGCTTCGCCCCCTCCGGTGTCCGCCTCGAGCGTGAAGCAAGCTCCGCAAGGGCCGGCTTCGGTACAGCGCGGAGGCGTTGGCAGATCGTGCGGATCGCAGATCTCGGCGAATCCCAGGCCCGTGATCACCTCGTTGCTGGACGAGGTCGTGAAAATGATGGTCAAGGGGAATTCCACCCGCTCTCGGTTCAGCCAGACAGTGGATCCTCCGAAGATCGTCTCCAGCTCATAGGCTTGGCTGATCTGCTGGTTCTCGGGCTTCGACAGCACCACGAGCTCACCCTCGAGCCCGACGGTGATCGAGACCTTGGAAACGCGGTTCGCTTCGGTCATGACGTTCTCTACCTCCGTCTGCTGGTTCCTCCATCAACTCGCAAACGGAGGGGAGAGAGGATCATCGAGCCCGGGCCCCTGACTCGGCAGCCCGGGCGATGTCCTCCAGGTCCTTCGCGCACATCGCCAGCATCTTCTTCATCATCGGCCGCATCAGCAAGCCCATCACCTTCGCCATGAAGCTCAGCGGCGTGACGCCGAAGCGCATCTCGATCTCCGTGCCGCAGCCCTTCTCGGTGAAGGTGAAAACCGTTTCATAGTGGGCGCCGTGGCTCTCGGCGCCGAGGGTGTAGCTCCGCGGCGGGTCAAAGCCGGTGAGGGTCATTTCCTCGGTGGCCGGCCGGCCGAAGACGACGCGGGTCTCGCGGAAGCGGGTGCCCACGCCCACCGGCCCCTCCGTCAGCATCTCGATCTTGTCGATCGCCTGGATGAAGCTCGCGGCGTTGGCGAAGTCGATGGCCACGGCGAAAACCTGCTCGCGCGGGGCGGCGACCTGGCGGTGGATCGTGACGGCGGTCATCGCGTACTCCCGGGTTTGCGCCGGTAGGTGATCTCGACCACCTTGGCATCGGTCTCGCCGATCGGCAGGTCGTGGATTTCGAGCAGCATGGTGTTCTCGTCGGGGAACCGCCACACGTACTTGACCATCTTGTCGTGCTCGCCGGTCAGGTACTCGTCGAGGGTGCCGTAGCTGAGGAGAGCGCCGGTCTTGGGGTCGATGTCGCCCTCGGAGTGAGTCATGGCGGTGTCGACCGAGCTGACGAAGGAGGTGACGAAGCTCATCTTGAAGCGGTCGTAGCCCAGGACGTAGAAGGACTTGACCGGCATGCCCACCATCGTGCCTTCGCCCTCCAGCACCAGCCAGCGGCCCTCGATCAGCCAGCGGCCCCGGCAAGTGCCCTTGTCCGGCGGCCTCTGGCCGTGCATGCCGATGCGCGTCTCGGTCTGCCACTCGCCGAGGAAGCGCTGGAGCCACACGTGCTCCGGCCCGGTGGCGGTGAACTGCTTCATGCGTTCCATCATCTGGGTCATGTCCACCTGGTCGGCCGGCGGCTTGGGTGGCTCGGCCGCCGCGAGAGGCCACAGGCCGGCGCCGAGGACCAGGGTGGTGACGAGGACGGCAATTCGAGTCACGGACATGGGATCACCTTTCAGGTTCGGTCGCCGGGGAGGCCGTGGCGGCTTCCTGGGCGAGGCGTTGGAGGACCAGATAGCGCAGTTGGAGGCAGCCGGGGGGCCGGGCGATCCACTCCGCCACCTCGAGGGAGCGGCGCTCGGCCACGGCGGCCATCGGCAAGAGCGCGGCGGCGAAGAGGGCGACCAGAAGGGCTGCGGCCAAGCGTTGCGCGGCGGATCGGGGCCGGCCGGCACCGGCGATGGCCTCGAGCCGCAGGCGCAGGGCGGTCGGCGGTGCCAGGAAGGGTAGGCCGGCTGGCGCCGCCAGGGCACGGCGGTAGAAGTCGAGCAGGCAGGCCCGGTAGCCCGCCGCCTCGTGACCGAGGGCGCGGGCGACGCGGCGGTCGCAGGCGGCCTCGGCGGCGGCGGCCAGGCGGCGCCGGGCCCAGGGCAGGAACGGGTGGAACCAGAACAGGGCGTGGAGCCAGCGCGCCGCAGCCTGGCGCAGGCCGTCGCGCCGGGCCACGTGAGCGAGCTCGTGGAGCAGGACGTGGCCGAGCTCCTCCTCGCCGACCGAGGCGGGCAGGTAGATCGCCGGCCGGAAGCCGCCGAGCACGAAGGGCGAGCCCTCGCCGGGGAGACGGAACAGGATGGGCCGGGCCTTGACGCCCAGCCGAGAGACGGCGCGTTCGAGGGCGGCGCCGTCCTCGGGAGACGCGGGCTGCCGGAGCCGGATCAGCCCGCTACGAGCCCGGGAAGATCGCAGCGCCGCGAAGCCGAGGAAGATCAGCGCTCCCAGCGCCCAGGCCGCCGCCGCGGGCAGGGCCCAGGCCGCCGGATCGCTGCCCAGCGGACTGCCGGCCCGGGTAGCGACGGCCGCCGGCAGCAGGGACGCGAGCGAGAGCGGAGAGGCGAGCGTAGGCGGGAGCACCAGTTTCAGCAGTGCCAGAGCCCACACTCCCTCGCGCAGCTCGGGGGCGGCCCGGCGGGGTAGGAGCCCGTCCACCACCCAGGCCACCAGGAGCGCCATGCCGCCCTGGAGGGCGGCGGGCGGCACCCAGGCCCAGAAGAGCGAGCCGGCCGAGCGCAGCAGCTCTGGCGACTCAGCCACGGCGTTTGCCCTTGGCCGATGCCTCCGGCGGCTCCGGCTCGGCTCCCTCGGCGGCGAGGATCTCGGCCAGCTCTTGGCGCTCGCGCTGGCTCAGGGCCCGGCTGTCCACCAGATGCTGGGCGAAGGCCTCGAGCCGGCCCCCGAAGGCCCGGTCGAGCAGGGCGCGGAAGGCGGAGCGCCGCGCCTCTCCCTCGGCGAGCAGGGGGATGAACACGCGCCCGGAGCGGGCCTTCTCGATGCCCACGGCCCCCTTCTCGACCAGCCTCTCGAGCAGGGTCTTGACCGTCGAGTAGGCCCAGCCGGTCTCGGCGGCAAGCTCCTCGTGAAGCTCCGCCACCCCACCCCGCCCCCGCTCCCAGAGCCGGCGCATCACCTTCCACTCCGAGTCGTTCAGCTGCACCCATCACCTCGCCGTTGATTTGCTACAACTGTAGCGGATCATGGCGACAAGTGTGGCGGATGTCAAGAGGGTGGGGCCACCACCACCTTGGTGTCCGCGAGGTAGTCGTGGAAACAGCGCCGGTCCGCAGTGAAGATCAGCAGAACGTTCAGGAGCGAAAAGAATGGGCCATACGTGGGCACGTTGCCGAGCGCTCCGGGCACCAGCCAGCGCAGCAGGATCAGCCGGCCAAGGGAGGCCGGCTCGCCGTCGGTGCGCACGATCTTGATGTTGCACACCCGCTTGCCCAGGCTCTGGCCGTACCGATGCAGGAGGTAGAGGTTGTAAATAGCGAGGGCGAGCAGGCCCGCGAGGCCCAGGAGGATGGCGAGACCGCCGCCGAGAAGTACCTCGGGTTTGACTCGGCCCTTCAGCAGTCCGGCTGGCACGGCGATGGCCAGCAGGAACGGCGCCATCGAGATGAGGTTGACCAGCTGGGCCCCGAAGCGGCTGCCGCGGCTGGCCAGCACCTCGTCGCCCTCGTAGGGCCGGGCGCTCACCCCGGCGGATGGCAGGCGGCGGGCGTCGAAGACGTCCCCACCGCCGCGATAGCGGGCGAACACGATGCCGCAGCGCAGGCACTCGGTCCGGCCGGGCTCGACGGCGAACTCACATTTCGGGCAACTCTGGGCTTCCATGCGTCCGTTCCTCCTGGAGGCGTCGATGTTCCTCGACTTCCAAGACGCGGGCGGGGTGGGGGATCCCTCAGGTCTTCGAGTCCGAGACGTGGTGCTATCATTGACAGCATTCGAGAGGAGGTAGCGATGGCACAGCTCGTCGTACGCAACTTGGAGGAGGAGTTGGTGAAGGAGCTCAAGCTGCGCGCCGCGCAGCATGGGCGTTCCGCGGAGGCGGAGCACCGGGAGATCCTACGGCTGGCCCTGGCCCCCAAGCCCAAGCGCAGCCTCAAGGATCTCCTGCTCGCCATGCCCGACGTGGGGGAGGACTCCGACTTCGAGCGTCCCCGTGACCTCGGCCGCACGGTGGAGCTATGACCTACCTGGTCGATGCCAACGTCATCTCCGAGCTACGCAAGGGGCCGCGCTGCCATCCCAACGTGACGGCCTGGTTCTCTGGCCTCGACCCCGGGGACCTCTACCTGAGCGCCTTGACCCTGGGAGAGATCCGCAAAGGGGTGGAGTTGGTCCGCCGGCGGGATCCGACGGCCGCCGAGCGTCTGGACGCCTGGCTCAGCGAGGTCGCAACCTCCCACGCCGAGAGAATCCTCAGCGTTGACCAGGAGATCGCCGAGCGCTGGGGCCGGCTGAGCGTGCCCGATCCGCAGCCGGTGATCGACAGCCTACTTGCGGCCACTGCCCTGGTGCACGACTTGACACTGGTGACCCGCAACGTCCAAGACGTCGCCCGGAGCGGAGTGGCTTGGCTGAACCCCTTTACCCTCGAAGAGGGAGGCGGCCAGGGACCCAGCTCCACATCCTGATCCTCGCCTGCCAGCCTGCTCCGGGATCACCTGGAATCCCACGGTGGCCCGGCGAGGGAGAGAAGACGCTGCTGAAGGGGGGGCAAGGCTGGTAGGCCGTGAAGGAATCGAACCTTCGACCCGCTGATTAAAAGTCAGCTGCTCTGCCAACTGAGCTAACGGCCCGTACCTGTCGCCGAGGCAGTATATCTGAACCCTGCCAGCTACCTGCCCATCGCGCTAACCATGTGTAAGAAGAAGAAGTTAGCGTCGCGCGGAGCCCTCCTGGAGCGCTCTTCCGTCGGCTTGGCCTCGACGCACTGTGCCAGGGGTTGGGCGGCGGATCGGCAACCTGGCGGTGGTAGGCTCGCGCCCTTTCAGATCGGGGAGGATCGATGAAGCATCGCAGTCCGGGTGGTGTGGCGAAGTTGCTCGCGCTAGCTTCTCTTGCGGCCCTCACGATGGGCGCGGCGCCGGCTCGAGTTCAAGGATCGTTCGTCCTCAACGGCGTGGATGCGCCGTTGAAGCACGTGCGGGCCAAGCAAGTGGAGCTCGAGAAGGGCAAGCCGGGGTACGTCGTGCTCCTGTCCGCCCGTCCGGTGGAGGGGGACATGGACGCCTGGCGGACCGCAGACCCCGCCGAGGTCGGGAGCTTCATCTTCGCGATGCTCGAGAGCACCGGCGCTGTTTGGGTTGCGGAGATTGGACACTCGTCGGCGAAGTCGGGACGCTTCGCGATCGTACTGGAGCTTCAGTCCAGCGAGTTCAGCTCGGCCGGGGGCCGTGTGAAGGGGCGGTTGCACACGGTTCGCGAGCAGAGATTCATCGACAAGCGATACTCGATCGACCTCTCGTTCGACGTACCGCTGGACCGTTAGAGGCTTTCCGCCCCCCGCCTCCGTCCGGGTCGTCGAAGTGCTGGACCCGGACGGGGAGGGTCAGTGCCGGCCTGGATCAGCGAGTGCGCGAGCCTCTTCAGCAGCCGCAGGGCTCGGATTCGACGGTCTTGTAGATCGTGATGGTGCCGTGGCAGTAGGTCTGGAGGTTGCACGCCCGGGTACAGGTGCCGGCGTACTGGGTCTTGGCGGCGTCGAAGAAGTAGTCGGTGACGGTGAGCTTGGGACAGGCGGCGTCCGTGCTGGGGGCGGGCAGCAGGGCCGAGGCCACGGCGGCAGCGGCCAGGAAGGCGAGGGCGGTGAGCACACGACGGGGACGGGAGAGCGTTTTCGCCATACGCAATACCTCCTTGAGTGAGCTAATGGCTTTTCGTGCGTTACAGGGTAGCAGAGCTGGCGCGTCGCGGGCAAGGGTCGGGGGAGGCCGGTCCCCTCTGTCCCAGGACGGTTGGCCAGGCCGCTGGCGACGATCCACCGGCCCATGGCCCGGGGCGGCGTCCAGAGCCCGGGCCTGGGCCGCCTCAGGGCCGGTGGGCTGCTTCAGGGGAGGGTCAGCTTTGGCAAGAGCCGGAGTCCTGATAGAGCTGCTGCAGGCGCGTCAGCACCTCGGCCGGCGTCCCCACCACCCAAAAGGCATCTTCCTTGGCCCAGGTCGAGGAGCCGACCGTGCGGAACCGGAACGAGCCGGGGATCAGCCGCTGATGCTCCAGCCCGCAGCCCATGTTGCACGAGAAGTTGACGCTCAGCTGGGCGAGGGTGCCGACACTGGCGAAGCCGACGGCGAAGGTGCCGTCGGCGCTGGTGATGCGCAGGCCCTTGTTGGTGGCGGGAGTGCGCTTGATCTCCTCGTTGCAGGCCGGGTAGTCGGTGGAATCGAGGGCACCGGTCACTAGGTTCACCACGTCGATGCGGACGTCCTGGTTGCGACAGTCGCCGAAAGGGTGAGGCAGGAGCCAGCCGACGTTGTTCATGTTCAGCGGATTCTGGGTGAAGTTGACGGCGTCGGCGTCCTTCTTGGCTTCGAACTCGACCTTGATCACGTCATCGTAGAGAGTGCCGCCGAGGCGGCAACCCACCGAAGTGGTGAGCCGGAACTGCCCGCGCCAGGCCAGGGGGCTCCAGGGATCGTTGCCCTGGTAGTCGTTGTGGCAGAAGTTCAGGGGGCGCACCACGGTCTGGAAGAACTTCGGGGTGGTGCGGGAGGTCGTGCTCGAGATCACCGGGCTGCCAGCCCAGCGACGAGTGGAGCCGTAGTTCCAGCAATCGGCGCCCCCGGACTGGGTTGGGTTCACCAGGTTGGCGGCCTCGGGGTGACCACCGTAGAAGATCACCGACTGCACCATGTCGCCGATCGAGTGCGAGACGATCTGCTTGCCCGTGGCCAGATGGGTGATCTCGCCGATGGCGTTGCCCCAGATCGGGTTGAAGCCCACGCGCACCTTGCTGTTCTGGATCTTGGTGCCGATGGGGTCGGCGAGCGCGATCGTCGAGCATTGGTCGAGTAGGTTGCCGAAGCGCTGGTAGCCGTAGCGGGGCGTGCCGGAGCCGGAGTCCCACGTCACGTCGGTCGAGTATCCGGCGGGAGGGCTGGTCAGCAGCCAGGTACGGTGGTCGGCGCTGCTGCTCTTGAAATAGCGGCGGATCGAGCTCGTTCCAGCCAGGGCCGAGGTCCAGGGGAAGCCGAGGGGATTGCCGCCCAGGCCCACGGTGTAGCCGGGCTCCGACGCCGAGGGGCTGTCCATGTGGTCATTGACACCGCCGAGGTGCCGGTAGAGAGGGCCGGCGCCGCTGGCGGCGTCCCGCGGCACGTACCAGGTCTCCTCGAAACCGGCGGAGCCGAAGCCGAAGAACGTGCCTTGGTCGTTCCAGAATGGGGCCGACATCGAGTTGCCGTCGCCAAAAGTCGGCATCCAGTGGTTGCCGATGCGCGTGAGGGCGGTGAACTGGTCCTGCCACGGATAGATGGGCCGGGGGCCGGGAGGATCGTTGGTGGGGGCTTCGCAGACGATCTGCTGGCCGTGGGCGGCGGTGCCGAGGACCAGCAGGACCAGAACGCCGAGGTGGAAGCTGGATCTTTTCATCGCGTTCCTCTCCGAGCAGAGCCCATCGTTGACGATCCGACGTGGAAGGCAACGGGATGCTCGCCCGCCGTCCCAGCTTCAGAGATGCATGCTGAAGCGTCAATGAGCGAGCGCTGTGCGATCGCTGTTCGAAAGCTGTTCGAGGGGGCTCAGGGCGCGGCGAGGCCGGCCCGCGCCTGGAGTCGCTGAAACCGGGGGTCGTCCCGCAAGGGGTCGAGGTCTGGGTCGACGGCGAGGAAGGCGATGTACTCGGATCGTTCGGCGAGGGCTCGCTCGAGCGCGGCAAGGGCTTCCTCGGTGCGGCCCAACTGGGCGAGAAGGCTGGCGTCGGCGCCGGGGGAGAGGAGACCGGCGAGGCTCGCCCTTCGCAGCTCGAGGTAGGCCTGCCGTGGTGGGACCGCATCGCTGCGGAGCAGACCTTGGAGCGAGGCTTCGGCGACGCCGCTGCGCCGGAGCTGGGCCGCAGCCGCGACAGTGGCTTCCTGGTCACGCCCGAGGGCGAACAGAGCTCGGATCTCGCCGGAGGCGGCCAGGGGATGATCGGGCTCGAGGGAGCCGAGGTGACGAGCTTCTGCGAGCATCGCCTCGAAGTCTCGGGCGAAGAAGCACACCAGGATCGCGTCGCCCTGGACGCTCGCAGCCACCGGGTCGATCTCGAGCGCCTTCCGGATCCTGGCGATCGCCTCGCGAGGTCGACCCTGGCTCGCGAGGTAGAACGCCAGGTGCGTGTGCGAGGCCGAGGTGCCAGGCTCGAGAGCGAGGGCCCGGCGGTACTCGTCTCCGGCCCGCCGCACGTCCCATTCGAAGAAGAGAGCCAGATCTCCGCGGGCCAGGTGCGCTTCGGCCAGATCCGGCGCCCGCCGCACGGCCTGCTCGGCATCAGCCAGGGCGGCCTGGCGGCGCCGGCCGTCCGGGTCGGAAAGCTGGAGCAGGGCCCTGGCGCGGGAAGCGAGGGCCGGAGCGTAGCCGGGCGAGCGCTCGAGGGCCGTGTCGAAGGAGGCGACGGCCGCTTCCAGGGAAGCGAGATCGCCCCGGCCGGCCAGGTGGCGACCCTCGAGGTAGGCCCGGCGGGCGTAGGGGTCGGTCGCCCTGGCGGCGAGGGACGGGTGGCGGCTGCCGAGGATGCGCTCGGCCATCGCGGAGGCCACCCGCCGGGCGAGATCGCGCTCGAGGCCGATCAAGTCGTCGACCGTCCCGTCGAAGCTCTCCGCCCACAGGTGCTCGCCACTGTCGGTTGCCACCAGCTGCACCGAGACGCGAGCCCTCTCGTCCTGCTGGCGCAGGCTGGTACGCAGCCGGTAGGCCGTCCGCAGGCCTCGAGCCGCGCGCTTCCCTCCCTCCCGAGACGCAGACGCCTGCCGCGCGGACTCGACCCCCACGACCCGCAGCCTGGCCGGATCGATGCCCGCCAGCTCGGTGGTCAGCTCTTCCGTCAATCCGGCTGCCAGGTAGGGTTGCGGATCACGGCTCAGGTCCTCGACCGGTAGCACCAGCAGGCTCCGTGGGGCCGTGCCGCGGAAGAGGGCTCGGCCGGCGATGAGGGCGGTGGCGCTCAGGCACACCGCGAGGGCCGCCACGAGGACGGAACGGCGGAGGGCCACCTTCGACCACCGCTGGGGCGTCCCGTCGAGCGGCCGCCTGGCACCCTCCTCGACCTCCTCCACGGGCACCAACAGGCGATAGCCGCGGCGGGGAATGGTCTCGATCAGGCGGGGAGAGTCAGCTTCGTCGCCGAGGGCGGCCCGGATCTGCCTGATGGCGTTGTTGATGCCCTGATCGAAGTCGACGTAGCCCTCGCCCCAGACCTGCCGCCGCAGCTCGTCTCGAGTGACCAGCTCGCCAGGACGAGAGACGAGACACAGCAGCACCCGACTGGGCTGCGGCTGGAGCCGGACTCTCTCGCCCTCCCGCTCCAGATAGCCCGTCTCGAGGTTGAGCTCGAAGCCTGCGAATTTCGCTCGTGACATGGTCTCGCCAGCGCCGAAACGGGCTGCAATCAGCGAGCCCGCTCCTCCCGTGATCCTATCTACCGACCTCTTACGAGAAAGGAGGCAGACCCGCTCAATCCGCTCGAAAAGGAGGAGAACCATGCTCGCCATCCCGCGTTCCGCCACCCGCCTGACCCTCTGCGCCGTGGCGCTGACCTTCGCCCTCTCTGCCTGCGGCCGGTCCGAGCCCGCGGCACCGCCCCCCGCACCGCCGCCGCCGACCCTGGCGGACAACGACACCCTCCAGTCGATCTGCCAGCGCAACGGCACCTGTCCCGGCTCGACCTGTCTGACGGCGATCGACGCGGCCGGCGCCGTGGTGCCGGCGGACGCTTGCCCTCGCTACTTCGAGGACCAGGGCGGCGCCGACATCTTCGCTTGGAACTCCTTCGTCGCCCTCAACTGGCCGGCCGACCCCGCCACCTGCGCCGCGGACACCCGGCAGTCGATCAGCGCGCCGGGGCCCCGGGTCTGGGAGACCTACGCCCTCGACAGCGACGTCTTCGTGGCCTCCGGCCAGCCCCAACCCTGGTGCTCGGACACGCTGCGTGCTTCGTTGGGTGGTCCGCGGCCCTTCCGCCAGCACCACAAGGCGCCGCACTCGCTGCTCGCGGGCCTCAAAGGGATCGAGGAGGCGGTGGGCGGCGTCCTCACCGACCAGAACGGCCGCTTCGTGCGCTACGAGGTGCGGATCAACCAGGACGAGCACAACTACCTGCTGGCCAACGGGCTGTGGAACAAGGCCGGCCAGCGGAGCCGCGTCATCAACTTCCCCCAGGGCCCCAGCGACAGCCCGAGCCGCTGCGGTGCGGTACCCTGCGGCCCGGTCGGGGCCATGGAGGTGAAGTCGGCCTGGAAGGTGCTGTCCGACGACGAGAAGGCGAGCGGCAAGTTCTACACCACCCGAGGCATCGTCTACAACGACGACCAGGGGACGCCCAGCCCGGGTGAGAACCCGGTCACCCTCGGCCTGGTGGGGCTCCACATCCTGCACAAGACGGAGAAGGAGGCGACCTGGTTCTGGGCCACGTTCGAGCACGTGGACAACACCACCAAGTCCTTCTACAACCCGAGCTGCCGGGACTGCAAGCCGAACGTCCAGACCGCCCAGGCCCCCTACCGGGAGCTCGCGCCCGACGGTCGGCGCTTGAACGCGCCGGTGCAGGTGGTGCGGCACACTCCGATCGCCGTCACCGACGCCGATGCGCCCATCCTCAGCCAGTACTACCAGGGGCTCCTGCGCCAGGCCGGCTCGGTGTTCCAGCACTACGAGCTGGTGAGCATCCAGTGGGCGTTCGGGGCTGCGAGCCAAGGCTTCCCGACCCCGCTCGCCAACACCGTGCTCGAGACTTACGTCCAGCCCAACTCGAGCTGCATGGGCTGCCACAAGGCCGCCAAGACGGCGGTCGACAAGCCGGCCGACTTCAGCTTCCTGCTCAGCCAGGCGGCGCAGTGACCAGCCGTGCCAGGTAGCGGCGGATGCGCCGGGCGTTGGTGCCGAGGTCGCTCTTGCCCACGCGGGAGACCGAGCGGACGTCGATACGGCTGCCGGAGGCGGTCGGGGAGATGCGGACCACCACGTCGTCCTGGAAGCCGAGCAGGGGCGTGGTCGCCGTGGCCTCGATGCGGCCGTCCGTTGGGGAGGCGGCCACGATCTCCCAGCCCATGACCCGGGCGGCGTCCAGAGCCCGGGCGTGGGTCGCTTCGGGGCCGGCGGGCAGCTCCAGGGGGAGGACGTCCGGGTAGGCCCGGCGCTGGGCCGCGGCCACCTCCGTGCCGCCGTGCTCGGCGGAGTTGGGAGCGTCGAGGCGGCGGGCCAGCAGGTCCACGAAGGCGGGAGGGTGCTCCAGGTCGGTCGAGATGTCGTGGATCGGCGGCACCTGTCGCCCGATCTGCTGCATCATCAGGGGCACCAGAGCCACCCCGAGCCCGAGCGCGACCGTGCCCACCAGCCGCCACACGGAACCGCTTCGCAGGGACGGGATGGCTACGAGGACCAGACCCAACACCACGGCCCCGAGGCCGAGGAAGAACGCATAGCGGAAACCCAGGAAGCCGGTTCGATAGGACCAGGCGCCGAGGCGCATGCCCAGGGCCGAGCCGGCGAGCCCCAGCAAGGCCAACAGGGCCAGGATCAGAGGGAGGTGGTTGAGCTTGAGGGACATTTAGAGCCGCATGGTAACCCAAGCAGTCGCGGCCGGATCGAGACAGACCTCGGACGCCCAGCCGTGGTGATAGCCTCCGCGAGATCCTCCAGTGAGGCGCCGTGGCGATCCAGACCGAGCACTACAACCGCTGCATCGAGACCCTCGAGAGCTCCCTCGGGAGGCTGATGCAAGCCGCTCCCGAGAGCCTCGATTACGAGATCTTCCGCAACGCCGTGGTCAAGGGCTTCGAGCTGACTCTGGAGCTGGCGGGCAAGTTGCTGCGTCGCGCCCTCAAGGCCTACTCCGCGAGTCCCCGTGAGGTCGATCAGCTGACCTTCCGAGAGGTGCTGCGCCACGCCGGCAAGCACGGGCTCCTGTCGGTGGATGCGGTGACGCGATGGATGACCTATCGGGAGAATCGCAACCACACCGCCCATGACTACGGCAAGGGCTTCGCCGAGCAGACGCTGAGGCTGCTTCCGGGCTTCGTAGCGGACGCCCGCGCCCTGGCGCTTACGCTCGAGGACAGGCTGGGCGGTGGGTCGACTTGAGCTGAGGCCGGAGTGGCTGGCACTGGTGAGGAGGCTGCTCGCCGAGCACGTACCCTGCGCGGAGGTCTGGGCCTACGGCAGCCGGGTGACCGGCACAGGCCACGAGGCGAGCGACCTGGATCTGGTGGTGCGTGCGCAAGCGGATTCGAGCAAGCCCGTCGAGGGGCTTCCCGCGCTGCGTGACGCGCTGGAGGCGAGCCGGCTGCCGATCCTGGTGGACGTCCTGGATTGGGCGCGCATCCCCGAGTCCTTCCAGGAAGAGATCGAACAAGAGCATGTGGTGATCTGGCCAGGCGACGCTCCCTGACCTCCGGTCCCGTCCCGACGAACTTTCCCGGC
>JBIOYC010000275.1:0-9939 GCA_044869955.1 Thermoanaerobaculia bacterium | reverse complement strand
CCCGAAATGGCTGGCACCTCGGGGGGACACGGCTTGGTGGCAGATCTGACAGAAGCCTGACACAGTTCGGAGCCTGGGCCTGGGAGCCCGCTGCTAGAGTCGTTGAGCGTCGTTCGGGGCCCGCTCGACCGCCGCCCTCACCCACCGGAAAGGAATCCCCGTTGACTGCCGATCGCGACCTGTCACTCGCCCAGTGGGAAGCTCGCCTCGCCCCCTTCAAGAAGCCTCACCTCGGCCGCAGCCTCTTCCAGCTCGCCAACAGCTCCCTCGCGTTCGTGGGCCTGTGGTGGCTGATGCTCCAGAGCCTCGAGATCTCCTACCTGCTGACCTGCCTCTTGGCCGTGCCGGCCGCTTTCATGATGTGCCGGCTCTTCATCATCCAGCACGACTGTAGCCACGGCGCCTTCTTCCGCTCCCGCACCGCCAACCAGCTGGTGGGTACGGTGATCGGCGTGCTGACCATGACTCCCTTCGACTACTGGAAGCGCACCCACGCCATCCACCACGGCACCTCCGGCGACCTCGACCGCCGCGAGCTCGGCGACATCGCCACCCTGACCGTCAAGGAGTATCTGGCCCGATCCCGTTGGCAGCGCTTCGGCTATCGCCTCTATCGCAGCAGCCTGGTGCTCTTCCTGATCGGCCCCCTCTACCAGTTCGTCCTCAAGCACCGCTTCCCCTTCGACACGCCCCGTAGCTGGCGCCGCGAATGGCGCAGCGTGATGGTCACCAACGTGGGCCTGGCCCTGGCGGTCGCGGGGATGGTCGCCTTGGTGGGGTGGAAGGCGCTGCTCCTCGTGCACCTTCCGATCGTCATGACGATGGTCTCTCTCGGCGTGTGGCTGTTCTACGTACAGCACCAGTACGAGCACACCTACTGGGCTCGACATGAGAGCTGGGACCGACTCGCCGCCAGCCTCGAGGGTAGCTCCTTCTACGACCTGCCGCGGATGCTCCACTGGGCGACCGGCTACATCGGCTACCACCACATCCACCATCTCTCGAGCCTGATCCCCAACTACCGCCTCCCCGAGTGCCAGGCGAGCATCCCGGAGCTGGCGAAGGTACCGCGGCTCTCCATCCGAGAGAGCCTCGGTACCCCGCGCCTCAAGCTGTGGGATGAGGAGGGTCGTCGCCTGATCGGCTTCCGCGAGCTGCGACGGATGGGGGCCGGCGGCGGCGAGCCCGAGCGACTCGCCGCCTGATCCCGTCAGCGACTACGGCCGCGGGTGGGCCGGATCCGGTCCCGACGATTCGCCGAGGGCCGGAAGGGGTTGCCCGCGGCCTGGGCGGGGTGTCCGCCCGTGGGCTGAGCCGGCCGACTGCCGGTCGTCGCCTGGGCGGGCCGATGGCTGGACCCGTGACTGGGCGCGCCGTGGCCCTGGCCCGAGTGGGTCGGCGCCTTGCCCTGCCCGGGTCGGGTGCGGTCCTGGGACCGGCTGGCCTCCGCGGCGACCATCGCCGCCTTGCGCTCGGCCTTGGCGGCGGCGCGAGCGCGATCCTCTGCCTTGCGGGCGCGGATCTCGGCGATGCGCTCGGCGAGCGGCTTCTCGAAGCGCTCGGCCGGCTTGTGCTCGTAGTCGAAGTCGGGCACCGTGAGGCGGGGCAGGCGGGCGCCGATGGCCCGCTCGATCGCCACCAGGTCCCCCCTCTCGGCCTCCGAGACGAAGGTCCAGGCGTCACCGGTAGCTTCCGCCCGAGCGGTGCGGCCGACGCGGTGGATGTAGTCGTCTGGAACGTTGGGCACGTCGAAGTTCAACACGTGGGACAGGGCCTCGACGTCGATGCCGCGGGCGGCGATGTCGGTCGCCACCAGCACGCGGATCCGGCCGTCCTTGAAGCGGGCCAGGGCGTCGGTGCGCTGAGCCTGGCTGCGGTTGCCGTGGATGCGCTCGCAGCTGACGCCGTGCTGCGACAACCGGTCGGCCAGCCGGTTGGCGCGGTGCTTGGTGCGGGTGAAGACGATCACGCTCTTGATGTCCTCGCGGCGGAGCAGCTCGAGGAGGAGGTAGGGCTTGAGCTCTTCCTTGACCGGATAGACCGCCTGGCTGACCCCGGTGGCCGGCTTGGCCTGCCGATCGACGGCGATCTCGACCGGCTGCTTGAGCATCTCGCGAGTGAGGGCGGCGATCGGCGGCGGCATGGTGGCCGAGAAGAGCAGGTTCTGGCGCTCGCGGGGCAACTTGGCGAGGACGCGCCGGATGTCCGGCAAGAAGCCCATGTCGAGCATGCGATCGGCCTCGTCGAGGACCAAGATCTCGACACTGTCGAGGCGGGCGTAGGGGTACTGGAGGTGGTCGAGAAGACGGCCGGGAGTGGCGATCAGCACCTCGACGTTGCTCTTGAAAGCCCGTTCTTGGGGCCCCATCGAGACGCCGCCGAAGACTGCTGCGCCGCGCAGGCGAGTGTGGCGGGCCAGCTCCTCGAGGTGCGCCGCGGTCTGGGCGGCGAGCTCGCGGGTGGGGGAGAGCACCAGGCATCGGGGGCCGCCGGCGCGATGTACCGGGGGCTGGGCGCCGAGGCGGGTGAGGATCGGGAGCACGAAGGCGGCGGTCTTGCCGCTGCCGGTCATGGCGCAGGCCACCAGGTCCCGGCCGGCCAGGGCCGGTGGGATGGCTTGCAGCTGGATTGGGGTGGGGACGGTGAAGCCGAGGTCGGAAACAGCGCGCAGCAGGGGCTCGGGAAGCTGCAGAGAGGCAAAGGACATCGAGGGACTCGCAGTCTGGACTCGCAGCGCTCCGGGCCCATGGCACGGGAGACGCTCACACGGTCCTGGTGTTCCGGCGGGATAGAAGGGGGGGCGGGGGGACTTGCCGGCAGGCCAACCGCTCGGGCTCCTGCGAGCCCAGCTGATGGCGGAGAGTGTCACGGATCGGGGGCGATTGCAACCGCAAGCCGCTGTCCCCGAAATGGCTGGCACTTCGGGGACGGTCTCGAAAGCGAATCCTCAGGGCCCCTCGTCCCAGTCCCAGAAGAAGTCTCTGTTAGTGAGCTCCGGTTCTTCGAGCTTGCCGTTGCCCGGCCCTTGCCGGTCGTCAGGCTCGGTCTCGGCGACCGCGCCGCGAATCACCGCCAGCTGCTCGGCGAGATCGTTGGTCTCGCGTTCCCAGTAGTCGGCGGTGCCGAAGTGCGTCCAGGTCGCGGGAAAGATCGGGTCGTGCCAGCGGCGAGCGATCCAGGCGGCGTAGTGGATCAGGCGCAAGCCCCGCAGGGGCTCGATCAACCTCGTCGTCGAGTGGTCGAACAGCCGCAGCTCTTCGTAGGCGCCGAGGAAGACCTCACGCTGGCGCAGGGTGTAGGTGTCGCGGCCAGGCAGGGCGAGCCAGACGTCCTGCACCGGCGGGCCCACCATCATGTCGTCGAAGTCGAGTAGGCGGAGCAGGCCGTCTCGGAACAACACGTTGCCGAGGTGGAGGTCGCCGTGCAGGCGCTGGATGGCCACGCCGGCGGTGGCCCTTTCATAGAGCTCGGCAATCTCGCGGGCGAGGGTGAGGTAGCGGGTCGCGTAGGGTGAGGGAATTGTCTTCTCGGCTTCGAGCCAGTCGAGGTCCCGCCGCACGTAGGCATCGGCATCGAGGTGCTGCCGGTGCTTGGCCGGGCGGCGGGCGCCGACGTTGTGGACGCGGGCGACCAGGCGACCGAGGCGCTCGACGTCGGCGTCGGTCAGCTCGTCCGGCGCCCGGCCGCCACGGCGATCGAACAGGCAGTAGTGGATGTGGCCGAGGGAGTGGAGGGTGAGGCCGTCGGGGAACTTGCGGGGTGCGCAGACCGGGATCTCCTCGGCCTCGAGCTCGAAGAGGAAGTCATGCTCCTCGAGGATCTGGGCCGCAGTCCAGCGGCCGGGCCGGTAGAACTTCGCCACGACCCGGGTGCGGTCGGCGAGCTCGACCTCGTAGACGCGGTTCTCGAAGGAGTTGAGCGGATAGCAGACGGGATTGGCCTCGACGCCGCTCGCCTCGACGGCGTCGAGCACTCGCTCGGGGGTGAGGGTGAGGAAGAGATCGGAAGAGTCGTGACTCACCGGCGCACTGTAGCAGGGGGTCTTCCGAGGTGCCAGCCACTTCGGGGGCGGCAGCGAACGGGGCGTCAGGGCGTTTTGCGTCTATCCCAAGTATGAGGGGACTGCGCTACCTGCCGCCGGGCCACGTCGTCGAGGTGACTTGCCGAACGATCCAGGGCCGCTACTTGCTGCTGCCTGGCCTGGCTCTGAATCAGATCGTGCTCGGCATCCTGGGCAGAGCCCAACGGCTGTATCGGGTTGGGATCCACGCCTTCGTGTTCACCTCCAACCACTACCATCTCCTCCTCTCACCGGCCTCCGTAGGGGAGCTCGCCTCCTTCATGGGCTACCTCAATGGAAATCTCGCCAAGGAGGCCGGACGGCTCCACGATTGGCGTGACCGGCTCTGGAGCCGGCGCTATCAGGCCATCGTCGTCAGCCACGAGGAGGCGGCGCAGAGGGCTCGGCTGAAGTACCTTCTGTCCCACGGCTGTAAGGAGGGCTTCGTTGGATCGCCAGGGGAGTGGCCCGGCCTGAACTGCTTGGAGGGTCTCTTGAAGGGCCAGTGCTTCGAGGGCACTTGGTTCGACCGCTCCCGGGAGTACGAGGCGCGCAGGTCCCACAGGCACTCGGAAAGCCACGAGTTTCCGGAGACCGAACGGGTGTGGCTCAGCCCGCTACCCTGCTGGGCCGAGCTGAGCCCGGAGGATCAACGAGACCGAGCCCGCGGTCTGGTTGCGGAGATCGAGCATGAGGCCGTGCTTGCATGGGGCCCACAGATCCGTAACCGTGATCGGCGTTCTGCGCAGCGGGCCTTGCAGCAGGTTGGTCCTCATACTCGGCCGGATCACTTGACCAAGAGGCCGGCACCTCTCTTCCATGCCGCCTCGAGCCTGGCCCGGGAGAGTCTCTTCGCGGCCTACCGCACCTTCGTCAGCGCCTATCGACACGCTGCCAGGCAGCTTCGAAGGGCCGGCCCCCTCGCTCCCTTCCCCGAAGGCTGCTTCCCGCCGGCGCTACCCTTCGTTCCGCTGAGCCCGGACTGACACTGGGCCCGGGAGATTCACAACGCCTGTGATCTGATGTCTGCCAGAGGCTCGACCTCGGCGAAGCGGAGCTTGCCCCTTGCGGTGCGATGGCCTGGCAGCCGAAGCCGGGTGGCTTGGGGAGAGTTGTGGGCGTGCAGGCTGAAGGGTGTCTGGACGGAGCGGTCTTCGACGGAGTCCCGCACAGAGCAGGGTCCGAGCTTCGTGGAACCGATCAGGGCCAGTCATCTCTGCTTGAGGCTCCCGAAATGGCTGGCACCTCAGCTTAGACCCGCCCTCAGTAAGCGTTCTGGCGCAGGTCGAAGACGAAGGTCCAGGCGGTCATCCAGAGGATCTTGAGGTCGAGGCCGACGGACCAGTTCTCGATGTAGTAGAGGTCGTACTCGAGGCGCTTCTTGATCGAGGTGTTGCCGCGCCAACCGTGCACCTGGGCCCAGCCGGTGATGCCGGCCTTGACCCGGTGGCGCTGCATGTACTGCGGGATCTTGTGCTTGAACTCGTGGACGAAGGCGGGACGCTCGGGGCGCGGGCCGATCAGCGACATGTCCCCGACCAGCACGTTCCACAGCTGGGGAAACTCGTCGATCGACCACTTGCGCAGGAAGGAGCCGACGCGGGTACGGCGCGGGTCGTCCTCGACCGCCCACACCGGGCCCGTGGACGCCTCGGCGTTCACCTGCATCGAACGGAATTTCAAGATCAGGAAGGGCTTGCCGTCGAGGCCCATGCGCTCCTGGCGGTAGAAGATCGGGCCTCGGTCCTCGCGCCAGATCAGCAAGGCCACGATCGGCAGCAGGGGCAGCAGGAGGAGCAGCAGGGCGGCCGCTGCGGCGACGTCCATGCCGCGCTTGACCAGGGTGTTCCAACCCTGGAGGGGCACCTCGGAGAGGTTGATCACCGGGGTGCCGTCGAGGTCCTCGATCGCCGCCTTCAGGGTGGCGTACTGGAGAATGTCCGGCACCATCTTGACGTCCACGCATTCGTGGCCGGCTTCGCGCAGCAGGTCGAGGGTCTTGTCATGGGCCTGGAGGGGCAGTGCCACCCACAGCTGATCGATCGAATGCTGGGTCAGGACGGGACCCACGTCGTCGAGGGTGCCGAGCACGGGGGCACCCTGGAAGTAGTGGCCGGCCTTGGCCGGGTCGTCGTCGAGGAAGCCCGCGACGTGGTAGCCGAACTCCTTGTGCAAGGCGATCTTCTGGGCCACCTCCTGGCCCAGGGCGCCGGCGCCGGCGACCAGGATGCGGTCGACGCCCACGCCCTGGCGGCGGCGGTGGCGCAGCAGGTCCGAAAGCAGGGTGCGGGCGAGGACCACCAGGAGCACCGAGAGCAGGGCGAAGAGGGCGAGGAAGACGCGGCTGAAGGTGAAGTACTCGTAGGTGCCGTCCTCGCGCAAGGCGCCGGGCTGGCGCCACCAGAAGGTCAGGCCAGAGACGATCAGCGTCGAGAGCACCGAGGCGAGGAGGGCGGTCAGACCCTCGTCCACCCGGCTGCGACCGGGCCTCACCTGATAGAGGCCGTGGAAGTAGAAGACCAGCGGCCAGAGCACCAGCACGGCCGGCAGGAGCTGGAAGTAGCGGGTGAACTCGTCGGGAGGGTTCTTGGTGAAGGGGATGAGGTCGGCTTCGAAGCGCAGGAAGAGGGCGGCCAGATAGGCGCCCAGCACCGCGAGAACGTCCGCCGCGACGTAGGCGCCGGCGCTCCAGCGGTGGCGTCGAGCGATCATCGAGAGGTACCTCCCTGCGTCACGCAGCGCTCGAGGTGGAGCCGGAACCGATGCACGAAGCTTTCGGTGGCGAAGGTCTCGGCTCGCTGGCGGATTCCGCCAGCATTGAACCGGATCCGGCGGCACTTGTCAATCGCCGCGGCGAGGGCGGTGGCGTCGTCCACGGGGCCGTAGAGCACGCCGTGCTGGCCGTTCTCGACCTGGTCGAGCACGCCGCCACGGTCGAAAGCCACCACGGGCGTGGCGCAGGCGAGCGCTTCGACCGGCGCGATGCCGAAGTCTTCGATTCCCGGTTGCACGAGGCAGATCGCGGAGCGGTAGAGGGAACGCAACCGATCGGGGCCAACGCGCCCCAGAAGCTCGATCCCGTTGTCCGCGAGCCGCGCGAGTCTAGCAAAGTCCGGGCCGGTGCCAACGATCTTCAGGGGCAGACCCAGGCGCCGGCAGGCCTCGATCGCCACCTCCAGGCGCTTGTAGGGGGCGAGGGCCGCCACCGCCAGGCAGTGAGTCCGCTCGGCCTCCCCGGGAGTGAAGAAGGAGGTGTCGACCGGCGGCGCCAGAACCTCGGCCTCGCGACCGTAGTAGCGCCGGATGCGCTCGGCGACGAAGCTCGAGTTGGCCAGGAAGTGGTCGACGCGGGGAGCGCTGGCCGCGTCCCAGGTGCGCAGGCGGGACAGGGCGAGGGAGCGCAGGCGCGCGACCAGGCCGCGCCGGCGCGGGAAGTAGACGTGCTCCTGATCCCAGGCGTAGCGCATCGGAGTGTGGCAGTAGCAGACGTGGACGGCTCCCGGAGGGGGGATCACCCCCTTGGCCACACAATGGCTGGAGCTGATGACGAGGTCGAAGCCGGCGAGATCGAGATCTTCGATCGCGGCCGGGAAGAGGGGCAGGAAGGAGCGGTAGCGGCGGCCGATGCCCGGCACCCGCTGGAGGAAGCTGGTCTCGATCGGATGGGCCTCGAGGGCCGGGCTGACGCTGCCGCGAAGGTGGAGGAGGGTGAAGATCGGCGCCCCGGGAAAGAGGCCGGCGATGGTCTCGAGGACCTTCTCGCCGCCGCGCATGCCGGTGAGCCAGTCGTGGACCAGGGCCACCCGCAGGCCATCCCCAAGAGGCTGGCTCATGGCCCTCCTCGCGCCCCTTCCGGCGCCAGCACCCGCTGATAGATCTCGACCGTCTGGGCGGCAGCGTGGTCCCACTCGAAGTCGGCGGCGCGGCGCCGGCCCAGCTCGGCCAGGGCCACGCGGCGTTCGGGGTCAGCCACGCAGGTGGCGATCGCCTCGCCCATCTTCTCGACGTCGAGAGGATCGACCAGGTAGGCGTAGCCCTCGGCCAGCTCGGCCAGGGCGGAGGTGTTGGAGGTGATCACCGGCGTGCCCGAGGCCATGGCCTCGACCACCGGCAGGCCGAAGCCCTCGTAGAGGGTAGGGTAGAGAAAGAGCAGGGCGCCCTGGTAGAGGGCCGGCAGGTCGGCCTGGGGGACGTGGCCGAGCAGCTGGAGGCGGTCTCCCACGCCCAGGCTCTCGGCCCGCTGGCGCAGCTTGAGATCGCCCTCGCCCTTGGCCCCCACGCACACCAGCCGGGGCTCGATGCCGGCCACCGTGACGGCGCGGGCATAGGCCTTGAGCACGTTGTCGAGGTTCTTGTGGGGCTTGGGATTGCCGACGAAGAGGAGGTAGGGCCGGCTGATCCCGAGGGCGGCCAGGCGAGCGGCGATCTCCGCCTCGGGCAGGGACCGGCGGTAGAGCTCCTCGACGCCGTTGTAGACCACCTGGATCTTCTCCCCCTCGACGTCGTCGAAGACCGCCAGGAGGTCCGCCCGGGTGTTGCGGGAGACCGCGATCACCCGGTCCGCCCGCGACAGGGTGTGGCGGATCATGCGCTGGGCGTAGAGCAGGGCGAGGCGGTTGGGCAGGAACTCCGGGTAGAGCAAGTGGATGATGTCGTGGACGGTCGCCACCGTGCGGCAGGGCAGGAAGGGAGGCAGCACGTAGTGGGTGGAGTGGTAGAGGTCGAGCCCGAGCCGGAATAGCCGCCAGGAGAGGGTCGACAGCTCGCGCACGGAGTAGACCGGCGCCTTCTCGACCACGCAACGGAAGTTGCTCGGCAGGTGGGCCAGGGCCTCGCGCCCCTCGGTGCTGGTCAGCAGCAGGTAGCGGTTCTCGCCGTCGCGCCGGGCGATCGCTTCGACCAGGTTCTTGATGTAGGTGCCGATGCCGAAGTCGAAGAGCTTGCGGGCATCGATGCCGATGGTGTGGGGCAAGGAATCTCCCGGATTGCCAGAAGCCGTGAATTCTACTTCTTGTACGATCGCCCGGCGATGCGGGTTGGAGTCCTCGCCCACGAGATGGAGGGCGAAACCACCGGGGTGGGGCGGGCCGCGACCGAGCTGGTGGCCGCGGCGGCCGAGGCGCGCCCGCACTGGAACTTTCGCCTCTTCTTCCACGGCCGGCCTGGCCCTCACCCGCTCGCCGGCCACGCCAACGTCGAGCTCCTGTGGGCCGGGCGCGAGGGGGGGGTCGTCCTCTGGGAGCAAGCCGGCCTGGTGCGGGAGCTGGCCCGTCATGACCTCGACCTGCTCTACGGCCCCTCCTACAGTCTGCCCCTGGCCTCTGCAGTGCCTGGAGCGGTCACCTTGCACGACCTTTCCTTCGAGGTCCTGCCGGCGGAGTTCGCCCCCCGCGAGCGCTGGCGCCGGCGGCTGCTGGCCCGCCTCGCCGCCCTGCGCGCCCGGCGGGTGCTGGTCGACCGCGAGGCCGTCGCCAGCGAGGTCACCGAACGCTACGGGGTGAGCCCGGCACGCATCGGCCAGGTGCCGATCCCCCTGGCTGCGAGCTTCTCTCCCGACGGCGACCCGGAATGGGATCACCCTCTGCTCGCGGCCCTGGGCGTGGCGCCGCCTTACTGGCTCTTCCTGGGCTCCCTGCTCGACCGCCGCCGGCCGGACCTGGTGCTCGAGACGTTTGCCCGGGCCGCACGGTCCCGGCCGGAGCTGATCCTGGTGATCGCCGGCGCCAACCGCCTGCGCCGGCCCGAGGACCTAGAGCGCTGGATCGCCGAGTTGGGGCTTTCCGGCCGGGTGAGGCTGCCGGGTTGGGTCGACGAGGGAGGGGTGGCCCCCCTGTTCCGAGGGGCCGAGCTGGCCTTCTACCTTTCGACCTACGAGGGCT
>JBIOYC010000274.1:0-15723 GCA_044869955.1 Thermoanaerobaculia bacterium | reverse complement strand
CTGGGTAGCATGGCGCTTCTGGTTGCCTTCGGCGCCGGTGCTGTGCTGATCCAGTTGGACGGAGCCTTCCTCCCGGGTGCGCGATCGGAGAAGGGTCTTTCCGAGCTCGTTCGAACGAGTCTGTCGATCGCAGCGCTCTCGTGGCTCGTCTTCGGCCTGTTCCAGGGTTGGCTGATCAACCGCTTCGTCTTCGTTCGCCGGGAGCCGTCGGCCGGTGGTCGCTGGAGGGTGCTGCCCCTGCGCCTGCTCGCCGCTGTTCCGATGGTCGGCCTGGTGGCCCTACCTCTCCTCGAAAGGGTCCCCATCGAAGAGGTTCGCCGGAGTGTTCCGAGGTTGGAACCGCTCTCCGGGAAGTGGGCAGGGTCGCCTCCATGGCGAGGACCGTTGTCGATGCGACGCCTCGGTAGCCAGTGGGCCGGTTCGCTGCCACGCCTCGTGGCCCTGTTCCTGACCGGCTTCGCCCTCACCTCGGTGCTCGCCGCGGGGGGCTCGCAGCCCTGGCCGGTGTCCGCGGCCCTCTCCGCGCTGCTGCACAGTGCGATGCTCTTCGGGCTCGGCGTCTTCTTGTGGCAACAGCGTCGCGCTACCCCCCTCGCCGGCTGGCGTTGGGCCCTGCTGGTGCCTGCTGCCGTGCTGATCCTGCTGCCGGTGCCCTTCCTCCCCTTCCTAGGGCTCACCGGCTACTTCCTGGCCAGCCCCGAGCTGCGTGAGAACGCCCTCGGTCGCGCTGCCCGCAAGCAGTGCGGTACCGCCTCCCGGCTCGAGCTCTGGCAGCGGCTCGCAGAGCGGCTGCGCGAACATCGACGTGGGTTCGAATGGCACCGGCGAACCGTCGCTCTCCTGGGAGAAGGTGACGCGCCGGCGGGAACGTCGCAGGAGTTGCAGGTACGTCGGCTGTATTGGATCAAGGCGTCCCTGCTCACGGTTGAGGCAGCGCTGCTGGGCACCTGGCTGGCCGGGAGCGCCCGTGTACCGCTCACCCTCGTGGCCACGGTGAGCGTGCTCATCGGGCTCGTCGCGGGGCTGTTGACCCTGATCCAGCTCGCCCGGGCCATCGCCGGAGTGGAGAGGTCGAAGCTGGCCCTGATCCACCATCCTCGCGCTGCCTACCTCGCCTGGACTCAACTGGCTCTGGCCGGAGGAGTGGGCATCGGCTTCGGCGTTGCTACCCAGGCTCCGGCCCAGGTGGCGGTGGTTCTGATCGTGGGGGGACTGGCGGGCATGCTCACCCTCGTGCTGCCCTCGCTGCTGGTGATCTTCCTGCCCGTGCCGAAGCTCTTCCCGAGCTCGGAGCTCTCGAAGCTGATGGGTGTCGTGCTCTGGGGCGGTGCGGCGGCCTGGGGCTTCCAAGTCGGACTCGCTCCGGGCGGTGGTCTCGCGCCGTTCGAGGGGATGCTTCGAGCCATCGCCCTGGCCGGGCCGCTACTCGTCCTTACCCTCTTGGGCGCACTGACTCACCCCTGGCCGCTGGTCGCCGCCTGGCGGCGCGAGCTACCGGTCCGCGACCGCCGAGCCCTGGCCTTCCTGGTGTCGACCGCCCTGCTGCCCCTGGGTGGCCTCGCCATCCCCGCCTGGATCGAGCTGCGGCGTCGCCACGCCGCCCGCTGGCGAGAGGAAGGTTTCAGGGCAGGCGGTCGAGGTAGCGCAGGATCCGCCGCCTCGCCTCCCGGAGGTCGACTTCGCCGTCCGCGATCTCGTCCTTCGCCTTGACGAAGTCGAAGAAGCTGCCGTGGTAGAGGCGGTAGCCTTTCTCTGGGCCTTCGTCTGTCTCGATCACCTCCTCGTGGAGGAAGGGCCGCCACTCCTCGAGGGCCATGCGCACCAGGCTCGGGTTCTCGACCTCGGAGAAGCCTGCGACCACGAGGAACGGAATCGCTTCCTTGGTGACCGTCAATGCCTCCAGCACCTTCACCTTGAAGGCCGCCCAGGCCTGGACGTCCCGGCCGCGCATGCGCTGCCAGTGCTGCTCGTAGTAGCCCTTGAGGCCATCGGGAAGCTGGGCGAGGTCCGAGTACTCAGCCCCGAGGCGCTCGATGTCGCCCAGCACGTAGTGCAGGTACATGAAATTCCCGTAGCTCTTGTCGGCGAGCTGCGCCACCAGCTCTTCGTCGCCGAGGTGGCGAGCCGCGAGGAAGGCGCGGATGCCCGGCCGCTCGAGGCGTTGACGGATGTGCGCGGCCACGTCCAGCCGGTTCGCCGCGGAGCCTTGATCGATCTCGAAGCTCTCGGCCTCGAAGGCATAAGGCCGCTCGGGTCGCCGGCTGCTGACCACCAGGAAGGCCCCTTCGGGCAGGGTTGGTGGCAGGCAGAGCGGATTGGCTCCCTCGGGCAGGGTCTGGGTGTCCACCTCGTCCAGCGCATCCACCACCGCCACGAGGGGTTTGCCGTCCGTTCTCCGGGCGAGGATCTCGCCCAGGAGCCTGGACAGGAAGGCCGAGTCTCGCGTGGCGTCGGCCGGAAGCTGGGAGTAGGGCAGCCGGTAGCGGCGGATTAACTGGGCACAGAGATTGGCCAACGACCGGTCGACCTGATTCAACCCGGCCGAGCGTACGTTGAAGTGATGAGGCCAGCCGAAACGCCGCACGCATTCGGCGAGCAAAGAGGTCTTGCCGATGCCGGGGTCTCCCTCGACCAGGAAGTAGCCCTGAGGTCGCGTGGCGAGGAAGCGCTCGAGGGCTTCGAAGGCGAAGACTCGGCCGACGAAGTCTGTGGTCTTCTCCGTGATCAGGCCCCCTTGATCGATCACTCGAGCCTGGATCTCCGGAGCCGCGGCAGCGGTGGGGGAGAGCACCGAGAGGGCCTCGTCGGTGCGGCTGTAGAGGGTCGGAGTGATCCACTCGTAGGAGCCGCGGTCGGCCAGGAAGGTGCCCTGGCGGCCCAGGGCGACGGCGGTCTCGAGAGTGCCCGCGCCGGCCAACGTGGCGTAGAAGGCCCGGCTGAAGGCGCAGGCAGCGCCGTCCGAGATTGGGAATTGGTTGGCCACCACCGCTGGCACCCCGGCCCGGACCAGGGCGGCCGCCGCGGCACCGAAGGCATTCTGGCAAGCTTGGCGGGGGAAGCGTGCCCCTTCGCAGGCGTTGAGCACCACCACCCGCAGGCAGGAGCTTGCCGCGAGGGCCTCGGCCAGGGCTCGTCCGGACACCGGATCGCTGGTGCCAGCCAGAGTCTTGAAGTAGAGCATCCCCAGGCTGGTGGACGGTTCGACGCCGCCATGACCCAGGAAGTGGCAGATCTGAGGCTGAATCCGGGCAGCCGCCTCGGCGGCGTCCGCCAGGCGGCCCGAGGCCACCTGATGGAGCTCGATGGCGGGCTGCTCGCCGCAGGCCTTCTCGATGTGCCGAATCTCGGCTTCGAGATTGAGCGCTGGCTGGTCGCTCGGCGCCGCGGCGACGAGGAGCACGCGGAGGAGGGACTGGTCGGTCAGCGCGGGCGGCCCTGGTTGGTCGACCTCGAGAAAGCGCACCACCGAGAGGCGGGGATCCCGGCCCCAGAGCATGGCCCGCTCCGGCCAGGCCGCGAGCTCCCAGGGCAGCCCGAGCACTCCCCGCGCCCTCTCGTCCTCCGGATCGACCACCAGCCTCAGGCGTAGCCCCTCCTGCTGGCGCTCTTGGAGCTGCCCGAGCCGGAAGGCGAGGGCCTCGCCGAGCGGTCCCTCGAACAAGGAGGAGAACAGCTCCCGGCCCAGCCCTTCGAGGTCGAGACGTTCCGGGGCAGGATCCACCCGCTCAGTGCCGCGCTTGGCGAGCACCTGACCCTCGAGGGCGAAGAGCAGGGCTTCGAGGCTCTCCGCTGCGACGGGTGGGTGGAAGTCCGATCTGGCCCGGCCGAGGTCCGGATCGGCGAGCCGGACCCGCAACTGGCCCTCGCCGTCAGCCTCGAAGCGCAGGGTCAGGTTCAGGTAGCGCATCGCTCACACCCGCCCAAAGAAGCCCGGGTCCTGGCTTCCCAGCACCCACCACAGAGGCGGCAACACCCCTCGGCCGACGAAGGCGTCGCAGCTGCCGTCCGGCAGGCGGCCGAGACTCGAGCAGGCGAAGTAGCGCAGGCGGGAGCAGCGGGCCTCCAGCTGCTGGACGAGGTCAGCCGCTCCCCAGCGGATCAGCAGCTCGCGCAGACCCTCGTCCTCGGGCGGCAGGCCGGTGGCCGGCCGGCCGTTGGCCCGGGCGCGGGCGGCGGCCACCGCCTCCTCGTGCTCGTGCTCCAGGGCCAGGGCATCGATCTTGTTGACCACCACCGCCACCGGCACCTTCACCTTGGCGGTCTTGGCTAGGTCGAAGTTCTCCTCCAGGTTCAAGAAGAAGCGAGCCAGGGCGTCCTCCACGGGCAGGCGGCTGGGGCGCAGCTGCGGTTCGAGAACGGCCAGCTCTCCACCATGCTGCCGGCGCACTTCCGGCAGCGAGAAGGGGTCCACCAAGAACAGCAGCCCGCTCAGATAGCCCTGGAACTTGTGGAGAACCAACTCGTCCGAGCGGTCGAAGACCTCCCCCGCCGGGTCGTAGAGGTAGAGCACCCGCGGGTCCTGACCCAGCCGGCGCATCTCGAGGTTGAAGGCGCGGGGCAAGGTGTCGTGGGTCTTGTCGGGAGTGCGGCCACGTGCGAGATCCTGGTGCAGAGTGGCGAACGTCTGGGCCGTTCGCTCCTCCAGGAAGCCGCACTCGAAGCCCCCTGCGGGTCCTTCCTGGAGCAGCTGACTGGCGGCGGAGCAGAGGAAAGCCGTTTTGCCCACGGCCGGACCACCGTAGAGCGGCACGAAGTGCTTGCGGGACTCGGTGTGACCGGCCTGGAGCAGGTGCTGGCATTCGGGGCAGCGGGAGGGCAGGTCGCCCCGGCCCAGGAAGAAGGTGGCAGGGAGAGGCTGTCCGCACAGGCAGGTACGGTTGAGGATGCCCCAGGAGGAGGGGATCAGTCGGGTGTGAACGGCTCCGCACTTCGGGCACAGATACTCGGGAAGGGGCATCTTGGCGTGACAGGCCGGGCAGACGGTGAAAAAGCGTTTGATCCCGAGGTAGGCCCTCTCGACCAGGTAGAGCACGGTGAAGCCCAGGTAGACCAGCAGGAAGAAGAGACCGAGCAGGCCCACGTGCAGCAGCGAGAAAGCGGCGAAGAAGACCGTGCCGAAGACCATCACCGCCACAGCTGCGGAGCCGAACAACACGGCCAGGAGCTTGCCCAGGTGGTCGCGGGGCCAGAAGGTACCCGCCTTCTCAAACAGCTCTCGCGCGGAGGCGACGTTGGCCAGCCAGGAATCCCGGATGGTGTCCGCGAGGTCGCGGTAGCCCTTGCCGAAGAAGTAGCTACGGATCGCGGGTTGGGGGGACCGCTTGCTGCTCATGCCGGCACTCTTTCTCGTCGGACGTTGCGCTGGAAGGCCAGGACGTAATTCTTGAACGCGATCGCGGCGCCGTAGACCCCGCCGCAGGCGATCATCGCTTGCACGGCGAGGAAGACCAGATAGACGACGATCAGGATCGCCGCCAGGGCGAGCACCACCGTCACGCAGCCGCCTGCGGCATCAGCACCATCGGACATCGGTCACCTCCTTGCGAAGGGGTTGAGCTGTTGGAATCGGGCACCCAGCCAGCGTCGCAGCCGGTAGCCCTTGGCCGAGGTGGCCCCCTGGTACAGGCGCTGCCAGAGGGCCTCTGCGCGGGGCTCGAGCCGCGCCTGGCGGACCTTCCGTTCGACCCTTTCGAGGTGCTCGGGAGGCAGCCGAGCCAGGGCGGCGCTCAGCAGGTCGCGGGCCGGGAGCTCGAGAACTTCCAGCGAGGTCCCGCCTTCGCCCCGTGGGTCGAAGGTCAGCCAAAAGCGCAGGGCCGCCTGGACCGGCTCGGGCCAGGGGTCCTTGCGGCCGTTTCTGAAGAAGCGCTGGTAGACGGGCAGGAAGGTCTCGAGCTGATCGCGGCGGAAGGTGGCAGTCAGCACCCTGCCATGCTCGCGGGCGATCCTCGCGCGCTCCAGGGCCGGCGGCAGCAAGCTCTCGACGAAGGTCTCGTACTCCTTCGTACCGAGCATCGACAGGTCCGCTGCCAGACCTGCCCAGTCTGCTGACGCCAGCTCGATGGGGCTCAGCTGGCTCGCCGCCAAAGCGAGAACGATGCGGGGTCGATCCGGCCGGAGCACCACCTTGTGACGCCGCGCTACGTCGGCCAGCAGGTCCGCCCACTGCCGGGTCTTCTTGTCGAGCGCCAGGGGAAGGGCCCGGTTCGCCAGCTCCAGGCAGTGGCGGACCAGGTCAGGCTCGGAGCCCTCGACTTCGCCCGCCTGCAGCCACCGGAGGGCGAGAGTTTGTCGCTGCGGCTCGGGCAGGGCCGAGAGTAGGCCGAGCCGAACGGGAGTGCTCTGTCGCCGGGCATAGCCTGGGAGGAGGCCCAGGACCTCGCGACGGTAGCGCTCGAAAGCTGCCATGGGATCCTGGGCGGCCGCTACCAGGACGCTCCACTCGGCGAGCAGCAAGGCGTCACCGCCCGCAGCCTCGAGGGAGCGACGGATCTCGCCGGCAGCGGCTGCCGGGAGCTGGGCAAGCCGCACGGCGAGGGCGCGCCCGAGGGCAGCACGGGCAGGAGGCCGGGCAGGACTCTGGACGAGCGCGAGCGCCTGGACGGAGAGCTCGCCGTCGGCCCCTGGAAGCAGCTCGCCGACCCGCTGCCAAACCCGCTCGACCGCTTCGGAGATCGACGGAGCCTCGGTCGTGAGCCGGGCGAGCAGCGCTCCGGCTGTTCGCAGCGCAGCAGTGCGGTACTTGGCCTCGCCGGTCAGCTGGGCTCCCTCGGCGAAGTTCCGGGCGAGGAGCTCGAGGTCGCCGGCCTCCAGCTCGGCCTCGACTGCTACGGCCGCCTGTTCCAGGCTCCCCAGGATCTCGAGACGAGCCGGGTCGCTACCGTGCTCGGCGGCGAAGCGAACCATCCGCGCCAGCCGCTCGCTCCGAGGCAGGGATCGGGGATCCTCCCGAAGGAGGAAGAGGTCGAGGGCCGACGCGAGCCCGAGGTCGATGCCCTCGTGGCGGAAGAGCCCCAGGAATGCGTGGAACCGCTCGAGACGGGCCGGCTGCTCGGCCAGCCAACGGGCGGTGATGGCGGCGTAGTCCTCTGAGCTCTCGGCCAGCTCGCTCGCCAGGCCCGAGTGGCGGTCGAAGAGGTAGAAGCGGTACCGGGCCTCGGCCTCGCTCCAGACGAAGTCGGTCTCTCCGCTGGAGGCGTTCAAGTCTCCGCAGCTGCGCGGGTCGTCCTGGTAGGTGGAGAGGGTGAGCGTTCGTGCGTGGCGGGGCGGAAAGAGCTTGAGCACACAGGCGATCCAGTAGAGGGCCTCGATCGGCCGGTCGCGCACGACGACGGGCCGGGAGTCGGTTCGCGAGGCGAGAAGCGCTCGGGTGAGGCGAGCGAGGAAGGCCACACCGTCGTCCTGCCCGCGCAGGAACGCTGACAGCTCGGCAAGCCGGAAGGACTCCGCCGGTGCCACGCCTTCCAGCTCGTGCGCCGGTAGAGGAGGAGGGGCTCCCTCGCCGTCCTCGCCGTCCTCGAGTCTGGCCTTCCAGCCGGTCCACTCGTAGAGGTCGACGGGCCAGAGGTCCCCGAGGGCACCGGGCTCGAGGACCAGCGTGTGAGCGAAGAAGTTGCCCCAGCGCCCGCTGTAGTCGCGGCCGCTGTAGCTCGAGAGAGTCAGGGCCTGGCGCCCGGAGCTCAGGGTGTAGAAGCGGAGGGCACGGGGGAAGTCGAGAGCGATCTGCTCCGGCGAGGGCTCGCGCTCGACGTCACGCGGCGGGCGGTAGGCGCCCTGGCGCTCGATCTCGCGTTGCTCCTCCGGGGTGATGCCTTCGGAGCAGCTGCGGGTCTGGAAGCCCGCGCTGCCCGAGCAGCCGCGCCGGCAGGAGGTGTAGTGGAGCTGCAGCGCCTTCATTTGCGCCTCCTCAAGAGCGGTTCCGAGCGGGAATCAGGCCGTGGCAGGAGAGCAGCCAGAGGAACGGGTCTTCCACCCGGCGGGGCAGGATGCGCGGCACCTTGCCGCCTCCCTGCGGGCTGCATCCGAGGGCGGAGATGCCGAAGAAGCCAAAGCGCCGGTAGTGGGTCTCCGCCTCCTGCTGGATCTGCGGGGAATCCCATTCGGCGAGCAGGGCCTGCATCTCGGCGTTGACGGCCTCGAAATCCGTTCGGTCGAAGCCCTGGTCGTGGTGCGACGCGGCATTGAGCTGGAGCTGGGGATCGAGCAGGCCCTCGACGGCGTCGAACTTCGAAAAAGCCAGGGCGAGCGGAGCGTCGATCGGTCGGGTGAGGGCTAGGCCGCGGCCGAGGCGGACCAGCTTGGTGGTGCGCTCGAGGATCGTGGCGGTCTCGGTGTTGATCTCGGGCAAGGGAACTGCGCCGTTGAGCCGCGCGCGTACCCGCTGGAGCTGGAGCGGATCGAGCAGCAGCAGTATGCCGTCGGCTCGATAGATGTACTTGTTCACCGTCGCCATGACGTCCTCGTCGTTGAGGTCCTCGCCGGCGGTGTCGAAGAACACCAGGGTCACCACCCCGCGGATCCGGCGCGCCCCGGAGCTGCTCTGGCTGGTCAGGGTGAGGGCGTAGATCAGCGGCATCTGCACGCGGCGATCGGAGAGCGCCGAGTGGGTCGCCCGGATCACGGAGCCATGCTGATAGAGCGGCTCGTAGAAGTCCTGGCGGTAGCGCTTGATGGTGGCATCGTTCATCGGCTCGAGCAGGATGCCCAGAGAGGGGCCGAGCTGCTTTCTGATTTGTTCGATCAGTACCGCCAAGTAGTGGCTCTTTCCGGCTTCCTTGGCGCCGATGATGGCGAAGATCAGGCTGCGATAGCGGCCCACGGTGTGCGGCTGCTCCATGTGACAGTGGGGACAGAGCCGCTTGCCGGTGCGCTGGCCACAGCTGGGGCAGGTGGTCTGGTGGCGGAACGCCCCGCGCTCCGGCAACACCCGCCCGAGGACCAGGTTCTCTCCCCACTTCTGAGCCCGCACCTCGTCCCGCTCCGGCGCACAGCGAGAAGCCGGACTGACGCACCGAAACGGCGCCTGCGCCAACCGATAGGGCTCGAAGCAGTAGGGGCAGACTTGCTTCGAAAGGGCGGCGATGAGTGAGGTGAGCATGGGCCTTCCCTCACCCTACCCGCAGCTGCTCTTTGGCTGCGGGGAGCAGCCGGATCGAGCGGGCGCATTCGGGGTCTTGGAAGAAGAGTTTGAGATAGGGCCGCTTCGGCCAGAGAGGGGATGGCACGGGGATGCGGGCGCGGCCGCTTTCCATCGGTAGCGAGTCGAGTCGTGCCACCACCTCGCCGTCACCTGCCGAGATGGGCACGGAGTGCGGCTTGGCCACCACCAGCAGGCTGGGCAGTGTGCCGAGGCCGTCCGTGCAGGCGATCTCGATCCAGGCATCGGTGACCGCCCGGGAGAGCAGGCTGCGCCGGGTCGCCACCTGGTAGCGCGCCACGGTCTCCTGGCCACCGCTCTCGAGGACTGTCGCCGGGGGTGCGTAGAGATCCTGGCCGGGCACGGCGATGAACACCGCGAAGTAGTGGCGCCGGCGCTCGAGGTGGGGAATGAGGTAGCAGCCGGCCGAGTCGTACTCCGCACGGGTGATCCGCACCCGGCGGCCGCTGCCGCCGCGGGGATCCTGAGGGAATGCTTCCTCCGCCCATGCCGCCACGGCCGCCTCGGCTCCGCGCGGCCAATCCCAGGTGAGGGCCACGCCGTTTCCCGCTCGCCGCGCGCTCAGCCGGCTGGCGCCCTCCAGGTTGATCACCTCGATCGCCTGTCCCACGACGGCCGTCTCGGAGCGCACCGAAACGGGTACCAGCCAGAAGCGGCCCGGCCCCGGGAGCGTGGCCTCGAGAGGCGATCCGTGACCGGTTCCGAGGCGCTCGCCGAGACGGTCGAGGGATGCGGCGGGCATCACCGATCCCGTGAGAGGTGCTCTGGCGCCGCCGGCCACCAGCCGGATCTCCACTCGTGCATCGGCGACCGGCGACCAGTGCAGGTGCACCCGGTCGCCCTGCCGCTCGGCGGTGAGATCTCGGACCGGCGCCGGTGGCGCGGTCGGCGAGGCCGAAACTGTCAGGCCCGGAGAGGGTAGCTCGGCTCCTGGACGAGCCGGGTCCGAGAACAGCGCGACCACCTGGTAGCGGTAGGTTTGACCGTTGGTAAGACCGCTGTCTTGGGCCGAGTTGCCGGCGACCGGCACGACCACGCCCTGCGCCGCGCCTCCCGGTAGGCGCCGGACCTCGATGCGCAGGCAGCCCGGAGGTGGCTGCCAGCTGAGCCGCGCGCTCCGATCCCCGGCCTCCACTTCCAGTCGATCCACCTCACCGACGCGCAGGTGCGGACCGCTCGTGGCGGCGCTGCGACTGAGAACCTCGCTCCGCACCGAGTAGACCGCGTAGCACCAGGCCACGCCGACCGTGGCCCCGGGGTCGTCGAGGGTCTCCCCCGCGAGCTCCGCGACCACCTCGCCGTCCTCCGCGCCGTGAGGCAAGCCGCCCAGCTTGCGCAGCACCCGGTAGCGCAGGCGCTGAGGATCTCCGCCCGGACCGACTCGCCACCGGAGGCGTAGCCCGTTCGCCAGGACCTCCACGGCCAGGGCAGTGGGTGGGGGAGGGGGGGTGGCAGCCGCGGCCCGGAGTGCGGGCTCGAAGTCCGCGCAGGCCGCCAAGGCGAGATCCAGCTGGGCCAGCACTTCGGCAGGGTCGGCACCGTTTCCGCGCAGCTTCTCGGCCTGGGCGAAGAGCCTCTTGGCCCGGGCCAGCCCCTCTTCGACCTGCCGGCGCAGCTGCTCGGCTCCGGCTCGTCCCAGGGAACGCTCGAAGCGACCGAGGGCGGCCTGAGCAGCCTCCAGCCGGCTGCGGGCGACCAGCCCCTCGATTTCCTGGAGGGCGGCCTCGCGCTCCTCTCGCCGGGATCGCGCGCGCTGCCGGGCCTCCACGGCCGGCTGCCACTCGGGCCAGAGCTGGAGCGCCCGATCACAGCGTTCGACCGCGGCGGCGAGATCGCCGTCGAGCAGGAACCCTTCCGCCTCCTTCAGCAGGGCCGCCACTAGCGGCGCGTCCCCGACTTTCGCGCCGCAGCCCTGGCAGGCTGCCGCCGAGCTCGGGTTCCTGGCGCCACAACGAGGACAGGGCAAAGCCAGCGACTCGCCACATTCCGGGCAACGCTGGGCTCCGGCAGCGGCGAGGGCGGAGCAGAAGCCGCAGAGCTGGAGGGCTTCGGCGGGCAGGGGCGCGGCGTCGCTCTGGACTCGCCACTTGCGGTTGGCGGCATAGTCCTCGACGTAGGCGAGGGCTTCATCGCTCGGCACGCCCCGCTTGCGCGCCAGCTGAACCAGCGCATCGACCTCCTCACGGCCGAGGCGGCCGTCGCGGCCCGCCTCCTCCAGTCGGGGTTTGAGCTGTTCCATGGCCTGCACCGCCAGCGAGCCGTCGTAGCGGGCCTTCGCCGCGTCCGTCGCGAAGACCTGTCGGGCCAGGCCGGCCAGGGCGTTGGAGGCGGTGTCCCGGGAGGTGGGGGTGGGGCGGTTGAGGCCTTCACGGTACTTCTCGTCTGCCCGGCCCACCAGGGCCGTGGGCGAGCTCTGGGGCCGGACATCGAGAAACTCGTAGAGGCTCGCGAGGCCGAGGTGATCGAGGTTCTCGCGCAGCTTCCTGGCGAGACTCGGGTCCAACCTCGGCCTCTCGGGCCGCTTTCTCTGGGCAGGATCCTCGCCGGCCCGGCGCGCGCCGGCCGCGGACAGCCGCTTCTCGATTTCTTCGCGGGAGAGGGGGGCGAGCTCTTTGGCGAGCTTGGCGACCAGCGCCTCGTCCCAGCCGTCGCCGCTCGCTCGCAGCAGGTGGATCGCCTCATCCAACTCGGCCAGCAGCCTCTTGCGCGCCTCCTGGCCGAGCTGCCGGGCCGCCTGGGCCTCGGTGGCCCGGTTCCGCGGATCGAGGAGCACCCCGCGTAGCTCGGGCAGGAGGGCCAGGTTGGCTTTGGCCGCCAGCTGCGCTTTCGGATTGCCCATGGCCTGCCGAGACCACTCCAGTCTCTTCTCCTCGATCCGCCGTTCGATCGCGGCGCCGTCCTCGACGCTCGGATCGAGCTCGAGGAGGAGGAAGAAGTTGGGGCGCTCGGCAGCCATGGATCCCTCTGCTGGAGCGGCTCAGGCCACGTCGAGGGCGCGGTTCTGGTCACGGGCTTCCAGTACTTCCTCCCGAGAAAGGATCGACTCGGTGACGATGTCGGTGCGGATCTCCCCACCGGTGGTCAAGTCCCGGCCATGCACCTTGAGCAGGCCGTCCGGTCCGAGATCGAAGGTCACCTCTATGGGGGAGCCCTGGGGAACGGGCCGTTGGAAGCTGAGCACCGTCTCGCCGATCAAGGCGCTGTCGGTGATCTCCACCTCTACGCTGGTGAGGCGATTCTCCATGCACCTCATGTCCACCCGGGTTTGGCCCTCTGCCACGGTGTAGAAGGGCTTGCTGATCGTCTTCGGTACCTGCTCGTTGACCAGAATCAAGTTGAAGACGACGTCCCGGTGGCTCTCGTTGAGCGCCACCATGCCGAAGCTCTTGGACGAAACGTTGGTGACCCGCGTCTCGTGCAGGGTCTTGACCGCGACGATCGAGAGGCCGTGCTGGCGGGCCACGTCGGCCTGCGCCTGCTCGACCACCTTCTGATCGGTCACCGAGAGATTGATCTGCTCGCTCGCCTGGCCGGTCAGCTCGGCCGCCCGGATACGGATTTGTTCGCCGAGATAGCACTTGTAGCCGAAGAGGGCGGCGCCCTTGGCCACCGCCTGGTTGGGATCGAACTGCCGCACCTCGAAGGGGAAACGGCTCTTCACGGTATCGATCACCTGGGGCATGTAGGTCGAACCGCCCACCAGCAGGAGCTTGTCGATCTTGCCGTAACCCTTGGCACGTGCCTTCTCGAGCTCTTCCTCGGTGAGCGTCAGGGTGCGCTCGAGCAGGTGAGCGGTCAGCTCGTTGAAGGTGCTCCTCGAAAGCTCGATTTTGACCTTCTCGCCGCCGAAGCTCACCGACTGCGACACCGATTCGCGGCTCGACAAGTGCTTCTTGCACTTCTCCGCGTCGGTGAGCAACTCCTGATAGGTCTCGAGGTCCTCGAGCAGCGAGTCCGCCGAAGTGCCAGTCCGCTCCTCGAAGCATTGAGCCATGTAGGTGACCAGGGCGTCGTCCCAGTCCTTGCCGCCCAGCTGGTGGTCGCCGCCGGTACAGATCACCGTGATGTCGCCGCCCTTGATCTCGATCAGCGTCACGTCGAAGGTGCCGCCTCCCAGGTCGTAGACCAGGATCACCTGGTCCTCTTTTTGATCGATGCCGTAAGCGAGGGCTGCAGCGGTGGGCTCGGGGATCACGTAGAGGACGTTCAAGCCGGCGATCTCCCCGGCTTGCTTGGTGGCTTCCTTCTCGTTGATGCCGAAGTAGGCCGGGCAGGTGATCACCACGTCCTCGATCTTCTCGCCCAGCAGCTTCTCGGCGTCGCCGACCACTTTGCGCAAGATCAGCGCAGAGATGGCCTGGGGTTTGTAGCTCTTGCCGTGAAAGGAGCGCTCCCATTGAGGGTCACCCATGGAGCGTTTGACGGTCGAGACACACAGATCGGGGTGGATCGCCACAACTCCCTTGGCCCCTTCCCCCACCACCACGTTGTCCGGGCTTTCGAAGTACACCACCGAGGGCGTGGTGGCATCGCCCTCGGCGTTGGCGAGGACGACCGGTTTGCCGTGCTCGTCGACGTGCGCGATGCACGAGTAGGTGGTGCCGAGATCGATGCCATAGACGCGCTTGGCGCTCATTGCAAACCTCCCTCTGGTTGCTCACCTTGGTTCGGGGCCGCGACGAAGACCGCGACCCGTTCTTTCTGCAACAGGAAATCCCCCAGCTCGAAGCCCGGGCGCAGCCGTTCGGCAACGCGGCCGACCCGTGCGCCGTGCTCCGCCGGGACCGTCCGGGCAACGGTTTGCCGGCGCCCGTCGAAGCCCTCGCCGGCAGCCTCGAACGGCCTGACCCCGTGCTGTTCGAGCAACGTCTCGACGTCGTCGCGCAAGCCCGCGAGGTAGCCCTGGAAGCGTTCCCGAGTCAGCTCCTCGGCGGTTCGCTCGGCAAGCCCGTCGGCGAGTCTTCCGAGATCGTCGTGGAGGCGGATGAGGCCGCGTAGGAGGGGCTGCTGGGCGCGCAGCAACAGGTCGCTCTTGTGGCTCTGCAGCTCGGCATGGAGCCGATCGACCTGCTGTTCCTTGAATTGGTCGTAGGCGAGCTTGTCGGCGAACAGCCGCTGTAGCGCCTCGAAGCCCGCCTCGAGGGTCTGGTGCAGCCGACTCCAGGGTTCCTGCCCGGCCTCACTCGGCTCGGGCCTTGGCTCGGGAGAAGGCTCGAGCGTCGCCGAGTAGGGCGAGCAGGCCGGTTCGAGCGGGGGCGGGGGCTCGACCTGTGGCGTGTCGGGCGTCGGCTCGGGCTGGATGGGCTCGGCCTGGGTCTCCGGCTCCATGACTCCTCCTCGTCGAAAACCGGGAGCCGGACCAGGCCCCGGTCACGGGCCTTCAGACCCGGCGAGGCAAGGAAGGTTGAGGGTGAGACCGCTTCTCAACCGGCGGCTGTCACAGCGTGTCTGAGCAGGCTGTTGGCGCGGTCCCGAGCCTATTTCTTTGGGTCCGGCCGAGGAGGGTCCATGCGTGTTCGCTCCCGCTACTTCGTGCTCACCGGAGGCCTCGGCGGCTTGGTCGGGTTCGGCTTGACCGAGCTGGCAAGCTCGGGGGGCGGGGCCGCGGCCAGCCGCAGCGCCAACCTGGGGCAAGCCACGCTCTACTTCACGATCTTCGGTCTGGCGGTGGGCATGGCGCTGGGGATGACCGAAGGTCTGGTGCGTCGGAACCGTCCCCGCCTGCTCCTGGGGGCGGCGTTGGGCCTGGTGCTGGGCGGCCTCGGCGGCGCCCTCGGAGGTGCCGTGGGACAGTGGCTGTTCAGCCTCGCCCCGGAGCGGTACGCCCTCAAATCCAACGCCGACTTCGCCCTCGTGCTCGACTCTTCGGGCAGCATGAAGAGCTTCCTCTTCGGCGGCAACGATCCTTGGGGCCGGCGTCGCGGGGCCGCAAGCAAACTGATCGAACGACTGTCCGCCACCAACCGGGTGGCCGTGGTCGATTTCGACGACGTCGGCAGCCTGCTGTTTCCCCTCACCGAGCTGGTGGACGCCGGAGCTCGACGTGCCGCCCGCACAGCGGTGGAGCGGGTGGACGACAGCGGTGGCACGAACCTGACGGCCGGACTGGCGGTCGGTCTCGGGGAGCTGGCCCGGAGCCGTAATCCTTCGAGGCCCCAGCATCTGATCTTCCTGACCGACGGGGACGGCGCCTACGACCCGGCGATGGCCGAGCAGGCCCAGCGAGCCGGCGTCAAGGTGCACACGGTGGGCCTCGGCTCGGGAGTGGCGGGGGATCTGCTGGCCGGCATCGCCGCCAGGACGGGGGGCGGCTACTACCCGGTCGCCCGGGCCTCCGAGCTGGTGGCGACCTTCAACCAGATCCTGGAACGATCGACCAACATGGTCCGCCCCGAGGGCGGCGAGGCGCTCCCCGATGGTGAGCCGCTGACCGACCCTCGCCTGCGCTACGCCCTCCGCGTGCTCGCCTGGGCCGTGATGGGCCTGCTGCTCGGTCTGGGCCAGGGCGTGCCGTACAACACTCGCGAGGACCTCAAGGCCTGTGGGCTCGGGGGCTTGCTGGGCGGCGC
>JBIOYC010000273.1:0-6800 GCA_044869955.1 Thermoanaerobaculia bacterium | reverse complement strand
AGCGCCGCGGCGGCAGACCCCCTCACCCCAACCCTCTCCCCCCTGCGGGGGGCGAGGGAGTCGGAGCACCGTGCGCCCTCCTCTGGGCCGCCCTCGCCACGGCGTTCGTCGTCCGCATGGGTGCCTGGGCGGTGGACGACTTCTACATCACGTACCGCTATGCCCTGAACCTCGCGACCGGGCAGGGCTTCGTCTTCAACCCCGGGGAGCGCGTCTTCGGCACCACCGATCCCGGCCTCGGCTTGCTCCTCGCGCTGCTGCGGTGGCTGAGCGGTGTGCCGGTGGAATGGCTGGCGAGCGGTCTCTTCGCCCTGTGCCTGGTCGCCTGCGCGATGCTGGTGGCACGATCGGCGGCGCGAGAGGGCTTCCTGCCGGAGGCTCTGCTCGGTGGCACCCTAGTGGTGGCGAGCTCGCTGTACTGGGTGAACAACGGAGCGGCGGCCCCGTGCGCGTTGCTCCTGCTGCTGGCGGCAGCCGGGCTCGCCGGGACCCGCCCCGGCCTCTCCGGCCTGGCTCCCGGCATCGCGGTCTGGGTCCGGCCGGACTCGGGCCTGGCGGTGCTCGGCCTCGGCGTCCTCGAGCTGGCTAGAGCCCGCCGCATCCCCTGGCGGCTCGCTCTCACCGCCGGTGCCGTGATCTTGGCAGGGCTCGGCGCGGCGTGGCTGTACTTCGGCACGCCGCTCCCCGGCACGCTGGGCGCCAAAGCGAGCATGGCCGTGGCCGAGGAGGGCAGCTGGGCCAGTCCGCTGCGATTCTGGCTTCGTGCCCGCGTACCGTTGGAGCGCCATCTCGGCGAGGCCTGGCCCGTCCTGGTGGCAGTCGGCCTGGCTGGCCAAGTGCTGCTCTGGCGGCGGGCCGGGCCGGCGGGCCGCATCCTCTCCCTCCACGGCCTCGGGCTCGGCTTCGCCTATCCCTTCCTCGGCGTGCCCTTCTTTGGTTGGTACATCCTGCCGGCTGTTGCCGCCCTGCTCTACGGCGTCGCGTTCTCACTCGGCGCCACGGTTCGCTGGCTACTGGAGACCTGCCGGCGGCGGTCCTGGCTCGGGGCCAGCTTGGCCGGTGCGGGCTCGCTCCTCCTGCTCGTCGCCCTCTCCGGCCCACCGGCTCGTTCTTGGGCCTTCTACCGCACCTTCGAGCCGACGCCTCACCTGGTGAGCTACCGAAGCGCGGCAGAGTGGCTGCGACGGAACACCCTTGCTACCGCTCGAGTGGCTTATGTGGAGATCGGCGTCCTTGGCTACTACAGCGACCGGCACCTCGTGGACCTGCTCGGGCTCGTCAAGCCGGAGCTGGTACCGTTCGTGAGACAGGGCGATCTCGTCGGAGCTTTCCTCGCAGAGCCCGTGGACTACGTCGTCTTCCACACCCGAGGGAGGATGGGGCCGATCGTCAGCCAGCCTTGGTTCAGTGAACGCTACCTCGCGGTGGCTCGCTTCGAGGATCCTGGGGGGAGAGGGGCGCTCTCGGTCTTCGAAGCCAGGCAGCTGCAAGCCGGGGCACCCTCGCGGATGCCCCGGCCCTGAGGAGTGAGGGGGGCTACTTCTTGTCGCCGAGCTTTTCGAGCTTCTTGGTGAGCTCGGCGAGGCGCTTTTCGAGCTCGGCGAGGCGCTGCTCGAGCTCGGGCGTGGCGCGCCGGGGGCGGACGCCGTGGCGGGCGATCTCCTTCTCGACCAGGCCGTCGATGTCCAGCTCGCGCAGGCGCTCAGCGGTCTCGGGCCGGATGTGGAACCGCATGGCCTTGTCTTCGGGACCGTCGCCCCGCCACTCCAACATCGGCGCCAGGTCCACGACCTCGCGGTCCCGTTGGCCGACCGTGGCCCGGAGGGAGACCGGCCGGCCGTTGCGGATTACCTCGACGGTCAAGTTGTCACCCTGGTCGTGGGGCCGAATCTTGGCGGCCAGGTCCCAGGAGCTGCCAACGTTCTCGCCGTCGACCGAGGACAGCACGTCGCCCACCTTGATACCGGCCTGGGCCGCCGGGCTGTCCGCGGCCACGCGGGACACCAGCACGCCGGCCTCTTTCGGCGCGCCGAAGTGCTCGCGCAGCTCCGGAGTCAGCCCCACGGTCTCGATACCGAGAAAGCCGCGGCCCAGGAGCCGGCCCGCGCGGCGATGCATGAGGCCCTCGCCCTCCCCTTCGAAGACCATCACCTGGGGCTCCTCCCCGTCGGCCGTGACGACCCGGACTTCCCGTCTCTCTGTCTTCTTGCCGTCATCGCCCGCCCAGGCGGGACCCGTCATCAGGACGACACCCGCCACGAGGGCGATGCCGAGGATCTTGCTGTGCTTCATGTCGTTCTCCTTGGGTGTCAACGGAGCGGCCGCACATAGCCGGCCGGCTGGATCGATCCCGCACGAACCCGCTCCGCAAGTTGGTCGAGGTCCAACACCAGATCGGTCTGCTCGTCACCGCCCAGGTAGACCACGGGGGCGGCGGGGTGCGCCAGCTCCCGGAGCTCGGCCAGCTCGTAGGCGAGACGCTGTTGCTCCGCCTTGAGGTGGGCCAGCTGCTGGGCCCGGCGCTGCCGGCGCTCTCCTTCGGCCAGCCAGAGGCCGCCGACGAGGACGGCGACGAGGGCCAGTCCGGCGGCCCACGCCGGGCGTGGCATGGCGACGAAAGGGCGGCGCTGCCGCTGCTCGGCGAGCCGCGACATCACGCGCCCGGTGAATCCCGGGCTCGCTTGCTCCCGCGATAGGGCGGCGAGCTCTTCTCTCAGCCGCTCGTCGTTCATGACGGTCTCTCCTCGAAGTACGGGGCCAGCTTCTCCTTCAGGCGGGCCCGCGCGCGGAACAGCCGCGACTTGATGGTCCCTTCCTGGCAGCCGAGGGTGCGGGCGACCTCGCGAAGAGGCCAGCCTTCGATCTCCGCCAGCACCAGGGCCGCCCGCTGGGTCAGGGGCAGCTCGGCGATCGCCCCGGCGAGGTGGCTGCTCCTCTCGCGCGCCAGGAGCCGGCCGTCCACCGCCCCTTCGTCGCGCTCGGCAGTCAGCCAGCGGTGGGGCGGCCAGGCGGCGCTGATCAACCGCCAGCGCTTGGCCCGGCGTTCTTCCGTGCGAAGCAGGTTGGTGGCGATGCGATAAAGGAAGGCGGTCAGGTGGCCTTCCTCGCGGTAGCGGCCGGCCGCGGCGTAGAGGCGGAGGAAGGCCTCCTGGGCCAGGTCCTCGGCACGCTCGCGGCTACGGGTCAGGCGCGTGAGGTAGCCCACGAGCCCGTCCTTGTGCCGGTCGACGACCACGGCGAAGGCTTCCTGCTCCCCCGCCGCCACCCGCTTCATCAGCGCCGAGTCGGTGTCGAGGGCGCGGGGGGCGGGCTCTTGGGCCAGCGTGACAGCTTCGGTTGCCGGTGCGATCCACATGCGTCCGTTTCTCACTCCGTCCAACATAACGCCAAGTCGGTGGGAAGGTTCCCAGCCGGGATCGAACCTGGCAGGATAGGGCGCTCGTTCGGAGGAGGATCGATGAACATGCCGGAGGAAAGCCAAGCCACTCAACCCGCAGCCCAGCTGCTCGAGCCCCGCTTCGTCGAGCTGGTGGCCCGCGAGGTGGGCTGTCGGCCGAACCAGGTCGCCGCGGCGGACGGGCTCTTCGCCGAGGGAGCCACGGTGCCGTTCGTGGCCCGCTATCGCAAGGAGGCGACCGGCGGCTTGCTCGACGAGCAGCTGGAGACCCTGGCCAAGCGCCGCGACTACTTCCTGGAGCTGGCCGGCCGGCGGGACGCCGTGCTCGCCTCGATCGCCGAGCAGGGCAAGCTGACTGACGAGCTCGAGGCGAAGATCCGCGCCGCGGTGACCAAGCAGGAGCTCGAGGACCTCTACCTCCCCTACAAGCCGAAGCGCCGCACCCGGGCTCAGATCGCCCGCGAGAAGGGCCTCGAGCCGCTGGCCGATCAGCTGCTCGCGGGCGCGGCGGGCAGTGCCGAGCCCGGCGAGCTCGCCGCCGCCTTCCTCTCCGAGGAGAAGGGAGTGGCGAGCTCCGCCGACGCCCTCGCCGGAGCCCGCGACATTCTCGCCGAGCGTCTCGCGGAGTCCGCCGAGGTGCGCAGCCGCCTGCGAGCGGTGATGCACGAGGAAGGCACCCTGCGGGTCCGGGTGCTGCCGGGCAAGGAGCAGGCAGGGGCGGTCTATCGCGACTACTTCGCCCACGACGAGCCCCTGAGGACGATCCCCTCCCACCGCATGCTGGCCGTCTTGCGCGGTGAGCGAGAGAGCTTCCTGGTCTCCGAGCTGGCCTTGGACGACGAGCGCGAAGCCGCCCGCGCCGCCGCCTGGTGGAGCGTGCCGCTCGCCACCCCCTGTGGCCGCGAGGTCGCCGCGGCGAGCGAGGACGGCTACGAGCGCCTGCTGCGCCCCTCGATCGCCAACGAGGTCCGCGGCGCCGCGCGCGAACGCGCCGAGGCGGACGCCATCGGCGTCTTTCGGGCCAATCTCGAGGCCCTGCTGATGCAGTCGCCCTTGGGCAAGGTGACGGTGGTGGGCGTCGACCCGGGCTTCCGCACGGGGGCGAAGGTGGCGGTGGTGGATCCCACCGGCAAGGTGCTGGAGACGACCGTGATCTACCCGGTGCCCCCCAAGGCACGGGAGGAGGAAGCCGCCGCCACCCTCGTCGACCTCGTCCGGCGCCACGGCGCCCACGCCATCGCGATCGGCAACGGCACCGCCAGCCGGGAGACCGAGGGCTTCGCCACCAAGGCGGTGCGGGGTGCGGAGCTGACCTCGGTGGTGGTCGCCATCGTGCCCGAGACCGGAGCCTCGGTGTACTCGGCCTCGGCCGAGGCGCGCGCCGAGCTGCCGGACCTCGACGTCTCCCTGCGCGGGGCGGTGTCGATCGCCCGGCGCCTGCAGGATCCTCTGGCCGAGCTGGTGAAGATCGAGCCCAAGAGCCTGGGCGTGGGGCAGTACCAGCACGACGTCGACCAGAAGGCCCTGTCCGGGGAGCTGGACGTCGCCGTCGAGAGCGTGGTGAACCGGGTCGGGGTGGAGCTCAACACCGCCTCGATCTCCCTGCTCCGGCGGGTCTCCGGCCTCTCCGAGCGCCTGGCCCGGGCGATCGTCTCGCATCGCGACCAGCGCGGCCCCTTCCCCTCCCGTCAGACCCTGCTCGACGTCAGCGGCTTCGGACCCAAGACCTTCGAGCAGGCGGCCGGCTTCCTGCGCCTGCGCGACGCTGCCCACGCTCTCGACCGCACCGCCGTCCACCCCGAGCGCTACCCGGTCGTGGAGGGCATGGCCGCCAAGCTGGGCATGAGCCTCGCCGAGCTGGTGGGCAATCCCCAGGCGGTGGCGAGAATCGACTTCGGCGCCTTCGCCGATGCCGAGGCCGGCCTGGGGCGCTTCACCCTGGAGGACATCAAGACCGAGCTGGAGCGGCCCGGGCGGGACCCGCGGCCGGAGCTCAGCCTGCCCCAATGGCGCGAGGACGTGCGCTCGATCGAGGACCTGCAGCCCGGGATGACCCTCGAGGGGCGGGTGTCGAACGTCGCCAACTTCGGCGCCTTCGTCGACCTGGGCGTGGGCCGCGACGGCCTGGTGCACGTCTCCGAGCTGTCGCACCGCTTCGTCGCCGATCCCCGCGAGGCGGTCAAGGTGGGCCAGATCGTCAAGGTCCAGGTGCTCGAGGTCGACCGCGACCGCGAGCGGATCAACCTCTCGATGAAAGCCCTCGAGCCGGCGCCGGCACCGAAGGCCACGCGACCGGCCCCTGCCCCGCCAAAACCGCAGCCGCGCCGCGAGGCACCGCCGCCGAAGGCCGCCAAGCCGCCCGCCAAGCACCCCGAGCGAGCGGCGACCCTCGAGGACCTGCTGGCGAAGTTCAAGCGGGTGTGAGGGGATGGGGGTGAGATGGGTCGAGCTGCCCGGTTCCTGTCGTCATTCCCGCGAAAGCGGGAATCCAGGGTGGGGGGGACGAGACGAAGATGGATCCCCGCTTGCGCGGGGATGACGAGTGGGGACACTTGAGTGAGGGCTTCTGGAATCACCCAGGGTCTGCCGGACTTCCTCACCCTCCCCGGCAAAGACGCCTTCTTCGGCCTCGAGCGCTGCCTCGCGGCCGGCGGGGGCCGGGCCTTGCTCTGGGTGATGCTCGGCCTGGCGGCCGGCTACTGGCTCTACGTGCCGATCCACGAGCTGGCCCATGCCCTGGCCTGCTGGGCGACCGGCGGCGAGGTCACCCGCCTCGAGGTGTCTCCCCTCTACGGCGGCGGGCTGCTGGCGAAGGTCTTCCCGTGGGTCGTGGCGGGAGGCGAGTATGCCGGCCGGCTCTCCGGCTTCGACACCGGCGGCAGCGACGCCGTCTATCTAGCCACCGACCTCGGACCCTTCCTGTTCACGCTGTTTCCGGGCGTCTGGCTGCTGCGCCGCGGGGGGCGGCGAAGCCAGCCCGCCCTCTTCGGCCTCGCTCTGCCCTGGGCCCTCGCTCCCTTCCTCTCGGTGACCGGCGACGCCTACGAGATCGGCTCGATCGTCACCACCTGGGCTCCTCCCTTCGCCGACCACGCCAACCTGCTGCGCGGCGACGACCTGCTGAAGGTCGGCCCGGCGGTGTTCGCCCACGGCGGAGCGGCCCCCCTCGCCGGCTTGGTCACTGCCACCCTCCTCGGCGCCCTCTGGGCCTTCGGCACCTACGGGCTGGGAGGGTGGCTGGCAGGCCGGCTAGGGGAGGCCGAGCTCGGTCACGGCGTGCAGTCGAAGGCGTTGGTGTCCGCCACGGCGTCCGCGCGGTTGCCGAGGGGGTTGAAGTAGGAGTTCACGAAGCCGGTCTGGGTGTCGAGCACCCGGATGTCGTACTGCTGGTTGGTCAGGGCGC
>JBIOYC010000272.1:0-15766 GCA_044869955.1 Thermoanaerobaculia bacterium | reverse complement strand
GACCACGGCGCCGTGGTAGTCGGCCGGGTGGGCGTTGGCGATCGCGATGGTCAGCATCGCCCCGAGCGAGGTGCCTCCCACGACCACGCCGCCGCCCGGCCGGGCGGCCTCGATCAGGCCCCGCAGGAAGGTGATGTCCTCGACCATCAGATCGAAGTTCCAGCCCTCCATCGGCGAGCAGTCGACGACGCCCGCCTCGCAGGTGCCGGAGGGGACGCCGTCCATCCGCAGCCCGTAGCTCCAGACGTCGTAACCGCGCAGGGCGAAGAACTCGGCCACCGACGAGCCGAGGGCACCGTCGGCGTCGCGCTGCTCATAGAACGGGAACGAAGGCCCGAGCGGCGGCAGCAGCAGGAGCGAGCCGTGGAAGGGAGCCGAGCCGGTGCGCGCCAGGCGCACGGCCTTGAAGCGATCGAGCGGGCCGGGGCCGTTGGTCACCAGGGTCTCGGTGCGGGTCAGCGGACCGACCGTGCTCGAGGCCGTGCCGGCGACCGCATAAGGGCCCCCGGCCAAGGCGGGGCCGGCGGCGAGTAGGCCGAGAAGGAGGGTTCCAGGAGCGAGAAGGGCTTTGAGCATGATCTTCTCCTTGCAGACGAGGTTTTACCGAGGAGCCGACCGCCGCAGCAGGACGAGGGCCGCGCCGGCCAGCAGCAGGCCGAGCCCGGCCAGCGCGAGGGGCGAGAGCGCCGGGATCTCACCGGTGCCCAGCGCCGAGACGGTCACGACGAAGACGCAGGTGGCGGAGTTGGAGGCCCCGTCGAGGGCCGTGCAGGCGACGCCGGTAGCTCCCACCGGGAAGGGGTTTCCCGATGGCGGGGTGCAGGAGGTGGCGGCCCCGGGGCAGTTGTCGGCCGGCGTCGGCGGGGTGTAGTCGATCGGTGTGCTGACGGTCCCCGGCAGCACGGTGACGAGGAGGTCGGCCGGGCAGACCAGCGCCGGCGGCTCGAGGTCCGAGACCGTGACCTCGAAGGTGCAGCTCTCACCCTGTCCGCCGAGCGCTCCGCTCTGGGGAGGGAGCTGCTCCGTGCAGGTGACGGTGGCCGCCGGCCCGACGGCGAAGAAGGTGCCCGAGTCGGGGGAGCAGACCACCGGGCCGCAGTCGCCGTTGGTGCCCGGCGCCGGGAAGGTGACCGTGGCACCGCACTGGCCGGGGTCGTTGCCGAGGGACATCGAGGCCGGGCAGGTCAGCTCGCAGCCACCGATGAGGCTCGACAGGTCGGCGACGAAGAACCCCTGGCCGATCACCGTGCCCGCGCCGTTCTTGATCGTGGCCGTGAAGTAGAGCAGGCCGGTGTCGGTGAGCACGCCGTCGTCGTTGCCGAAGGTGTTGAAGAAGGCGTCGTCGTCCGGCAGGCCGTTGCCGTTCAAGTCCACCAGGTCACCCTCGCGCACTACTTCGACCGTGCCATCGAGCACCAGCACGCCGTTGCTGGCCGTCGGTCCGTCGCTGACCCCGCCGAGGACGTAGTTGCCGAGCGAGTTGCCGACGTGGAAGAAGAAGCAGTCCGCGAACTCGGCGTCGGTCCACACCTCGCTCGCGCCGGTGAAGATGGGGGCGCCGAGGGTCGCGACCACGACGCCGTTGCGCAGCACCCAGTCCTGCTCGCTCACGTCGTTGTTGCCGCGGGCGAACCAGTCGCCATTCGGCGCCATCCAGACGCCGACGATGCCGCTGGCGTCGACCGGGTCCGGGAAGCCCGAGCCGGGCAGGATCACGCCCTCCTGCACCACCACGGCGCCGTCGACCACGGTGACGTCGTCGGTGGTGGTGGCGCCGGTCAGGTCACCGTTGGCCAGCCAGTGGAGGCCGTCTGCGGAGACGAAGAGGTCGTCGACGTCGAAGTTCTCCCACGGCTCGGCGCCGAGCTGGCCGGCGGGCACCGTCACTCCCTCCTGGGCGAGAAGCGTCGCGCCGAGCGCCAGGATCTCGTCCTGAGCAGTGGGAGGGCCGCCGTCGATGCCATCGGCCCGGAGGCCCACGGTGCCGCCGCTGGTGATCACCGCGCCGTCGAGCAGGTCGTCGTAGGTGGCGGGAGGCAGGGCCGGGATCGCCTGGCCTTCTTGCGCGGCCGCCGTGAAGGTGCCGCCCGAGAAGAGCACGACGTAGTCGTCGGAGGTGGCCGGTCCATCGGTGTTGGTCGTGAACACCCACTCTCCGGCGTCGTTGATGCCCAGCTTGGTGTCGATAAGGCCGAAGCTCTCCGCCCCGCCGGTCCAGGGCGCCGGCGTCCCCTCGCGCCCCACTACCACCCCGTTGACCAGGATCACCTCGTCCTCGGTGGTCGGATAGGTGGTGTCGGCCGACAGGATCCAGTTGCCGTTCGGGCTGCCGAAGGGGCGGTCGAAGTGGGTGGTGCCGGTTCCGGGGCCGAATTCGATCCCCGGATGCCCGGGCACGGCGGCGGTCGGGTGCCCCGGCAGGTTGGTGTGGATCACCGCGACCGGGAAAGCCGAACCAGCCGGTTGCTGGGGCGCCGCGGAAGGTCCGCCCGAAGGCAGCTCGTCCTGCGCCGCTGCCGGTGGGGTTGCCAGGATGCCGCACGTGAGAACGACGAAGAGAGCGCCGCCGGCCCGCATCATGAGCACCTCCAGAGAAGGATCGAAGTTCGGAAGGTAGCAAAGGCTGTACAGAGACCGCAACCCGCATCGCCCCCGCCCGGTTCTTCGAGGGGCCCACGGGGCGAGGACGGTAGCCCATTTCGCTGGCCGACGAAGCGCCTCGGGTGCACCCCGTCTACCATCTGCGTATGAAGAACCGTGAGCACCACTACGAGGCGCATCTCGTCTGGGAAGGAAACCTCGGCGCCGGCACGGCCGACTACGCAACCTACGGCCGGCAGCACCGCGTCCGCTTCGCCGGCAAACCCGATCTCGGCCTTTCCGCCGACCCGGCGTTTCGCGGCGATCCTGCGATGCAGAATCCTGAGGACCTCTTGGTCGCCGCGATCTCCTCCTGCCACATGCTGAGCTATCTCGCACTCTGCGCGAAGCACGGGGTCGTCGTCCTGGCCTACGAGGACCGCGCGGCGGGTGTGATGCGCGAGGACGGGCGCGGCGGCGGCCGCTTCGAGGAAGTGCTCCTCTCCCCCAAGGTGACCCTCGCCGCCGACGCCGGTGACGCCGCTCTCGAGCTCGCCCACGCTCTCCACGAGCCCGCCCACGAGCAGTGTTTCATCGCCGCCTCCTGTAGCGTGCCGATCCGCCATCGGGCTGAGGTGTCGAGATGAAGAACCTGGCGATCGAGCTCGAGGATCGCCCTGGCGCTCTGGCCGAGATGGGCGAGGCGCTGGGCTGCGCCGGCGTGAGCGTCGAGGGCGGCGGCGTCTTCGTGGTCGGTGGGAGCGGAGTGGCTCACTTTCTGGTCGCCGACGGCGACGTCGCGGCGGGTCGCCAGGCGCTGCTGGCCGCGGGGATACGCCTCGTCGCCGTACGCGAGGTGATCGACCTGCGGCTGCGCCAGGAAGTGCCGGGGCAGCTCGGCTCGCTCGCTCGTCGCATGGCGAGCGCGGGGGTCAACATCGAGGTGCAGTACAGCGATCACGACCACAATCTGATCCTCGTGGTCGACGACCCGGCGCGCGGTCGCCAAGTGGCGGCCGAGTGGGCTCGCGGTGACTGAGAGCCCGGAGGTCGCCGACATGGCCGCGATCGCGGCGCTCCTCGCCGACCCGGCGCGCTCGCGCATGCTGATGGCGCTGATGAGCGGTCTCGCGCTGACGGCGACGGAGCTGGCCATGGAGGCCGGCGTCGCACCTTCGACGGCGAGCGCCCACCTCGCGAAGCTCGAGGCGCGAGGATTGATCGCGCTCGAGCGCCAGGGGCGGCATCGCTACTTTCGCCTCGCCAGTGCAGAGGTGGCGGCGTTCGTCGAAACCCTCGCCGGCTTCAGCGCCACCCGCGGCACGACCCGTCGCTTCGGTCCGCGGGACCCTGCGCATCGCCTGGCGCGAATCTGCTACGACCACTTGGCTGGAGAGCGCGCCGTTTGGCTCCTCGATCGCCTCCGCGAGCGCGGCTACCTGGGCGGCCACGACGGGCTCGCGCTCACCCGCGAGGGGGACCAGCTCTGCGAGCGCCTCGGTATCGACCTCGACTCCCTCCGCCACGCACGCCGTCCTCTGACCCGCGCCTGCCTCGACTGGAGCGAACGCCGCCACCACCTGGGCGGCGCCCTCGGCGCGGCGATCCTCGCCCGGCTCCTCGAGCTCGGCTGGTGTCAACGCGACCTGGTCGGGAGAGGCGTGGCGATCTCGCGGCTGGGCGAGGCGTCGCTACTGAAGCTCCTGAGCTAGCTCCCATACTGTTCACTTGAGCTTCTTCGCTTGTCATCCCCGCGAAAGCGGGGATCCATCTTCGCCTCGTCCCCCTCCCTGGATTCCCGCCTTCGCGGGAATGACGACACGAAGAGGACCGCGCGACCAGAGCATCGCGGCTCAAGTGAACGGCATTCCCTCCCCCCCCTCAACAAATCCGCGGCAGCTGCTCGCCGATCTGCATGGGGATGACCCGCCGGCCGCCGACGGCGGTCTTGGCCACCAGCAGGCCGGGGTGGTCGGCCGTGACGTGGCCGAGCAGGGCGGCTTCCCGGCCGAGGGGGTGGTTGCGCAGGGCGGCGAGGGCTCGCTCGGCGGCTTCCCCGGCGACGATCGCCACCAGCTTGCCTTCGTTGGCCACGGCGGTCGCGTCCATGCCCAGCAGGTCGCAGGCGGCTTGCACCTCGGGGCGTACTGGGATCGCCCTCTCGTCGATCTGGATTCCCACCTCGGAGCTGGCGGCGATCTCGTTGAGAGCCGAGGCCAGGCCGCCGCGGGTGGGGTCGCGCAGGGCGTGCAGCTGCCCCTCGCCCAAGGCCCCGAGCAGGGCCTCGACCAGCGGATAGAGGGCGGCGCTGTCGCTCTCCACCTGGGTGCCGAACTCCAGGCCCTCGCGCACGCTCATCACCGCCATGCCGTGGTCGCCCAGGGTGCCCGAGACCAGCACGGCGTCCCCCGGCCGGGCGCGGTCGGGGCCGAGGGTCAGGCCGGCCGGCACCGCCCCCACGCCCGCCGTGGTGACGTAGCAGCCGTGGCCGTGGCCCTTGTCCACCACCTTGGTGTCGCCGGTCACCACCGCCACCCCGGCCCCCCGGGCCGCGGCGGCCATGCGGGCCACGATCTCGCCCAGCACGGCCATGGGCAGGCCCTCCTCCAGGATGAAGGCCGCTGACAGGTAGAGGGGCCGGGCGCCCATCATGGCGAGGTCGTTGACCGTGCCGTGCACCGCCAGCTCGCCGATCGAGCCCCCCGGGAAGAACAGCGGATGCACCACGAAGGAGTCGGTGGAGAAGGCCAGCCGGCTCCCCGGCGACGGCAGCAGGGCGGCGTCTCCCAGGCAGGCCAGCTCGGGATTGGCGAAGGCGGGCACGAAGAGATGCTCCACCAGCTCGGCCGAGAGCTTGCCGCCGCCGCCGTGGCCAGGAAGCGGCCGTAGTTGTAGTAGGCCGCGCAGGCCCCCTCGGCCGAGACCATGGTCGCCCCCAGCGGTGTGCGCGGCGTGCACTGGCGGCCAAAGGCCGGGCAGTCGCAGGGCTTCAAGGCGCCCTGCAGCACCTCGCCGCTGTGGCAGAGGGGGGACTCCCGGGCCTCGATGGTGCCGACGTCGAAGCGCACCTCGGCGTCGAAGTCGCGGTAGGCGGCGGAGAGCTTCCAGCCCGATCTGGGGATCACTCCGATCCCCCGCCAGGCGCGGTCGGTGACCTCGAAGACCTCGCCGAGCAGGGCCTGGGCCGGGCGGTTGCCTTCGACCGTCACCACCCGCGAGTAGGCGTTGTCCACCCTCGCCTCGCCGGCCTCGAGCAAGGCCACGGCGCGGCGGATGCCCTCGAGCAGGTCGAGGGGCTCGAAGCCGGTCACCACGATCGGCACGCCATGCTTCTCGGCCAGGGTCGGGTACTGCCAGGTGCCCATCACGCTGCACACGTGGCCGGCGGCGAGGAACGCCTGCACGCGGTTGGCGGGGGAGCCCAGGATGGCCTCGATGGCCGGCGGCACCAGCACGTGGGAGACCAGCATCGAGAAGTTGGTCAGCCCCTGCTCGCGGGCCAGGTGCACGGCCATGGCGTTGGCCGGGGCGGTGGTCTCGAAGCCGATGCCGAAGAAGACCACCTGGCGGTGCGGCAGCTCGCGGGCGAGCTGGACGGCGTCCAAGGGCGAGTAGACGATGCGCACGTCGCCCCCCTCGCTCTTCACCCGGAACAGGTCCCTCTCGCTGCCGGGCACCCGCAGCATGTCGCCGAAGCTGGTGAAGGTGACCTCCGGCCGGGCGGCGATGGCGAGGGCCCGGTCGATCACCTCGATCGGCGTCACGCACACCGGGCAGCCGGGGCCGTGGATCAGCTCGATGTCGGGGGGCAGGATCTGGTCGATGCCGTTACGGATGATCGAATGGGTCTGGCCGCCGCAGACCTCCATGATCGCCCAGGGGCGGGTGGTGGTCCGGTGGATCTCGGCGGCGATCCGCTGAGCCACCTCACCGTCGCGGAACTCGCTCAGGTATCTCATCGCCCTCCTCCTTGGAGTGAGCCGCCCGGCCCCCGGGCGGGCAGCCGGTGAGGTCTCAGTGGGGAGGCTCCGGCTCTTTCAAGCCGAGCTCCTCTTCGAGGATGCCCAGCTCCTGGAAGGTGCGCAGGGTCTCCGCGGCGCTCGCCTCGTCGATCAGGCTGATGGCGAAGCCGACGTGCACGATGGCGTACTGACCCACCTCGGCCTCGGGCACGTAGGCCAGGCAGACGTCCTTCTTGATGCCGCCGAAGTCCATGGAGCCCATGCGGGCCCCGAAGGCCTCATAGATCGCTTCGATCCGACCGGGTACCGCCAGGCACACGGCAGGCGCTCCTTCCTTTCGCCGGCGTTCGTTCAGCCCTCGGCGAGGCCCACGAGCCGCGGACGCCGCGCCGCCAGCAGGTCGAGCCAGGCGTCGAGGCCCTGGCCGGTGCGGGCCGAGGTCTCGAGCATCGGCAGCCCGGGGCGGACCGTCTGGATGTTCGCCCGCGCCGCCCCCAGGTCGAAGCCGCAGGCCTCGGCGAGGTCCACCTTGGTGATCACGGCGGCGTCGGCCGAGTTGAAGATGCCGGGGTATTTGAGCGGCTTGTCCTCGCCCTCGGTGACCGACAGCAGGACCACCCGCACCTCCTCGCCGAGGTCGTAGCTCGACGGGCAGACCAGGTTGCCGACGTTCTCGATGAAGAGGATCTCGATCTCGGCCAGCTGCCAGCCCTCGAGGTGGCCGGCGATCATCTCGGCTTCCAGGTGGCAGCGGCCGTGGGTGTTGATCTGGCGCACCGGCGCGCCGCTCGCGGCCAGCCGGCGGGCGTCGTTGTCGGTCTCGAGGTCGCCGACCAGGGCGGCCACCTTGACCCCACGGGCCACCAGCTCGGCCAGGGTGCGCTCGAGCAGGGCGGTCTTGCCGGTCCCCCCGGGCTCGAGACCAGGTTGACCACGAAGGTGCCGGCGCCCTCGAAACGCCCGCGCAGCTCGCGGGCCAGCTGGTCGTTCTTGTTGAGGACGTTCTGGCGGATCTCCAGGATGCGTGTGCTCATGGTGGGCCCTCGGGGCGGGGCTCGAGGGCCGGCGCGCTCTCCCGCGTCGGCCCCGGCGGCAGCTCGACGCCGTCGTCCGTGTGCTCCTCCGACTCGATCTCGAGCGCCTCGAGGGCGAGCTCGCGACCCTGGCGCAGGTCGTTGGTGGGGGTGGCGCAGACCGGGCAACGGAAGCTCTGTACTCCGGGCAGCTCGCGGTCCTCGTCGCAGGTGGGGCAGTGCACCGCCACCGGCAGCTCCCGCAGCACCAGCCGGGAGCCTTCGAGCGCCGCCTGCGCACCGAAGCGCCGCCCCTCGCCGGCATCGGATCCCTCGAGAGCGGGCAGGTTCCGGGCCTCGGCGCCACGGCCTTCCTCATCGACGAGAGCGCCCCTGCAGCGGCGCTCACCACCCAGGTGCCGCCCGACGTTGCCCTCTGTGAGGCCTGCCGGGCCAAGATGCGGGACCCGGCCGACCGTCGTTACCGCCACCCCTTCATCAACTGCACGAATGCGGCCCTCGCTTCACCGTCATCACCGGCCTGCCTTACGACCGGCCGGCCACCACCTTCGCGCACTTCGCCCTCTGCCCGGACTGCGCCGCGGAGTACCGGGACCCCCGCTCGCGCCGCTTCCACGCCGAGCCGATCGCCTGCCCGGCCTGCGGGCCGCGCCTCGGCTTCTGCGCGAGCGGCGAGGCGGGGGCGGGCGTCTTCGGCGAGGTGGCCCTGGCCGCGGGGATCGCGGTGCTCGCGGCCGGCGACGTCCTGGCGATCAAGGGGGTGGGCGGCTTCCACCTCGCCTGCGACGCCACCTCGGAGGCGGCCGTCGAGCGCCTGCGGACGCGCAAGGGCAGGGGGCAGAAGCCCTTCGCCCTGATGATGCGGGACCTCGAGATCGTGCGCCGCTACGCCCGGCTGCTGCCGGAGGAAGAGGAGCTGCTGCTCGGCCGGGAACGGCCGATCGTGCTGCTGGCGCGCCGGTCCGACCCGGCCTGGCCCCTGGCCGAAGGGGTGGCGCCAAGGCAGCTCACTCTTGGTGTGATGCTGCCCTACGCGCCCCTTCACGAGCTGCTGCTCGGGGAGAAGCCCCTGGTGATGACCTCCGGCAACCGCAGCGAGGAGCCGATCGCCCGCGAGGACGGCGAGGCCCTGGAGCGCCTGGGGGACCTCGCCGACGCCTTCCTGTTGCACGACCGGCCCATCCACGCCGCCTGCGACGACTCGGTGGTGCGCTTCGCCCTGGGCGGCATCCTGCCCCTGCGCCGTTCGCGGGGCTACGCTCCGGCGCCGCTCACCCTGCCGGCCCCGGCGCCGCCCCTGCTCGCCGTGGGCGGGGAGCTCAAGGCGGTCTTCGCCCTGACCGAGGGACGGCACGCCTACCTCAGCCAGCACCTGGGGGACCTCGGCAACCTCGAGACCACGCTGGCCTTCGAGCGGGCCCTGGCGAGTCTCGGCGAGCTGCTCTGCATCCGGCCTCGGGCCGTGGTCTGCGATCTCCACCCGGGTTATTTCTCGACCCGCTGGGCGCGCGAGTGGGCGGCGCGGGAAGCCGTGCCCGTCCTCGCCGTGCAACACCACCATGCGCACGTGGCCGCCGTGATGGTCGAGCACGGCCTCTCGGGCGATCGCCCCGTGCTCGGCGTGGCCTTCGACGGCACCGGCTACGGTAGCGACGGGGCGATCTGGGGCGGCGAGCTGCTGCTGGCGGACTACCGCGGCTTCGAGCGCCTGGGGCACCTCGCGCCGGCCTGGCTGCCCGGCGGCGACGCGGCCGTGCGTAGGCCGGCGCGCATGGCCCTGGCGCACCTCGCGGCCGCCGGCCTGCCCTGGGACGAGGCGCTGCCCCCCGTGGCCGCCACCACGGACGCCGAGAGGCGCCTGCTCGCCCGTCAGCTCCAGACCGGCTTCGCCTCGGTCCCCACCACCAGCGCCGGCCGTCTGTTCGACGCCGTGGCGGCCCTCCTGGGCATCGCGGCGGAGGCCACCTACGAGGGCCAGCCGGCGATCGAGCTGGAGGCCGCCGCCGAGGGCTTCGAGGACGACGGGAGCTGCCGCTTCGAGGTGCGAGACGGGCTGCCCTGGGTCGCCGACTCCGCCCCCCTGCTCGCGGCGCTGATCGCGGGGCTCGCGGCGGGCGCTCCCCTCGGGCTACTCTCGGCGCGCTTTCACGGTGCCGTGGCACGCCTGATCGTCGAGCTTTGCCGGCGCGCCCGGCGGGCGTGGGGGGTGGGGACGGTGGCTCTCTCCGGCGGCGTGTTCCAGAACCTGCGGCTGCTGACGGCGGCGGCGGAGGGGCTCACGGCAGAGGGCTTCACGGTCCTGCTCCATCGCCGGGTGCCCCCCATCGACGGCGGCCTCGCCCTCGGCCAGGCGGCCGTGGCCGCCTACGGGGGCGGGGGAGGGAGCTGAACCGTGCACGCCTGCAACACTCTGTTCCGGGAGGCCTGAGTCATGTTGGAGCTACTGAGCCTGGGGGGAGCGGGGTTCGTCCTCGGCTTTCGCCACGCCTTCGAGCCGGACCATCTGGCCGCGGTGTCCACCCTCGCCACCCGGCAGGGAGGCTGGCGGGACGCGGCCCGCCTGGGCGTGGCCTGGGGGCTGGGCCATACCCTCACCGTGGGTCTCGCCGTCCTGCTGCTGGCCCTGCTCGACCTGCGCCTGCCAGCGGCCTTCCACTTGAGCGCGGAGCTGGGCGTGGCCATGCTGCTGGTCGTGCTGGGCGGTTCCACCCTCTGGGCGTACCGCAAGCGGCGCGATCGGGCGGCTCACGCCCACTCCCACGGCAGCGTTCATCGTCCCGACCCCACCGCCCTGCGGGACGCCCGCCAGTCCTTCGGCTTCGGCCTGGCCCACGGCCTCGCCGGCAGCGGCTCGATCCTGGTGCTGCTCGCCGCCACCGCCGCTACCCAGGGCGAGCGGCTGGCCTCCTTCTTGCCCTTCGGCCTCGGCACCGTGGGTGGCATGTTGTTGGTCTCCCTGTTGGTGTCGCGAGTCTCGGGCGCCGCCGCCGGTCGCGGCCCCCGCTGGGCCGCCAGCCTACGGCTCGCCGCCGCCCTCGCCTCCATCGCCGTCGGTCTCTGGCTCGGCTGGGGGACTCTCGGGGAGCTGCGCGGCTGAGGCGTTGTAGACTGGCCCCGCCATTGCGTCCTCGACGATGACCCCAGAGCAAACCGGCGGTGCCGAGCCCGGCCCGGAAGGGAGCGTCACCCAGATCTTGGAGCAGGCGGCGGCGGGCGACCGCAGCGCCCTCGACCGCCTCATGCCCTTGATCTACGAGGACCTGAAGCGCATCGCCCACCGCCAGCTCGGCCGCTTGCGGCCCGGGCAGACCCTGAACACCACCAGCCTGGTCAGCGAGGCCTACCTGCGCCTGGCCGCGCGGCAGGCCGGCTATGCCGACCGCGCCCACTTCTTCGCCGTCAGCGCCACGGCCATGCGCCAGATCCTGGTCGACTACTCCCGCCGGCGCGGCACCGACAAGCGGGGCGGCGGCGAGACTCCAGGGACTCTCGACGAGACCGTCCTGGCGGCGGATGCCGAGGCCGAGCAGGTGCTGGCGGTCGAGGAGGCCCTTTGCCGTTTGACGGAGTTGGACCCCCGCCTGGTCCAGGTGGTGGAGTGCCGGGTCTTCGCCGGCTACACCGACGAGGAGACGGCCCTGGCCCTCGGCCTCTCGCTGCGCTCCGCCCAGCGCTATTGGATGCGGGCCCGGGCTTGGCTCAAGGAGGAGCTGCGGAGTTGAGCGATCGTGCCCGCCTCGATGACCTCTTCGACCGCGCGCTCGATCTGGAGCCGGCGGAGCGAGCGGCCTTTCTCGATCGCGAGGCAGCCGGGGTCGAGGAGAGGGCCGCCGTCGCCCGCCTGCTCGCCGCCGCCGAGCAGGAGCTCGCCGCGCCGCCCACGCCGGTGGCCCTGTGGCGCGAGATGGTGGGCCAGGTCCCGGCGGCGCAGCTTGCCCCGAGCACGCGGCTGGGCGCCTACCGCGTGGTCTCCGAGCTCGGGCGGGGCGGCATGGCGGTGGTCTACCTGGCCGAGCGTGCCGACGGCCACTTCGAGCAGCGGGTGGCGCTCAAGATCCTCGAGCGCTCGGCCCACGACGAGCTGGCGGCAAGCCGCTTCCACCTCGAGCGCCAGATCCTGGCGACCCTCGACCATCCCAACATCGCCCGCGTGTTCGACGGCGGCATCGCTCCGGACGGACGGCCCTACTTCGTCATGGAGCTGGTCGACGGTATGCCGATCGACCGCTACTGCGACGAGCGGGAGCTACCCCTCGCCCGGCGGCTGGAGCTCTTCGCCGTGGTCGGTCGCGCGGTGGCGGCGGCCCACCGCCGCCTGGTGGTGCACCGCGACCTCAAGCCCTCGAACATCCTGGTGTCGAAGGAAGGGCAGGTGAAGCTGCTCGACTTCGGGATCGCCAAGCTGATCGAGGACGATGCCGAGATCGAGGCCCCCGTCGCCCTGACCCGCGCCTCGACCCTGCTGCTGACTCCCGAGTACGCGAGCCCCGAGCAGCTCGCCGGCCAGCCGGTGTCGACCGCTTCCGACGTCTACCAGCTCGGGCTCCTGCTCTACGAGCTGCTGGTGGGCCGCCGGGCTTTCCCGGCCCCGGCCGCCGGCGGCCGTCCCACCTCCCAGCTCGACCGCGAGGCGACACCGCCGAGCGTCGCGGTGCTCGAGGCCGCGGCCGGAAACGGCCTGGCCCGGGCGCGACGGCGCGGCTGCGCCTCGCCGGCTCAGCTGGGCCGCCAGCTCCGGGGCGACCTCGACACCCTGGTGGCGGCGGCCCTGCGGCCGGAGCCCGAGCGCCGCTACGAATCGGTCTCGAAGTTGGTGGAGGACGTCGAGCACTACCTCGCGGGCCGGCCCATCTCGGCCCGTGCCGAGTCCCTGCTCTACCGGGGCCGCAAGCTGGTGGCCCGCCACCGCTGGCTGGTGACGGTGGTGGCGGCGGCCCTGGCCGTGGTGGTCGCCCTCTCGGTCTTCTACGCCGTCCGGCTGGCGAGGGAACGGGACCTCGCCCGCCAGGAGGCCGAGAAGGCCCGCCAGGTGGCGGCCTTCCTCACCGAGCTGTTTCGTGGACCGGACCCCTTCGCCAACAAGGGCGCCGGTTCGGTGACGGCCCTCGAGCTGGTCGACCGGGGTGCGGCGACTCTCGAGCACCGGCTCGAGGGCCAGCCCGAGGTCAAGGCCGCCCTGCTCCACACCCTGGCCAGCGTCTACCGGGCCCTGGTCCAGCCCGAACGGGCCGAGTCCCTGATCGGGCGAGCCCTCGAGCTGCGGCGGCAGGAGCTGGGCGAGGAGGCCCCGGAGACCTTGGACAGCCTCACGGAGCAGGCCCTGATCGCCCACGAGGCCGACCGCAGCACGGCAGCGCTGGCGCTGCTCGGGGAGGCGCTAGCCGGGCGCGAGCGCACCCTCGGCCCCGAGCATCCGAGCGTGGCTTCGACGCTGCTGCTGGTCTCGCTGGTCGAGCATCGGCAGCAGCGCTTCGCCGAGGCCCTCCAGTCGGCCTCACGGGCGCGCTCGATCCTCGACCGCCAGCATCCGGGGGACCCCGCTCAGCTCTGGGCCGCCCACCGGGCGATGGCTCTGGCCCTGGGCAGTCTCAACCGGGGCCCCGAGGCCCTGGAGCACTTCGCCGAGGCGGTGCGACAGCTGCGAGCCCTCGACCCCGAGCATCCGGAGCTGGGCAGTGTGCTCTCCGAGCAGGCCGTGGAGCTGTGGCTCGGCGGTCGGCTCGAGGAGGCCCGACCCGTGTTCGCGGAATCCGTCCGCCTGATGGAGACCGTCTTCGGCTCCGCCTCACCGCGGGTCGAAATCGTGCGGCTCAACGCCGCCCTGGCGGAGATGGAGGTCGGCCGGGCCGCGGAGGCCCTGGCGATGCTCGCCCTGAGCGTTCCCCGGCTGGAGCAGGCCCTCGGCCCCCGGCACTTCCGGGTCGGCCTCGCCCGCCACTACCTGGGCGCTGCCCTGGGCGAGGTGGGCCGCGGCGAGGAGGGCCTGGTCGAGGTCGAGCAGGCCCGCGCCATCCTCGTCGGGGCCTTCGGCGAGGGCTCGCCGGACGTGATCCGCTGCGACCTCGAGAGAGTCACGCTGCTCGCGAGGCTGGGCCGCCTGCGGGAGGCCGGCGAGCTGCTGGCCGGTGTCCGCTCCCGGGTCGAGGCGGATCCGGCCCTCCCCCGGGAGCTCTCGCTCGAGCTCCGCGAGCACGAGAAGGGGCTTCGCGAGGCGGGCTGACTGCGGTCCCGCCAGACCGTCACCGGCTCGGTGGCGGCGAGTCATGACCCGGATGCGAGCCAGCGGCCTCGAGCCCGAAAGGACGGCAGTCGGCTGCCCGGGATCACCGAGCTCCCCGTTACCGTGGCACGGACCACGCTCCGGCGGCTCGAGGTGGCGATCGGGCCGGTGGCAGCTTCGAGCGACACCCGAGCGGCGGCGCGGGTCAAGCCGGGGCCGGCCGCGTGGAGGGCGGCGGAGCGGGGACCTCCACCCAGCAACAGCAGGGCGATGGCCCAGATCGGCACTGGAGAGACGGCACGGGGAGAGCGAGGGATCTGGCCACGAGGCATGAGTCCTCCCCTCTACGGCACGGTCACCGACCAGGCAGCGGTGTCGCCGGACTCGAAGCCGTCGGCGAACAGCACCCGGTGCTCGTCCGCCCCGGCGTCGCGGGGGCCGAGCAGGTCGGGGACGCCGGGCAGGTCCACGATGCGCGGCTGGCCTTCGAGATCGACGTCTCCCAGGCCCCACTGCGTGGAGTCGCAGAAGTCCAGGGCGTCCGAGTCGGCGGTCAGCTGGTAGTTGCCCGCCGCCGGATCGACCATGCCCGGGTCGCCCACCAGGAGCTGGCGTTCGGCCGTGTCGGGCGGCAGGTTCGCGAAGAGGGTGCCGGAGGCGGCGAGGATGCAGTCGAGCTGGGGGGCGAAGCCGGTGGGGTGGCGTTCGAACATCTCGCCGCCCTGCTGGAAGAGGCTGGTCAAGACCCCCACACGGGTCACTCCCGAGCCCACACCGATGAGGCCCGTGCCGGTCGCCAGGTCGTTGTCGACCACGGTGGTGTTGCCCAGTTCGAGGGCAGAGCCGGTGCCGTCCACGGAGAAGACCTCGAGGCCCTGGTTCTCCGCCACCACCGAGGACTGCAGGCGCAGGAACGCGCCACCCAGGATCGCAGCCGCGGAGCCGGAGAGGGATGCGCTGTTCTCGCTCAGGTGAGTGGCATCGAGAGTGACCGTGGCGCCGGTGGTCAGGAACAGCCCGCCGCCCACCACTGCCGAGTTGTCGTGGATCGTCGAGCAGCGCGCGGGCTGTCGGCAGGGAGGCCCGCCGAGGGTGGTCGTGTTCCGCACGACGGTTGAAGCCGCGAAGTCGGCCAGGAGGAGGCCCCCGCCCAGGCTGGCTGAGTTGAAGGCGATCTCGGCGCCGGGAGCGTGGAAGAAGGTGCCGAGCCCGGTAGCGTAGACACCACCGCCCTGCGAAGCCTGGTTGTCGGTCAGGAGCGCCTGGCCTTCCGGCAGACCCCACAGGGTGAGCCAGGAGCCGGCTTCGAGATAGGCCCCGCCGCCCAGGCCTCCCGCCAGGTTCGACTGGAGCCCGGCGAGGGGGCCGAACGCTCTCTGCTCGACGAAGCAGCTCGCGGCGAGGTGAAGCCCTCCGCCATCGCCGCTGGCCTGGTTGTTGACGATCAGCGTGTCGCTGCCGACGAAGAGCTCGCCGTCTCCCGAGCAGGAGATGCCGCCGCCGTGGAGAGCGTCGCCCGCAGCCACCAGGGTCGCTGTCAGGAAGACGTGGAGGCCGGGCGAGGCGTCGACGAAGAGGTTGCCACCCCGACCGGTGGCGCGGTTGCCGGTCAGGGTCACCAGGTTGAGCGCGAACAGCCCGCTCCCCGACAGGTGCAGGCCGCCACCGTCGCCGGTGACGTCTCCACCCGTCACCACCAGCCGGACGAGGTCGATGCGCTCCCCCGCTCCGGCGAAGGCGAAGAGGGCGCGAGCCCCCGAGCTCCCCCGCAGGGTGGAGGTGCCCGTCGCCTCGAAGGCGGCACAATCCGGGTAGCCGCCGTCGATTCGGACGCTGCCCGAGAGGACGAGGAACTGGCCCTGGTGGATCGAGCCGGAGAGCAGGAAGATCTCGTCCACGCCGGGATTGGCGGCGGCAGCGTTGAGCGCGCCCTGCAGATCGCCATGGGTGCAGCCGGGGCCGGTGCCCAC
>JBIOYC010000271.1:0-28850 GCA_044869955.1 Thermoanaerobaculia bacterium | reverse complement strand
CAGGCGAAGCGCACCACCCGCAGCCAGCGCCGGCAGCGCTCGACGGCGAGGTCGAGGAAGGCCGCCGGAGTCTCCTCGGCCGGCCGCCAGAGGCCGGAGAGGCTGCGGACCTCGAACTGGAGGGCCCAAACCACCAGGGCCACAAGGCCCAACCCCACTGCCCAGTCGATCGGGTGACCGGAGCGCAGGGCCACGGCGAAGAGCAGACCGCAGCCCACGGCTCCCACCAACGCGCTGAGCCCGAGATAGGCCACGAGGCCGACGGTGCGGCGACGCGAGCGCCGCCGGAGCCGGGCGAGGTCGAAGCGCGGCGGCACACTCTCCTCCCGCCATTGCTCCCGCCAGCGCGCCAGGTCACCCTCCGAATCGAACCCCTCCGGACCTCCGCCATCGACCTCGCCTGCCCCGTGCTGCTGCCCTTCGAGCTTGTTCATCGTGGGTTGTCTCCGTTCTCGCCCAGGAGCTTCTTGAGCGTCTTGCGCGCCCGGCTCAGGCGTACTGCCACGTTGCCTTCCGACAGGCCCAGAACCTCGCCGATCTGCCGCTGGGCCAGCCCTTCGAGGGCGAGCGTCAGCACCTGCCGCTGCGGCAAGGGCAGCCTGCGCACGGCCGCCGCCAGCCGCTGCCGCTGCTGCCGGCCTTGGGCCTCGGTCTCCGGGGTGGGTGCCTGGTCCGCCACCGCGTCCGCCTCTTCCAGGCTCGCCCCGCCGGTCCGGCGCCGGGCCACGGCGGCCAGGCCGCGGTTGTGGGCGATGCGGAAGACGAAGGTGCGCAGCGACGAGTCGCCCCGAAAGCGAGGCAGGGCCTGCCAGACGGCGAGGCAGATCTCCTGGAAGAGGTCCTCGGCGCGGGCCGGGTCGCCGACGTAGCTCGCGGCGACCCGGGCGAGCGCAGCGCCCTCCTGCGCCAGCAGGGTCTCGAAGCGCTCGTCCGGCAAGCTCACCATCCACCCATCCTACCGGCCCAGGACCACCCGCTCTCGCGCGAGCAGGAAGCCGGTCGCCGCGACGCAGGCCACGGCCGCCGCCAGGGTGGTGAGCCCGAGCAGGGCGAAGGTGCCCAGGCCCACCGCGTCCCCCCGCAGCACCTGGGTGATCACCGTCTGATGGCCCAGGAGCGGTACCCCGTCCATCCACGGCGCGCCGTCGCGGCCGGAGAAGGAGAAGAAGAACCCCGGCAGGATGGGCACGAAGAGGGCAAGCGAGAGGTAGGTCTGTGCCTCCTTGAAGCTCTTGGAGAAGAGGGCGATCAGCAGCTGGATCGCCGGCGCCAGCAACGCGAGAGGCAGGAGCACGGTGAGCAGGGCGAGCAGGTCCCCGCCGTCGAGGCCGACGGCGAGGTCGAGAGTGCGGACCTTCTCCGAGGCGAGGACCCGTTGGGCGAAGAGCAGGGTGAGCGTGACGCCCACCACCGCCAGCAGCGCTGCCGCCAGCCACTTGCCCCAGGCCAGGGCCTGGCGCGAGACCGGGTGCACGAGCAAGCCTTCGAGCGAGCCCCGTTCCCGCTCGCCGGCCGTGGCGTCGATGGCCGCGTTCATGCCGGCGATGAAGGCCGCCATCAGGAGGAACATCGGCAGCATGGCGAGGACCAGGGCGGCGCGGCCGGCCGGGGTCGAGAAGTCGCGGCGCTCGAGCTCCAGCACGGCCACCGAGCTGGGAGAGATGCCGCGGGCGAGGAGGCGGACCCGCGCGTTCACCTGCTCGAAGCGGCGCAGTACCTCCTCGACGCGGCGCACCTTCTCGGCCGAGCTGCGGCGCGAGGAGTCGTAGAGCAGCTCGACCCGCGCGGGCCGCTGGGCGGCGAGGTTGGCCGCGAAGCTCGGGCCAAAGCGCAGGGCCACGTCGGCCTTCTTCTCGCCCACCTGCGCTTCGGCCTCCTCGGCTGCCAGGGGCGAGGTCACGCCGATGCCCTGGGCGGTGAGCGCGCTCAGCAGCTCGGGCGGCGCCGCTCCGGCCAGGGCGATCTCGAAGCGTGCCGGCTGCCGCTGACCGGCGATCGCCACCAGGGCCCAGGCCAGGACCAGCGGCCCGAAGAACGAATAGGCGAGGGCGGCGAGCAGCGAACGGCGGTCGCGCAGTCCGTCGAGGGTCTCTTTCCACAGGACAGCCATCAGGGCGCGGTTCATGACAGGAGCCCCTCCTCGGAGCCGATGATCGAAACGAAGGCCTGTTCGAGGTCCGCGGCGCCGGTCTTCTCGACCAGCTCGCCGGGCCGGCCGGCGGCCGCCACCTGGCCGCGGGCCACGATGACCACGGTGTCGCAGAGGGCCGCGACTTCCGACATCTGGTGACTCGACAACACGACGCAGCAGCCGGCGTCTGCCAGGGCGCGGATCTCGCGGCGCAGGGCGCGGGCGCTCATCGCGTCGAGGCCGTTGGTGGGCTCGTCCAGGAGCAAGTGCCGGGGCTCGTGCACCAGGGCCCGCGCCAGGGCGACCTTGCGTCGCTCCCCCTGCGAGAAGCCCGCGGTGCGACGGTCCGCGATCTCGCCCATGCCCAGCCGTTCGAGCTGGCGATCGACCGCCTGCGCCAAGCCGGGGCCGGAGAGACCGTGCAGGCGCCCCGAGTACTCGATGTGCTCGCGGGCCGTCAGGCGGGCGTAGAGACCGGGCTGGTCCGGCAGCACGCCGAGCGCCGCCTGGGCCCGCCGCGGCTCGGCGGCGACGTCGTAGTCGCCCACCCGGGCGCGGCCGGCGTCGGGCGCGAGAAGGCCGTAGAGGATGCGCAGCGTGGTTGTCTTACCGGCGCCGTTGGGGCCCAAGAGGCCTGTGACCTGTCCGTCCGCGGCCTGGAACGACACCTCGGTCAACGCCTGCACCGAGCCGAAGCGCTTGGCCAGTCCTTCCACCCGGATCATCGGCCACCTCCCTTGACGAAGAAGGGCGGGCGCGGCAGGGCTTCGGCGCAGCGCAGGTCCAGCCCCTCGCCGCTCGCCCGCTTGATGAACTCGGCCATCCGCTCCGGCACGCAGGGGGAGAAGGAGACGTTGTGCCCGGCCTCGGGCGCCACCAGGTGCCAGCTGTTTCGGAAGTTGCGGCGCATCAGCTCGCCGGCCTCCGGCGGGGTCACCGGATCGAGCCCGCCCGAGAGCACCAGGGCCGGAACGTCGAGCGACAGCAGCTCATCGACGCGCGCCGGCAGGGGACCGTGCGGCCACTGGCGGCAGGACTCCAGCCACTGCTCGACCTCGGGCCCCCCCAGGATGTGGCCGGCCACGGCGGCCTCGGCCTCCGCAGCCGTGACCCGCGGCACGTCCTCGGTGCAGAGCACGGCGAGCGTGACGCCCAGGGCCATGGTGTCCGTCGACCAGCCCGCCGTCTCGACCGACAGGGCGAAGAGCGACTCGAAGCGGCCCCGGGCCGCCTGGTGGAGGGCGTGTGGCAGCAGCCGGGCGATCTGCGGCGTGTAGAGGGCGCCGCGCACGATCACCGCCACCAGGGCCTCGCTGACCTCGACCTCCACCGGCTCCCCGCCCTGGGGATGCTCTACCATCATCCGCACCGGGGCCTGGGCCAGCCGGGCGAGCAGCTCGCGCAGCTCGCTCTCGAGGTGGGGATAGGCGCTCTGGCAGGCGGGCTCGGCGGCGCAGTCGGCGAGAAGCTTGGCGAGCGCCGAGTCCGCGTAACGGGGCATGGCGAGGGGGAAGCGCAGGGAGAAGGCCACCGCGCCGTCGAGGATGACGCTGCGCACCCGCTCGGGGTAGCGGCGGGCGTAGACCAGGGCGGCCCGGGTGCCATAGGAGCCGCCCCAGAGGTTGAGCTTGGGGTAGCCCAGGGCTTCCCGCACCGCGTCGAGATCGGCCATCGCCGGCTCGTTGGCGTAGAAGCGCACGTCGGCGCTCTGGGCTCGGAGGCACTCGTCCGCCTCCATGCCCAGCCCGCCGCCCCGTGCTGCCGCGGTGAGCACGTCGCCGCTGGCGGCGCAGGTCAAGGGCCCGGACTTGCCGGTGCCGCGCAGGTCGACCAGCAGGACGTCCCGGTGCCGCCGCACCTCGCGGAAGCCGAGGTCCAGGGCTCGTGCCATGCCAGTGGCCGCCTGGCCGGGGCCGCCGGCCAGGATCACCAGCGGATCCGGCTCGACGTCGCGGGTCGTGGCCGGCACCACGGCGAAGTGGATCGGGATGCGGCGGCCGGCAGGCTCGGCGGCGTTCTCCGCCACCTCGAGCACCCCGCAGCGCACCTGCTCCGCCAGCCCGTCGAGATGGCAAGGGCGGAGCTCGGGGGAAGCGGCTCCCGAAGGAGCCGGAAGGAGTAACAGGAGCAACCAAGACAGACCGGCCCCGAGCGGGCGGCCGAAGGCCCGGCGAGAGTGCATGGCGAGATCTCCCAGAAAACGCGGCGCGGGAAGTGCGGCGCGTTTGGAAGGGGTAGTACCGGCCCGACGAGAAACCTTACAGGCCGCTCTGAGGCCTCCCGGCTCAGACGGGTATCACGCCGCCGTAGCGCACGGCGGTCAGTGCGGCGCCGCGACAACGCCGCCCAAGAACAGGTAGCGTCCGAGCAGCGGTCAGTGGCGCGGACATCCGCCGGCGGCCGAACCGCCTTCCGAGCCCACGGCAGAGAGCACTCTCAAGCGCCCGGCTGAGTGAAGGGCGGGGCCGAGGTGCCAGGCACTTCGGGCGGCACCTCAGCCGCTAACCTGAGCCGCTCGACCTCCTCTTGACATCCCACAGGAGAGTGGCTACACTCCTCTGCGTATCCCACAGGAGAGAGGACCCCCCGTGACCGACAACCGCTCCACGATTCTCCAAGGCACCCTCGACCTCATGGTGCTCAAGACCCTTGAGCTGCTCGGGCCGCTGCACGGCTACGGCATCGCGCGGCGGATCGAGCAGGTCGGTCAGGGCGCGCTGATCGTCAACCAGGGCACCATCTACCTCTGCCTGACCCGCCTGGTCCAGAAGCGGTGGGTGAACGCCGAGTGGGGGGTCTCCGAGAACAACCGGAGGGCGAAGTTCTACGAGGTCACTGCGGCCGGGCGCGAGCAGCTCCAGGCAGAGACCGAGAACTGGCTGCGCATCGCCGGGGTCTTGGACCGGGTGCTGCAGCCAGCGGAGGGCTGTTGACCGTGCTCGCGCGGCTGCACGTCCTGATCGCCCGCATTCGCGGCTTCCTGCGGCCCGTCCCCCTCGATCGCGAGCTCGAGGAGGAGCTGGCGGCGCACCTGGCTCTGGCGGAAGACGAGAAGATCCGCCAGGGCATGACCCCGGCCGAGGCGCGCCGCGCGGCCCGCATCGAGCTGGGTGGCCTGGCGCAGCTGCGCGAGGCAGCTCGCGAAGCGCGCGGCCTGCCGTGGCTCGACACTCTATGGCTCGATGCCCAGCTCGGTCTGCGCATGCTGCGCAAGTCCTGGGGCTTGACCTTGGTCGGTGGCCTGGCGATGACGCTCGCCATCGCCATCGCCGTGGTCGTCTTCACCTTCATGGACCTCACGTTCCACGGCACGCTGCCGCTCGACGACGGCGCGCGGGTGGTCGCCCTCCACACCTGGGACACCAAGGCCCACCGCCGCGCCGAGACTCCGCTCGCGGACGTCGAGCGCTGGCGGACGGATCTGCGCTCGCTGGTCGACGTCGGCGCCTTCCGCACCGTCGAGCGGGCCCTGGCGAGCGGTGAAGGCACTGCCGCCCCGACCGTGCGGGTCGCCGAGATGTCCGCCTCGGGCTTCACCCTGGCGCGGGTGCCGGCGAGTCTCGGGCGTACGCTGCTCGCCGAGGACGAGGCTCCTGGCGCGCCACCCGTGGTGGTGATCGGCCACGAGGTCTGGCGGACACGATTCGCGGGCGATCCGGCGGTTGCGGGGCGAGCCCTGCGCTTGGACGGCACGGTTCACACCGTGGTCGGCGTCATGCCCGAGGGCTTCTCTTTTCCGATCAACCACCACTACTGGACGGCGCTGCGGGCGCCGCGATCGGCCTCGCTGCCACCGCCGCCCGAGGCTGCCGTCTTCGCACGCCTGGCGCCCCGAGTCACGCTCGAAGGCGCTCAGGCCGAGGTTACGTCCCTCGGGCTGCTTCCCTCCGCTGCCCTGAGGGACGAGCCTCTCGACCCGCGCGTCGTGCCCTATCCCTTCGCCTTCACCGGCGACCTCGAGGGCGCCGAGGCCCGCTGGCTGGCGCGCATCGCCCTGATCCTCGTCACCCTGCTGCTGGTGCCGCCTTGCGCCAACATCGCCATCCTGGTCTACGCCCGGATCATCACCCGCCAGGACGAGTTCGCCGCCCGCCACGCTCTGGGTGCGAGCCGCGGTCGCATCGTCGCCCAGCTGGTGGTGGAGATGTTGGTCCTGGCGGCGGCCTCGGCTGGACTCGCGCTGCTGTTGGTGGCGGCGGCCCTGCGCTGGGCCGAGGCGAGGGCGCTCGCGGATCTCGCCGACGGCCCACCCTTCTGGTTCGGCTTCGGCCTACCGCCAAGCGCCGTCCTGTTCGCAGGCTTCCTGGCCGTGGTCGCCGCCCTGATCGCCAGCCTGGCACCGGCGCTCAAGGCCACCGGACACCGGATGCGCACGGGGCTCGGCGCCCTGGGTCAACGCACCGCGGTGCGACTCGGCACCACCTGGACCGCCCTGGTGGTGGTCCAGGTCGGGCTCTGCCTGGCGGCGCTGCCCCTGGTCGCGGAGCTCACCTGGGGGACGGTTCGGAACGGCGTGCTGGGGCCCGGATTCCCGGCCGAGGAGTACCTGACCGCCCGAATCGCGGTGGCTTGGGACCCCACGCACGAGGAGGGGGCACCTGGCCGGCGGCCCTTCAGCGGTCGCCTCGAAGCGGTCCTCCGAGAGCTCGAGGCCGAGCCCGGTATCCGTGGCGTGACCGTAGCGGCGGCACCCGGGACCGAGCCCTGGCGACAGATCGAGGTCGAGCCCAGCGGCGCCCGCCCGACGACCGCGGCTGGCCGCGGCCTGGTGCGCGTCAATGCCGTCGACACGGCCTTCTTCGAAGTCTTCGACGTCCCGCTGCTGGCTGGCCGCCGCTTCGTCGCTGCTGACTTCGACGACGCCCAGCACGTGGTCGTCGTCAACCGCACCTTGGCCACGCAGGTGGTGGGTGTCGACAGCCCGCTCGGCCAACGGCTTCGCATCGTCGACGACGCCGAGGCCCATGATCCGGACGCCGCGCCGCCGCCCACCTGGTACGAAATCGTCGGCGTCGTGGCCGACCGCCCGGATCCCGTCGATCGGGGCACGCTGTACCTGCCCGCCGCCGCCGGCTCCATGCAGCCGGCACACCTGGCCCTGCGCGCTGGGATCGAGCCGGCCGCCCTGGAGGAGCGCCTGCGCACCGTCGTCGGCCGCGTCGACCCCGGTCTGCGGGTGGACGAGGTCCTGCCCCTCGATGCCATCTATCGTGGCAAGCAGGTCGCCAACAACATCGGAGCCGCGACCCTGGTCGCCGTCACCCTCAGCGTCCTCCTGCTCTCCGCCGCCGGCATGTACGCCCTGATGTCGTTCACCGTCAATCTGCGCCGGCGCGAGATCGGCATCCGCGCCGCCCTGGGCGCCCGGCCGTGGCGGTTGCTCGCCGGCATCTTCCGGCGCGCCGCCGGCCAGCTCGGCGTCGGCGCCGCGCTCGGCGTCCTGGCGGCGCTCGCCATCGATCAAGTCCTTCCGGCCGAGAGGCTCGGCGGCTGGGACATCCCGGGCGTGGTCGCCGCGGCCGCCGCCTTCCTGGTCGTCGTCGGTCTCCTGGCCGCCGCGGGCCCCGCTCGCCGCGGCCTGCAGGTCGATCCCATCGAGGAGCTGCGGGGCAGCTGATCCGCTCTACAGGTCCGAGGTGCTCGAAGGGGCTACGGCCGAGAGCACGCCGAAGCGGCCGGCCGGGTGAAGGGAGGGCGGGTCGGGGGCGGCGGGGAGGGTGGCCACCAGGCGCAGGATGGGGCGGCCTTCCTCGACGTACTTGGCCTCGTAGTTGGTGCGCGGCCCCTCCGGCCAGCCGCCTTCGAACCGCTCCAGCTGGAGGCCGGGATAGCCGGCGAGGATCTCGGCTACCAGCTCGCCGTAGGCCAGGAAGTCGGTGGCGAAGAGCAAGCGCCCGCGCGGGGCGAGCAGGCCGATCACCAGGTCCACGCTCTCGGGATCGAAGAGCCGCCGCTTGTGGTGGCGGCTCTTGGGCCAGGGGTCGGGAAAGTAGACGTGCAGGGCCTGGGCGAAACCCCGCGGCAGCAGCGCCGTGAGGAGGGCCTGCGCCTCCCCCCGCACCGCCAGCAGGTTCTTCGCCCCCTGGCGGGCGGCACGGCTGGCGAGGATCCCGTAGTACTTGCCGGCCACCTCGATGCCCAAGAAGCGTCGCGCGGGATCCGCGAGGGCGCGGCCGAGCAGGTAGCGGCCCTTGCCGAAGCCGATCTCGACCTCCCAGGGGCCAGTGCCGGGCACCACCTGATCGAGGTCCACGGGCTGTGGGAGCTCGGCCAACCGGCGCTCCTGGCCGGCCACCGAGCAGACCGGCGAAGCGGTCAGACCGCCTCCCGCTCGACCGCCGGCTCCGCCTCCTCGGCGAGCTTCTCGCCGACCTCCCAGAAGTCGTAGAAGGTGTACCACTGAGTGGGCCAGCGAGCCACCGCCCTCTCGAGCACCTTGACCCAGCGCTCGAGGGCCCGCCGCGTGGCGGTGGCGCGGTCCCCGTCCTCGACCAAGATCGGCTCGTCGAAGTGGATCTCGAAGCGATGCCGCTCGTCGTAGACGATGAAGATCGGCACCAGGGTGGCGCCGGTCATGCGGGCGAGCAGGATCGGCCCCATCGGGAAAGGTGCGGGGGCGCCGAAGAAGTCCACCCACACGCCACGGTCGTTCAGGTCCCGGTCGCCCTGGAGGGCCACCACCCGCCCCTCCTTGAGGGCGCGCAGGACCGGCAGGCTCGACAGCTCCGCCTTGGGGTTGATCGGGATCTCGTGGATGTCGATCCGCGCCCGCAGCCGGGCCCGGAAGGCCTCGGCCGTAGGCGACTGATCGGGGACGTAGACCACCGAGACGGGCAGCTTCTTCTCGCGCAGGAAGACACCACCCAGCTCCCAGTTGCCGAGGTGGGCGGTGAGCAGGACTACGCCGCGCTTCCTCGCCATGGCCGCTTCGAGGTGGGCGAGGCCCTCCACCCGGGCCAGGTGGTCCTTGCTGCGCTCGTAGGGCAGCTGGCCGAAGCGGAAGAGGTCCGCCCAGTAGAGGGCGAGGTGGAAGTTCACCTCGCGGCGGGCTCGGCGGATCTCAGCCTGCGAAACGGCCGGCCCCAGGATGCGCCGCAGGTTCTTTTCGATCGCCGCCTTGGGGCCGGGGTAGGCGGCCATCACCAGGTTGATCACCGCCCGCGCGCCCAGCCGCAGGAACCAGTGGGGAAAGCGCGGGGCGATCCAGAGCAGGATCGGAAAGCCGTGGCGCATCGCCCACTCGTGGTAACGAGCGGCGAAGCGGCTGCGGGGAGGGAGCTTCCATTGCATCGCCGGCTCAGAGCGAGGCCATCGTGTCTTTGTAGAAGCCTTCGATCAGATCCGCGTAGTTGCGCTCGACGACCTTGCGCTTGATCGACATCTTGGGCGTCAGCTCGCCGGATTCCTGGGTGAAGTCCCGCGGTAGGACGGCGATCTTCTTGATCTGTTCGTAGGTGGCGAGGCGCCCGTTCACCTTCTTGATCTCGCCCCAGAGCAGCTCCTGCACCTGGGGGTGCCCGGCGAGCTCGGCGTACTCGGTCTCGGCCATGCCGTGCGCCTTGGCCCAGCCGCCGACGGTTTCCGGGTTGATCGTCACCAGCGCGATGCAGAACGGCCGGCGGTCGCCGAGCATCACCACCTGGGAGACGAAGGGGACGGCGGTCTTGATCAGGTTCTCGACGTATTGGGGGGCGACGTTCTTGCCGCCGGCGGTGACGATGATGTCCTTCTTGCGGTCGGTGATCTTGAGGCGCGTCTGCTCGTCGAGCTCGCCGATGTCGCCGGTGTGCAGCCAGCCGTCGGCGTCGAGGGACTCGGCGGTCGCCTCGGGCAAGTTGTAGTAGCCCTTCATGATGCCGCGGCCGCGCAGCAGGATCTCGCCGTCGTCCGCGATCTTGACCTCGAGACCGGGCACCGGCGGCCCCACCGTGCCGAATTTGTAGCTCTCCACCCGGTTGACGAAGCTCGCCGCCGAGGACTCGGTCAGGCCGTAGCCTTCGAGGATCAGCAGATCGGCGGCGTGGAAGAACTCGGCGATCTCCCGCGCCAGGGGCGCACCACCCGAGACGAAGTAACGGATGCGTCCACCGAAGCGGTTCTTGAGCTTCGAGAAGACCAGCTTGTCGGCCAATCGGAACTTGAGCTTCAGGAGGCCGGTGGGCTCCTCCCGGCGCTGGCGCAGGGCCGAGACCTGGCGGCCGACCTCCACCGCCCACAGAAAGATCTTGTACTTGAGGCCCCCGGCGTCCTTGGCCCCGGTGACCACCTTGTTGTAGACCTTCTCGAACACCCGGGGCACGGCGGCCATGACCGTGGGATGTACGACGCCCAGGTTGTCCACCAGGGTGTCGAGGTCGCCGTCGACGGCCGTGGCGCAGCCGGTGCGGATGAAGCCGATCTCGAGCACCTTGGCGAAGGAGTGGGCGAGAGGCAGGAAGAGGTACTGCTTGTCGTCGCTGCGCAGCAGGTCCATCGCCTCGATGGCCTCGCCCTCGAAGACCCAGTTGTCGTGGGTCAGCATCACGCCCTTGGGCTGGCCGGTGGTGCCCGAGGTGTAGATCAGGGTGGCGAGGTCGTTGACGGTGATGCCCGCGGCGATCGCGTCGTAACGCGCGGGGTTCTCCTTGTCCCAGGCCGCCCCCTGCCGCTCGAGCTCGGAGAGCTTGATCATCCAGGGGTCGTCGGCCGGCGGCTCGCCGTCGATCCAGATCAGCCGCTGGACGCCCGGGATCTCGTCCCTCTTGGCCACCAGCTTGGCCGCCTGGGTGGCGTTCTCGACGAAGCAGCAGACGGCCCCCGAGTCGCGCAGGATGTAGGCGCACTCGTCCGGAGTGTTGGAGGCGTAGATGGTGGTGGTGGCCCCGGCCGCACCGAGGATGCCCATGTCGATCAGCACCCACTCGGGACGGGTCATCGACAGGATGGCGCAGCGGGAGCTCTTCTCGAGGCCCTGGGCGTGGAGGCCGCAGGCGATGTTGCGCGCCCTCTCCCCCGCCTGTCTCCAGGACAGGGAGTACCACTCCTTGCCCCGCCTGCCAGACATCGCCTCGGCGTCGGCCGAGGTCTTGACCCGGTCGTGGAACATCTCGACGACGGACGAGAAGCGCTTCATGGCGATGGGACCCTCCTCAGGGTGTTGGGGCAGAACCAGCCGCCTATTCTTTCGCGCCGGGGAGAACGGCGCAAGGCACACCCGGACGAGCTCCAAGTCGACCGCACTAGACTGGAGCTCCTCATGGAACGTCCGGCAGCACCCGATGCAGCGACCGACCGCGAGGAGGGTACCCGGCCCCGACCCTCCCGCGAGGAGGAGCTGATCCGCACCTGCCCGAACTGCGGCCGGCCCCTCGCCGAGCGGAAGTGCAAGCTCGGCTGCGAGGATCCCCGCTGCGGCTACTACCTCTCCTGCGCGGATTACTACTGAGGGCCTCCGAGGTGCTCCGAGGTGCCACCCACTTCGGGCATACGAGCCGAGCCGAGGTGCCAGCCACTTCGGGGGATCCCGCCGCGGCTCCCGTCGTTTTGCGTCCTTACTGTATGGAATGGGTCGAAGACTCCGCTTCCTGCCACCTGGCCAGCTGGTCGAGGTCACCTGCCGCACCATCCACGGCCGGCACCTGCTCCAGCCGAGCCCTGCCCTCAACGAGATTGTCATTGGGATCGTGGGGCGAGCCCAGCGTCTGTTCGGACTGCCGCTACACGCCATCGTGGTGATGTCCACTCACTACCACCTGCTCACTTCCCCCGGCTCGGCCTCCGATCTCGCCCGGTTCATGAGCTACGTTAACGGCAACCTTGCCAAGGAGGTCGGGCGCCTGTGCGGCTGGCGCGAGAAGGTGTGGGGGCGGCGTTACCAGGCCATCCCGGTGAGCGACGAGGAGGCATCTCAGGTCGCGCGACTCAAATACCTCTTGTCGCATGGCGCAAAGGAAGGCCGGGTCGCCTCCCCGCGCGACTGGCCCGGAGTCCATGCCTGGGCAGGCCTTCTGGCCGATGGGATTCTGCGGGGTACCTGGTTCGACCGCAGCCGTGAGTACGAGGCGGGTAGGCGAGCTGGGAGATCCACCAAAGTGGTCTTCGCCGAACCGGAGACGGTCCCTCTCGTGCCGATTCCCTGCTGGGCTCACTTGCCTCGGGAAGAGCTCCGGCGACGCCTTACCGATCTCCTGAGCGTGATCGAGGCAGAGGCACGCGCTGCTTATGGCGCACCAGGCGAGGTCCACCCACCAGGGCCGGTCGAGCCCTCCCCCGCTACCTTCGACGTCGGGATCTCCCACCTCAAGCGACGGCCGGCCCCGCTCCTCCACGCTGCCTCGCGCTCCACCCGTGCGGCCTTCCTCGCGGCGTATCGGCTCTTCGTCACGGAGTATCGAACAGCATCGCGCCTCTTGCGCTCAGGATCCACGGGTGCTCGCTTCCCACCCTGGAGCTTCCCACCCGCCCTGCCGTTCATCCGCGGCGCGCCGAGCTGAGGAGCCGTCCCGCCCGGCATGGCGTCGGTTGCCGGAAGCCCTTATCGGAACTGCTCCACCGAGTTGACGACCAACCCGGCCGGTGCTGGCTGCCCAGCCGCTCGGTCTCGCGGCACTTGCCACCCCTTGGGAGAAGCAACTCCCGCCGGACGGAGGCTTCGCCGGGCCCACTGGGCACTCCAGACGACCTCCCGAGCTCGCCAACGCGGCTTCTCCCGAAGTGCCCCTGGGGCAGGTTCCCCGATGTGGGTGGCACCTCTGGGATCGACCCGGGTGGATCGGGTGCTTCGCTGGTTCGATGCCGCCCGATCTACAGCTGAGCCGGCCCCGCCGGAGGCTCACCCACCGCCTTCTGGGCCGCGTCCCGTTCGGGGAACTTGAAGCCCAGGTAGGTGCCGGAGCTGATCCCCAGCAGACCGAGCAGGGTGGCCGAGAACTCGGGCATGGCGAGGGAACGGTAGACCGCGAGGACGAAGATCAGCCCGAGCAGCAGCGTCCACACCACCATCTGGAAGCGGTGGAAGGCGAGACCGCTCGGCCCTTCGAGCAGGTCGTTCCAGAAGCCGCTCGACACCGCCCGGGACGGTGACCCGTTGCTGTCGATCATGGCTGCGCCGAGGGCGGTGCCCGAGCCGATGCCGATCAGGGCCAGCACCGAGTCGGTAATGGTGTCGAGCTCCTCGGTCACCATCCACAGAAAGACGTAGGCGCTCAGCACCAAGAAGAACCAGAAGGCGGCCTGCACGCGGGCCAGGCTGTAGGGCGCCGTGGGGCTCGCGTTCAGGCCGTCGGCCGAGGAGCTGCGCAGCAGCTCGGTCGAGCGGCTGAGGCGGATGAAGATCGCCAGCGCGCCGACCAGCAGGGCCCCGAAGAGCCACAGCTCGGCGCGGTGGAAGATGCGCAGCTGCAACCCGTCCGGCAGGGTGACCAGGGCGAAGTCGTTCGAGGATCCGAGCCCCACGGGGATCCGTCGCGTCAGACCCGTCGGGCTGCCCAGCAGGGTATGCCAGGCGGCATCGGAGGCGTCGCTGCGTAACAGGTGGTAACGCACCCAGCCGCGCTCGGGGTTGCAAGACTCGGGGTGGGTGTCGGCGAGCGGCAGCCCGTCGAGGAAGAGATACAGCTGCTCGCACTCGCCGCCGACCCGGGCCAGCAGCTGCGGGAGCCCGTCGACGGCGAGGATGATGCGGTCTCCCAGGCCGGCCTCGTTGGACTTGCCTTCCCCATCGGTTTCGACCCCGAGGATCCTCACCCCGGATGGGGGCGTGGCCAGGGCCACGAGGCCTTCACCCTCCTGCCCGAGAAGCTCCGGCATCGCGAGCCCACCGAGCAAGCCCAACCACAGCCCTGCGGTCAGATGACGCCGTGCGCGCATCGCTGCCCTCTTTCTGCGCTGAGGAACCGTTGCGCGGAGTCTACTCCAGCGGCCGGCGACGGGCTGTAGGAAGCTCCGGGGCACCGCGGCAGGCCGGTGCCCCGGTGGCGGAGCTCAGAAGCGGCGGGTGTAACCGAGCAGGATCACGTAGTCGGCGAAGGCGGCGTCGCCGATGCGTCCCGGCTCGAGACGGTCGGGCACACTGCGCTGGCGGTTGCGCAGGACGGCGATCGGCACCGCCAGGGCGACGCTGTGCGGGCCCCTGCCCCAGGTCACCGCCGGCTCCACCGAGACCGCGTAGCCCGGGCGACGGAAGCCCTCGCTGCCGCCGATCAGGTCCTCGACCGGCACGCCCTCCATCCGGCCGCCGAGACTGAAGCCCCAGCCCTTGAAGCTCGGCGAGCTGAAAGAGACACCCAGCCGGGCCAGGTATTGGTCGGCGATCGACATGATCTCCTCGCCGGCGTTGTTGCGATAAGTCGGCACCCCGCTGGTCTCCTCGGGGTTGAAGAGGTAGGCACCGGTGAAGTAGATGCCGGCGGCGCTGTGGGCGATGCGCTGGTAAGCCTGGGCGTCGATGAAGAAGCCGAAGCCGCCGTCCCCCGGCTGGATCGACTGGTCCACGGTCTCGACCGAGCGCACCTCCTGGCCGTTGACCAGCCGCCGCCGGGTGTCCACCACGTTGTTCTCGCCGGTGGGCAGCTTGATGCCGAAGCCCACGGCGACGTTGCCGTCCGGGTGCTCGTCGGGCTTCCAGAACAGCCGCCGGGCGGAGAGGGTGACGTCCGAGAGGCCGCGGGCCTGGGTGATGCTACGGTCCACCACCACGCGGTTGGCGTCGCGGATCGGGCTGGACCGCGTGGCCATGAGGTAGGGGACGTTGAAGGCGGCGCTCCACAGCTCGTTGAAGTTGTAGCGCACGCTGATCTCCGCGAGGTTGATCACGTTGATCACCTCGCTGCCCTCCGCCACCCGGTTTTCTTCCTCCTCGGTGCCGCGGAAGTGCCGGTAGGAGCGCTGGTAGCGCCAGCTGGTCGAGACCTGCCACTTGTTGGGGCCGTCGTAGTCGGTATCCGCGCCAAGCACGGGCGCGTCCATGCGGGCGGCGACTCAGCCCTGGGCCCATCCGTGGCGAGGCGTGGCGAGAAGCAGGGTGAGGAGGGCGAGGCCGCTGGTCACCAGCGCTCGCGGTAGGGAGGAGGGGCCGAAGTTCATCGCTTTTTCTCCGCGGGTCAATAGACCCTATGAGGGATATCTCAGCACGCCAGGATGTACAAACCGTTCATCCGCAGGGGTTTGGCCATGCGGGCCCGAAGCGGGCCACCCGTCGAGTTTCGTTGGGAAGAGATCGACGCGGCTGAGATTGCAGGCGTGGTGCCAGGAGAAAAGACGAGCCCCGGAGGATCCGAGACCCTCCGGGGAAGGCGGGAGGGACCCGGCGTCAGCCGCCGCCCCCGAACCCGAAGTTGACCCCCACGGAGACGATCCCGGAGGTCATGTCGCCACCTTCGAAGGTGGTGGTCTGGCCGTTGGGGTCGCGGACCTCGAGGTCGTCCGTGAACAGCCGCGAGCCCCCCACCGTGAAGCGCAGCGCCGCCCGCGGGGTCAGGTCATAGGTGAGGCCGAGCCCGAAGATCGCTACCGGGCTGGTCACCGTCGAGGTCTCGAAGCGCCCGGCTCCGGGCACCGTCGTGGTCTGGCCCTCGTCGCGCTGGACACCGAAGCCGACGTAGACGGAAGGGCGGAACCGGCTTTCCGGGCTGAAGGTGTACTCGATGGCCGGGGCCGCCATGAAGCCGGGTCCGACCTCGAGCTCGCCGAGCGGGATGGTCTGCTCCTCGAACAGAATCCTCCGGCGCCAGGGGTCACGCCAGGGGCCGTCGATCCACCACAGGTCCATCCACCAGCACCACCGGCGCTGCAACCAGCACCAGCGGGGGATCACGCCGATCCCGAGCTGGTTCTGGTCGAACTGGTCGATGCCGACGTTGGCGACGGCGACGTCGAGGGAGAAGCCCGCGCCCTCGCGCAGGGCGACGTTGCCCCCTTCCTGGGCCGCCACCGGAGCGGCGAGGCCGAGCGTCAGGAGGCTTGTTACCAGCAGGGTCTTCTTCATGGTGATGCTCCTCAGTTGTCGAGAGACGTTGTCTGATCGGTCACCGCCGGCGCTTCGCGCTGGACCAGGACCGGGCTTTCGACGAGTACGCTGAGGTCGGAATTCGTTGGGTGGCGCAGAAGAAAGCGCAGTCGAGCCGTGACGCGGTCCAGGCTCTCCCAGCCGAGCTCGATGGAGACCGAGGCAAGGGTGAGGGAGTCGAGGCAGGACGCTGCTGAGGACCCCAGGAGGCCGAAGACCCTGCGGTCCACGACCAGGGTTGCGTCGACAGCGTCGAAGCGCTCGATCTCGAGGGTCAGCCCTCCGAGGACGGGACAGGGGCCGTCCCAGCCGGCTGGCCTCCACTCTGGCTTGAGCTCGATCCTCAGCTGATGGGGCTCGGAGACAGCCCCGGCGAGCAGAATGGCTGGGCGGGTGTGCCCGCCACCGCCGCCGGTCAGGGTGCAGGTCGTGCACGGGTCCTCTTCCGGTTGGGGGCGGGTCAGCCGGTTCGAGCCGCCCGGCAAGGGCTTCAGCTTGGAACAGGATGAGCAGTACGCGAGGTCTTCTTCCCCTTGTGAGCTGGTCACCACTTCACCGGGGGCGATCCGGACGAAGCCCGCGGGAGGGTGCCGGTCCCAATCGCGACAGGCGAAGGGAGGGACCGTGCCCCAGCCTTCAGGCCTCTCCGCCAGGGCCCGCACCACGGACCGGCACAGCGAGACCCGCCGTACCTGGGGCGCCGGCCTCGTCGGCTCTGGGCCGCCCCCTTCGAAAAGGGTGGCGGCGAAGTCCAGCCGATCTCCCGAGCGGTAGAGCAGGTCGATCACCTGATCGGCGGAGAGCTGTGGCCAGAGGCTCCAGACCGCGGCGGCGCTGGCAGAGATGACAGCCGCTCCCACGGACGTGCCGGTGAGCATCGCCGTGCGCTCGCGACCTCGGGTCTCCACCACCACGTGGTCTCCGTAGGCCACTCGGGGCGGCAGGCTGCAGGGCCGGGCGTTGGGCAGAGGGAAGCCCTCTGACTGCACGGCCCCGGCGGCGCGGACAGGTGCCCGCTGCCAGCGGGTGAAGCATCTCCGAAACCAATCGCCCAGAGGGCTGCCGATGGCAGGCGGCTTCACCTCCCAGGCGGCCGGCAGCAGAGGGGGCTGGCAAGCCGAAGTGCCGCCCGCGCGCCGATTGCCGGAGGCGGCCACCACCAGGGCGCCGCTCTGGCGCGCGAGCTGGAGCGCCAAGTAGACCGACTGTACGGGGCCCGACATGTACCGGACGCGGGCCTCGTCGCCACCGATGTCAGAGTTGTCGGCCTCCCAGCCCAGAGAGAGGTTGAGCACCAGGCGCTCTCCCGGTTGGCGGTGGCGGTGCCAGAAGGCCACCTCCTCGACCAGGGCCACGGAGAGGTCCCCGAGCCGCCCGTAGTAGCCGCCACCCCCGACCTCCGCCAGGGCGAGGGATTCTCGCGCGGGCCCGGCGCCCGCGACGGGAGCGGTCATGGGCATGGACAGCCGAGTGCGGATGCGCACCGGGCAGGTGCTGGACGGGCTCTCCGGGTCGCAGAGCAGGCGGTCGGCGAGATGGGCCAGGGTGTAACCGTGCATCGACCGCACCGGGCGGCCCGCTGGGCTCTCTCGGAAGGGCGGGCTCTCCTGAGTGGGCTGGGTGTCGACGAGGGTCAGCCAGGTCCTGGGACCTGCCGCGGCGGGCATGGCGTGCATACCGGCCTGCTCGAGGGCGTGGATCTCGAGGCGGACTGCGTCAGCTGACACCTCACCCTCCGCAGCCCCGGCCAGGACCGGGCAGTCCTGCTTCAGCTGCCGAAGGCTCCGGGTCAGATCGGCCGGAAGTCGCAACGACGGCTGCTGGAGGCCTTTCGGCTCACCGTAGACCTCGACCTGGTCCTTTGCGAGGTCGAAGGCCGGCTCGACCCAGGGCGGGTCGTAGACGCAGAAGTCGTCCAGGCCCAGGCGCTCGGCCTGCTTCTTCAGCTCACACGGCATCGAGGCCAGCACCTCCGCAAACAGCGCTCGGCCCTTCCAGGCCCCCTCACTCGGGCAGAGGGCGAGGGACCTGGGCTTGAGGCCGATCCACCGCGAGCCGGCGCAGGACGCGCCCGCTTCGGCTTCGGCCGCCACCTGGGCGATGGCGGCCGGGCACAGTCCAGCGAGAACCAACAGCGAGACAAACAGCTCGATCGAGACCTTGGGTCTCTTCATGGCTTCCTCCCACGGGCCCTTCCCGGCGATTGAGGTACCGGTGGGCTCGAATGGGTCTTCGCCGCGACAGCGCGGCTTCTGACAGGGGTGTGGCAGGAGGGGCGGGTGCTACGGCTCGAGCACGCGGAAGCTCGCCGAGTCCGTGCCCGGCAGGTTCTCCCGCAGGGCCAGCTGGGCTTGCCGCAGCACCTCGGCGAGGTCGGAGCCGGGCCGGAGACGGCCGTACAGCTGCGCAAAGAGGGCGCGTGCCGCCTCGTCACGGACCGGCCGGGTGGCGGCCAGGACGGTCTTCGAGCCGGCGAGCAGGAAGGCATGCGCGATCGACAGACCCTCGAGCGGAGCGTCCTCCTGGGAAGCAGCGCCCTCGCAGGCGGAGAGCACCACCCACTCCGGCACCTGGGGCAGGGCGAGCACGTCCCCCACCGTCAGGCGGGTCTCCGCGGCTAGGCGCAGGGCGCTGTCCCAGCCCCCGCGGCCGGCAAAGGTGCCGTGACCGGCGAAGTGGAGCAGGCTCGCCCGCGGAAGGCGGCGGAGCAGCTCCGGGCCCAGGGCCCGCTCGCGGGACAGCTCGTCGATCACCGCCTCGGGCCAGCGGCGCGCTAGAGCCTGCCGCACCGCCTCGCCCTCGCGCAGGGCCGAGGGCAGGTTCCGCAGGGGATCGCTGACGATCAGCACCCGGCCCAGGGAGCGCCCGGCGAGACCGTCGCCGGCCACGGCGAGATCCAACCCATAGACCACTTGCCGGCCGTCGAGCAGCACCCCGCCGGCGAACGGCAGGGCGTGGAAGTCGACGGCGCGCAGACTCCCCCAGGGCAGGACCCTCAGGCGGTGGGCGGCGCGGATCCTCGACCCGAAGGGGGCGAGCAGCCGGGAGGCCAGCTGCTCGGGGGCCGCGCCCTCCGCCGACTCGACCCTCTCGACCGCCACGAGGCTCGGCTCGGCGGCGAAGCTCCACCAGGCACCGCCCGCGCCGGCGGGGAAGAAGGCGAGGGTGAGGGTTCCCTCCTGGAGATCCGGCAGACGGCTCCGCGCGTCGGCGGAGCGGCCCCACAGGGCCTGGTCGAGCACCGCGAGGGCCTCCCCTTCGAGCTGCGCGGCCCTCTCCCTGGCCCGCGCCCGCTCGTCCGCGGGCAGGGACGCCGCCTCCCGGACCCGAGCGTCGGCCGCACCACGCTTCGAGGCATAGACCTCCAAGGCTCTCTCGAGGCGCTGCCGCTCGGCGGGGAGGCTGCCGAGGCTCTGAAACCGCTCGCGGGTGGCCAGCGAGCGCAGCACGCTCGAACGGGCTCGGCGCACCGACGCGAGGGCCGCCGCCGGCCGTCCCTCGGCGACCAGCAACGCCACGGCGAGGCGGGTGGCCGCCGCGCGCTGGGCCAGGAAGCTCTCCCGCCCCTCGTGCATCGGCACGGTGCGCAGCTGCGCCTCCGAGAGGGCCTCAGCCCCCTCGAGGGAAGCCAGGGCTTCGGCCCTACGGCCCGCGGCCTCCTCGGCCCTCGCGATGCCGAAGGCGGCACGCCAGAGGCCGTCCGGCGAAGCGAGGCTCTCGGCCAGCTCCGCGAGACGGCGGTAGCTCGCGAGGGCTTGCTGCGGTTGGCCCTCGGCGAGGGCCAGACGACCTTCGATCTCGAGCTGCCAGGACTCCTGCCGCGGCCTGGCCCGGCCCCCTCGCCGCCCTTCGCTGCGGGACTCCTCGAGCGCCCGTCGCGCCTCCGGGAGGCGGCCGGCATGCCAGAGGGCGAGGGCCAGGTTGAGCCGGTTGTTGGCCCGCCGCCCGGCGTGGTCCCGGCAGCTCCGGCCGTCCTCCTCGACCTCGTTCAGAAGGGCCCAGGCCCTTTCGAGCAAGGAGATGGGGCCAACCACCCCCGCCTCTTCAGCCTCCAGCGCGAGCAGACGATCCCACCCTTCGTTGTTGAGCAGCTCGGCCCGGTCGCAGGGGTCGATGTCCGCGGGAGCCTCGGCGTAGAGGGTGGAAAAGAGCCTCCCGGCCTCCTCGGCCCGGCCCAGCAGCCGCAGCTGGAGGGCAAGGGTCTGGCTCGCCTTCCAGCCCAGCTCGGTGAGGCCGAGGCGTCGGGCCAAGCCGACGGCTGCCTCGAGATCGCCCAGGGCGCTGCGCCAATCGCCAGTCTTCTGGCCCAGGAGGCCCCGGTGATAGGCGAGTTGGAACCCTGCCTCGGCGGCCGGCGAGCCCGCGGGCGGGCTGAGGGTGTCGAGGACCTGGCGCGCCTCGGCGAAGCGGCTCTTCTGGATCAGGGAATAGGCGAGGTTGCAGCCCCAGTGGGCTTCCTCGGACCAGCGGCCGGCCGCCCGGTGGCCTTCGCTCGCCTGCCGGGCGAGCGCGAGGGCCTCGTCCTGCCGCCCGTCCCCTTCCTCGATCAGCGCCAGAGCGCCCGCCGCGTAGTCCCGATCGACGGGCCGGCCGTTCTCCAGCCGCTCGCGCAGGAGGCGCCGGGCGCCTTCTCGAGCCTCCCGGCCCCCTTGCGCGAGGAGCCCGCGCACCTCCTCCATCCAGGCCGGCTCGACTCGTTGGACCACCCCCACGCTCCACGCGGCGGTCGGCTCGCCCCCCTTCGGCGCCACCAGCACGTCGAGGCGGGCGACCTTCCCGGGCAGCCGCAGGCGGAGGCGTCGGCCTCCCTCTACCGCGGCCGACTCCGGGTCCAGGCGACGCCCTCCCGCCCAGATCTGCAGCTCGGAGCCGGCTGGCGGCTGCAGCCAGAGCGTCAGGGTGCGCGTGGCTCCCAGGGCACAAGGGCCGCCGGGACGGAAGTAGGTTTGGCAGCCCGCAAGCTCCACCGGGAGCCGGGGCAGCGAGGCCACCTGAGCCGAATCCGGCCCGCGAGCGCAGCCTGCCACCAGCGCCGCCACGATGCAGAAGGTCTCGAGGCGGCTGCAAAGCGCTCGGCGCGCAGCGGGGTCAGGGCTCGTCGACGAAGCGGATCTCCTTGCGCCAGGCGATCCAGCGCCGGCCCCCGAAGTGGCTGGCACCCCGGGGGCTCCCGAGATGGCTGGCACCTGGGAGAGTGCTCAAGTCGCTCGCCGAGGGTAGCCGGCCGGGCCGGCCGACCACCACCCACAAGCCGTAGTCCCCCGGCTCGGGGGCGGTGCTGCGGTCGATCGGCGTTCCGAGGTGGAGGACTCCTTTGGAGACAGCCGTCAACGGCGTCGGCCAGGGCTCGAGCCGCCCCCCTCGCTCGAGGTAGAGCCGGGCCTCCGGGACCTCCTCGAGAGCCGTCGGAGGACGCAGAGTGACGCTCAGGACCGAGCCCGGGCCGAAGGTGGGCACGGCTGCCTGGTCCGGCCCGCCTCGCAGGTCGGCCCGCCCCCCGGCCAGCTCCAGCTCGTAGCGAGCCCATTCGGCCGGCAAAGGCGGCGTCCGGGCGAACCAGAGGGCGACGGCCGCCACCAGGGCCGCGGCGACGGCGAACCCCAGGCGCCATCGCCGCCGCGAAACGGGGACCGCCCCCGGAGGCGCCGGGGCGGCCGGCAGCGAGGACTTGGCCGGGGCCTCGGCCCTGGCACCGAGGCCGGCCACCATCCTCGCCTCGAAGTCCGGGCCCAGGGGCCGAAACGCCTCCCAGGCGGCCCGCATCTCCGCCGAGCCCTCGGCCAGGGCCGCCAGCTCGGCTTCCTCTTCGGGCGACAGCTGGCCCGCGGTGAGCCGGTCCCAGCGCCCGTCGAAGCGCTCCTGATCCTCCTGCTCCTGCTCGCGGAGGGCGCGGGCGAGCTCCTTCAACCTGTTGTCTTCAGTCATCGTCCACCCTCCACCGAGGGTCTTCGCGCCGAGGCGGCGGATTCTGATGTCTCGGGGTGAAGCCGCAGAGCCAGCTTGCGCAAGCGGCTGCGCCAGGCGTAGATCGCGTCGGCGGAGAGGCCCGTGCTCGCGGCCACCTCCTGCAGCGGCAGCTCCTGGACGAAAAGCAGCTCGAAGAGCCGCCAGCCGAGGGGGGAGAGAGACTCGCGGAGGCGGTCGAGCAGGCTGCGCAGCTCCTGCCGTGACGCCGCGACCTCTTCCGGACCCTTGCCGGGATCCGGCTCGTCGAGCTCGTCGCCAAACGTTGGGTCTTCTTTCCACGGGCTGCGTTTGCCGCTGCGCAAGATCGAGATCGCCTGGCGTTCGGCCACCAGACCGACGAAGTTGGAGAGCGACAGGCCGCGCTCCGGCTGCCAGGAGGCGAGCACCTTCGAGCCGTCGTCGAATAGGGTGAGGAAAACCTCCTGCGTCAAGTCCTCCACCTCTTGGCGAACGTTGCGCCCCGTCGTCGCTGCCACCGAGCGCAGCAGCACTCGCGCCACCCGCGCCTGGATCACGGGGGTCAGATCCTGCACCAGGCGACGCAAGGCCTCCGGCTCGCCGGCGAGGGCATCCCGGACCTGGATCAGCGCCGGCTCGGTGGCCATACCGCGAGCGTTTCGGCAACTCTTGCGAGTCTTGAGTAGAAAAACACCTGCCCGAGATTACACCGGCTCGCGATCTCGCCGCTCGCCGCCGGCCAGACCTTCCTAGGAGCCCCTACCTTCCGGGAGCTTTCGGCTCGGCACCGGACCCCGGGCTGGGCGACGTCAAGGTCCAAGCCGAGGTGTCGCCTGTCTCGAAGCCGTCGGCGAAGACGGGGGCGTGGAACCAGGGCGAGCCGAAGGGACTGGTGAGGAAGAAGTCGAGCAGGCGCTGCCCCACCTTCTCTTCGGCGCCGTCCCCGGGATGCGTGCCGTCGTTCTCGTAGTCGGCCGGACAGTCCCAGGTCAGGCCATCGCTGCGCGGGTTCGGGCCGTCTGCCCAGAGATAGGGACCCCAGACGAGCCAGGGCGCCACGGTGCCGTAGTCGAGGTCACCCGCCCGCGGGTCGATCCCACCTCCGGCCATCTGGTCGACCTGGGCTTCGATCAGCCATTTGACGGCAAAGCCCGACTCGTAGGCGTAGGGCTCGGGGTTCAAGGCGGTCGTCGCGTAGCCGGCGAAAATGCGGCTCGAGACGAAGACCATCCGGAGGTTGGGATAGCGGACCTTGGCCGCCCTTGCGATGTTGCCCAGGCTCGAGACCAGGGCGAAGGCATCGGCGTCGGCCGCCGGTAACCCGGAGGCGGGGCCGGCATTGGCGACCTTGACCCAGACGATCTGGACCTGCTCCTCGGTGTAACCGGCGGGGGTCAAGGCGTTGTCCTCGATCCACTGGTAGGCGGCGTTCGAGGCGCTCTCCCAGAGCGTGGCGGTCTGGCCACCGTGCGCACCGTTGACGATCGCGAGCTCGCCGTGATCGACCCGCCCATCCAGTGCGGCCTTGCCGACGAATGAGCGGGTGGTGCAAGGCGGCACCGCGGGACCGCAGAATTCCTGCGAGGTGTTGCACATGCCGATCGAGAGCAGCAAGTACCGGCTGCCGGCCGGCCCCGCGATCGGCGCCACCGCCAGCGCTCGCTCCACACCCTCCGCACGGTGGGCTTCCGGTGGCGCGTTGGCCCCGCCGGGGTACAGACCCCCCTGGTACAGGCCGAGGTAGAGGCCGGTGCCGAGGTCGTTGATCGGCGTGCGGCCGAGGTTGGGGGTGGCGCAGTTGGGCTGGGCGGCGAGGGGAGCGGTGCAGAGCGAGAGGACGAGGAGAAGTCGAGCCCGATCGTAACCGGTCATCGGAACCTCCCTGCTCGTGAGGTGAAACGAGCTAGCTCTGCAACCCCGGGGACCGCCTTTCCCTGCGGGGGCCCTCGTCAGGAGACCTGCATCCGCTCGAGGGCCTCGATGCGCACCTCGAGGGGCGGGTGAGTGGAGAACAGGCCCAGCCACGAGGCGCGGTTCGAGATCTTGTAGGTGGCGAGGGCGGGTGCCGAATTGTCCACCTTGTCGACATTGGCCCGGAGGCGCTGGAGCGCCGCGATCATGTTGCCCCGGCCGGCCAGTTGGGCGCCGGCGGCGTCGGCGTGGAACTCGCGGTAGCGGGAGAAGGCGGCGACCACCATGGCGCCGAGGATCCCCAGCAGGATCTGCAGGGCGATCTGGATGCCGAAGGCGATGAAGTTCGCGAAGCGGGAATCCAGGCGCTGGCGGATGACGAAGGCGACGATGCGGGCCAGGAACATGACGAAGGCGTTGATCACGCCCTGGAGCAGGGTCATGGTCACCATGTCGCCGTTCTTGATGTGTCCCAGCTCGTGACCGATCACGGCCTCGGCCTCGTTGCGCTGCATGGTGTTGAGCAGACCGCTCGAGACCGCCACCAGGCTGCGCTTCTTGCTCGGGCCGGTGGCGAAGGCGTTGACCTCGGGCGAGTCGTAGACGCCGACCTCGGGCATCGGCAGACCGGAGACCTGGGCTTGCTGGGCGACGGTGTTGTAGAGCCAGTCGAAGGTGGCGTTGCCGGTCTGGCCGTTGACCAGCTGCACGCCCATCGCCCGCTTGGCCACCCAGCGCGACATCAAGAGGGAGATGAAGGCGCCGCCCATGCCCCAGACCAGGCAGAAGAGGGCCAGCGGGATCAGCTGGAGCTGGCCGTCCGGCGAGACGTAACGCCCCAGCCCGAAGACCGAGACGATGATGGACAGGACGACGATGACCGCGAGGTTGGTGAGGAGGAAGAGGAAGATCCGCTTGCCCATGTTCGAGCCTCCGTGTGAGACGGTGCGAGAGGAGTGATTTTAGCAGCGCCGTTCACGGCTGGCTGCGCAGGACGAGCCCCAGCGCCGCGAGCGCCGGCAATGCCTGGATCACCAGGATCCGGCGGTTCACCGTGGCGGCGCCGAACACGCCGGCCACGATGACGCAGATCAGGAAGAACACCCGCACCGCGAAGCCCGCCGGCCCGAGCCAGATCCCCCAGACGAGCCCGGCGGCCAGGAAGCCGTTGTAGAGCCCCTGGTTGGCCGCCAGCGTCTTGGTCGCCGCCGACAGCTCGGGAGTCAGGCGGAAGACCTTCCTTCCGTACGGCGTGTCCCAGAGGAACATCTCGAGGACCAGGAAGAACAGATGCAGCACGGCCACCAGACCGACAGCGACGATCTCGGCATTTCGCATGGTGGGGGGATGGTAGCAGGGTGCGATCAGGAGGGATGGAATCGGAAACTACTTTCCAATCTCCCCGTACTTGAAGTGTGGACCTGATCGAGAAGCTCGGCTACCTCGCCCTCGCCTCCCGCCTGAAGCGGCTCGGGGAGCGCCTGCAACAGGAGGCCACCGAGGTCTACGCGAAGCAGGACCTGGACTTCCGGGCGCGCTGGTTCGCCGTGTTCGCCGCCCTGACGGACCGCTCGCCGCTCGGGGTCTCGGAGCTCGCTGCCACGCTCGGGCTGACCCATACGGCGATCGCCCAGATCGGCCGCGAGATGGAGAGGGAGGGGCTGGTCGCCTCGGCTGGCGACCCCCGCGACCGGCGGCGCCGTCTGCTCGCCTTGACCGAGCGGGGCCGCCGGGCGATCGCGCGGCTCACTCCCTGCTGGGAGGAGATCCGGGCCACGACCGCGGAGTTGGCGGTGGAGTCCGGCCACGATCTGCTCGCCGCGATCGCTGCCATGGAAGACCTGCTGACCGAGCGCCCGCTCTCCGCTCGCCTCGAGGCCCGGCTGGGGAAACCCCGGCCATCTCATCCACCCACCATCTCCGAACGCACCTCCAGAGAGGACCCCCGATGACCGCCCCATCGCTCTCCCGTGCCCTTCTCCCCCTCGGCCTCATGGTCGGGCTCGCCACGGCGGGCCTCGCCCAGCAGGGGCCGCCCGCAGTCGACACCAAGGATCGCAAGGCGATCATCGAGGACATCACGGCCGCCTTGAACGAGACCTACGTCTTCCCGGAAACAGCGACCAAGATGGGCGAGCTCCTCGCCCGCCAGCTGGCGGGCGGCGCCTACGACGACCTCAAGGACCTCGAGAGCTTCGCCCAGAAGCTCACCGAAGACCTGCAGTCCGTGAGCCACGACCTCCACCTGCGGGTGCGCTGGGCCCCCGAGCCCCCGGTGCCTGCGGGCGCTCCGGAGCCCTCCCCCGCCGAGGAACGGGCGCGCTTCGCCGCCCAGGTCCGGCACGAGAACGCCTGCTTCCGCAAGGTGGAAAGGCTCGCCGGCAACGTCGGCTACGTGCAGCTCGACTGCTTCGCTCCGGCCGAGCTGGGCGGCGCCACGGCGGTGGCAGCGATGAGCTTCCTGGCCGGGACGGAGGCGCTGATCTTCGACCTGCGCAACAACGGCGGCGGCAGCCCGAGCATGATCCAGCTCTTGACCAGCTACCTCGTTTCGGACGAGGACACCACCCACTTGAACAGCTTCTACATCCGCAAGGGGGACCGCACCCAGCAGTACTGGACCCATGCGTGGGTGCCCGGGACCCGCCTGCCGGACGTGCCCGTCTTCGTGCTCACCAGCGGGCGCACCTTTTCGGCCGCCGAGGAGTTCACCTACAACCTCAAGAACCTGAAGCGGGCGACTCTCGTCGGGGAGACCACCGGCGGCGGCGCTCATCCGGTCCAGGGGCACGAGGTCGAGGGCTATCCGGTGTTCGTAACCGTGCCCTTCGGGCGAGCGATCAACCCGATCTCCGGCACCAACTGGGAGGGCACCGGCGTGGCGCCGGACGTGGCCGTGCCGGCGGCCGAGGCCCTGGCGGTGGCTCACGAGCGGGCCCTCTCCGCCCTCGCAGAGAAGGCTACCGATGGCGAGCAGAAGGCCGAGCTGACCTTCACTCGCGGGATCCTGGAGATGCGCCGCAGCACCGTCACCCTCTCCCCTGCCGAGCTGGGCCCCTTCGTCGGCACCTACGGCCCGCGCGTGGTCACGCTCGCCGACGGCGCCCTCTGGTATCAGCGCGGCGGCGGCCGCAAGCTGCGTCTCCAGCCCACCGGCGGCGACCGCTTCCTGGTCGGCGACCTCGACGACTTCACGATCCGCTTTGAGCGTGAAGGAGGAAAAGTCATCCGCCTCGTCGGCCAGTACGCCGACGGCCAAGAGGAAGGCAGTCTACGCTCGAAGCCGTGAACCTTGGGGGGGAGGACGGGCTCAGGAGCGGAGGGAGGTCCATCTGGAGTAGTCTCCTACTACCCTCGCATTTCCGCTCGCGCGCAGGCTCTTCCGGAGGACCTGGAGACGATGACCAACCTGCGCCCCGTGCTCCCACCACCCCACCAGGCCCCGCACGTCCGGGCCGCCGTCGCCCGCGTAGTGCAGCGCAGCCCGGCACCTGCCGGCCCGGGGCTCGCCCCCCACGTCCAAGCGGCCCTCCATCGGACCGCACCGCCCAGAGCCGTTCAGCCCCAAGCCGTCCCGGCCAGGGCCGCGCAGCCCCGGGTCGCACCGGCGCCGCCGCCCCGTCCGGCCAAGCCCTCCCCACCAGGGAGCTCGACGGCCCAACCCTTCGGCTACGTGGATCCCATGGCGGCGCTCGTGATTGGCATGATCGTGTTCCTGGGCCTGGCTTACCTCCTCTACCGCCTCGCCAACGGCGGCCAGGTGCCGCTGCGGGCCGTGAGCGAAGTGGACCGGCGCTCGGGACCGGCCTCTCCCATGGGCGATGGCTGCTCCGTCTGCACGGAGGATTTCCAGCACGGCGACGACGTGGTCGAGCTACCCTGCAAGCACCGATTCCACCGGCACTGCATCCTCAAGTGGTTCGAACAGAGACGCAACTGTCCGAACTGCAAGGCCAGCTGGGAGGGGCCGTTCTCCGGACCTCGGCGCGACCCGCCGGACGACCCCGACGATGCCGACCAGCGGGCGATCCGCGATGCGTGGGTGCACATGCAACACGTTTGAGGCTGGGCCCGGTGAGGGGCGCCGGCTGGAGCCCTGCAGCTCGCTGACGCTCGGGGAGCGTGACCTCAGCCGTACCGCTTGACCACCTTCACCCCCGCCCCATCCGAGGTGACGCCGAATAGCGAGCGCAGCGCGGCGAGGTTGGGGCTCTTGGCGGCGGGCTCGGCGTTGATCGTCTCGACGCTGAGCGAGCGTTCGGGGTCGAAGTCGCGGGCGAGGAGGACCTTGAGGAAGCCGAGGTAGCGGGGCAGGTCGGGGTGGTCGGGGCCGACGGCCAGCTCCAGCTCCGCGGCCCTGCGGCGGGCGGTCACCACCCTCCGCGAGCCGTGGTAGACGAGATAGCCGCCCGGCACCCGCCGGGGCAGGCCGACCTTCAGCTCGGGCAGGTCGAGGCCGCAAGGGGAAGCCGGGTCGAGGGCGCCGAGCCAGAACACGGCGTCCTCCGGCAGGCCCTGGCGCAGCAGCCGGAACGCCGCCTGGGAGGCGAACTGCGGCCCGGGGACGTCTCGGAAGAAATAGCCGCTCACCACCTCGCCGGACAGCTCCATCAGGCGCAGGGCGCGAAAGGTCCCCCGCCAGTCGAAGGCCGGCAGCTCCCGCGCCACCAGCTCGCGGAAGACCACGCCGTAGCGCCCCAAGAGCAGCCGCGCCCTCTCCTTGGCCAGCTCGTCGCGCACCACGGCGTCGGCCGGGGGGGAAGGCCGGGGCAGGGCGTACCAGCGCCCGGAGGCCCCCCGCCCCCCCTGCCAGCGGTCGAAGCGGAAGCGCCCGGGCCGGCCACCCGCGGCGGGCCGCACCGGTGCTTCCTCGACCGGCTGGAAGCGAGCGAGGGCCGC
>JBIOYC010000270.1:0-9854 GCA_044869955.1 Thermoanaerobaculia bacterium | reverse complement strand
GTCCTCGGGCAGCTCGAGAGGAGGGTGGAAGGTCACCCGATGGCTGCCGTCGGGCCGCCTCTCGATGAAGGTCGGCAGGGCCGCCGCGTCGAGTCTGGCGGCGAGGCGGGCGGCCCCCACCGGCGTGAAGGCTGGCCGGCCGAAGAAGGGCACCCACACCCCTTCGACCTTGGTGTCCTGGTCGATCAGCATGGCCAGGGCCCCACCGCCGCGCACCGAGGCCAGCAGCTCGCGGGCCGCCGCCTTGCCGCCGCGGGCGATGCCGTAGGTGCCGAAGCGCTCGCGAAACGACAGCACCAGGCGTTGCAGGCCCGAGTCCTCCACCTCCCGGGCCACCGGCCTCAAGCCCAGTCCGCGGCAGTTGGCCGCGGCGCCGATCAGCTCCCAGTTGCCGCAGTGGCCGGTGACGACCAGGATCGGTCGGCCGGCCCTGCGCGCCTCCTCGACGTGCGCCCAGCCCTCGACCTCGACCACCCGTGCCACTTCCTCGCAGCCCTTGGACATCAGGTGCAGGCATTCCGTCAGCGTCTGGCCGTGGTGGCAGAAGCTCGCCTGGCCCAGCCGCCGGCGCTCCCGCTCGGCGAGCTCCGGGAAGGCGATCCGCAAGTGATCAAGGGTACGGCGCCGATCCCGCCTCGCGAGGTGCCAGCCGACTTGGCCGAGGCCCTTGCCCAGGCCTTGGGCGCCTCGCCAGGAGAGGCGACCGAGGAGCGCGGCGAGCCCGAGGAGGGTGCGCCGCAGCAGGCGGTAGCGAAAGGGGTCGGTGTGGGGCTCGGCCATGGTCGGGGCGAGAGTCTACGCCGGACCTCCAGCCGGTCGCACCAAGCCACGGTCCTGCCGGTAACGTCTCGACTCGTCGCGAAGCCTCTGGAGCATTCGCCAAGGAGGCACCCAATGGGAAACGGACTGATCCCCGAGAGGGTCTGGGACCGGAAGATCTTCGCCCTCGACCGCGCGGTACCGGAGCAGGGGGTGCGCACTGAGCACGAGGCGCTCGCTGCCGAGCACATCTCGCGGGGTCTACGGCGGGAGCTCGAGCGGCTCCAGGCCGACCTGGACCCGAACGAGCCGGTGACCGAGGGCGCCTCGCGCTGGACCGAGGCTCAGCTTCGCAGCTACGCCTCCGAGCGGCTGCGTCTGGAGATGGCCGACGCCAGGAAGCACTTCGAGATCACCGTGCCCGGCGGTAGCCGGATCTTCGGCCCTCCCTACGACGCGGAATGGCAGGAAGGGGGTGGCCAGGCCTTCGGCAGCCGCATCGACGGGACTCTGATCACGGTCTCGACGCCGGGCTTCTCGGCCGCCGGGGTCGGCTTCTACCTGTCCGCGCCGGAGCCCTACCTGGCTGCTGTCACCCCCCAGGGGAACTACGAGTGGAACTGGGCGTCCTTCGCCGACCTGCCTTGGCTGCGCAGCCGCGGCGGCCTGGGCCTCGCGGTCTACGTGGACGGCGAGCCCCAGCCGGCCGTCTCTCGCCAGGCACAGCTCTGGAGCGTGAGCGGCGTCAGCGTCTTCAGCGGCGCGCAGGGTAGCGGCCGCATCGCCGACGCGGCCTCGCCGGCCTTCGGCTTCGGCCCGGTCCCCCTCGCGCCTGTGCTGATCCAGATGGTGCCCGGCAGTCGCTACTTGGTTTGGGTGTGGGGCTGGCAGGTCACGACGGCCGACAGCGCCAGCGGCTTCATCGCCTTCTCGAAGCTGAAGATGCCGCTGGTCACCGTCGAGGCCGGCCCGCCGTTGGTGATCCGGTAGGCGAGGACGATAGGCCGGGGGTCTCGCGGCCCCCGGCGGTGTGGGGCTCAGGAGGCGGGGGGGTAGTAGTCGCAGGGACCGCCGCAGAGCTCCGCGCAGTACCCTGCACAGCTGTCGAAGGACCCGCAGCACCAGTCGTCGATGCCGTCCATGCCACAGTCGATCCAGTACCACTCACACTCGGCCCTGCTCTTCTCGGGCGCGAGGATGAGGCCGCTCTTGCCCGGGTCGGGCTTCTGGCTGACCGGCGTCGCCTTGAAGTTCTGCTCGATCAAGAGCAGCTTCTCGAAGTCCTTCAGCGCCACCTGTTCCGGGGTAGCCGGGCCGTTGCGGCAGCCCACCGAGAGGGGCTGTAGCTCGCCGCTCGCCGGGGCGAGGGCCAGGACCGAGAGGGCGATCAGAGAGAGGGCGGAGATTGCAAATTTCCTGCTCATGCGGAATCTCCTATGACAGAAGGTGGATTGTGCTTGGCACAATAGATTGTTCGTGTGGCGGGGTCAAGGCCCACCCACTGCCCCCGGTCATCCCGACCGGAGCCGGAGGAGCGCAGCGACGGAGGCGCAGTGGAGGGATCTCCCCTCCGGGGCCTTGTTGAAGAGACCCCTCGGCTTCGCTCGGGGTGACAACGGGAAAGGGCTCCCTACCGGGGCCTCGTTGAAGGGTGGCGTCGGAGCGAGTGGGGAGGGGCCAGAGCGGGTGGGGTGAGGTCTTCTACCCCCGCCAATCCAGCAGCAGCTCGACCAGCTCGCGCACCGCCCCCTGGCCGCCGGCCCGGGAGAGCACGACGTGGGCGGCCGAGCGGACCTCGGCGACCGCGTCGACGGGGCAGACGGCGAGGCCGACGCGGGAGAGCACCGGCAGGTCGGGCAGGTCGTCCCCGGCGTAGGCCACGAGCTCGGGGGCGATGCCTTTGGCGGACAGAAAGCCGTCGAAGGCGGTGACCTTGTCGCGCGCCCCTTCCATCACCAGGTCGAAGGCGAGGTCCGCGGCCCGCCGGGCGAAGGCGGCGTCGGCGCGGGAGGAGAGGCTGCCGACCTTCAGGCCGGCTTGGCGGGCCAGGCGCACGCCGTAGCCGTCCTTGACGTGGAATGCCTTGGTGATCTCGCCGGTGGGGCCGTAGTAGAGCCGGCCGTCGGTCAGCACGCCGTCGACGTCGAGCAGGAGCCAGGAGATCTGGCGGGCACGCCGGGTGAGCTCGGCGACGGGCAGCTGGAGCAGAGCGCCTTCGTGGTCCATGGGGTCAGAACAGCTCCAGGCCCCAGAGGTCGTGGAGGTGGACGATGCCGAGCAGCTCGCCACCTTCGGTGCAGACGAAGAGGGAGGTGATGCGGTGCTCCTCCATCTCCTTCAGCGCCACCGGGGCGAGCTCGCGGGGAGCGATGGTGCGGGGCCGGGGCCTCATGCACTCCCGTGCGGTCCGGTTCAGGAGGTCGGCGTCGTCGGCGAGCAGGCGGCGCAGGTCACCGTCCGAGATGCAGCCCTCGAGCTGCCCTTGCCCGTCCACCACGGCGGTGATGCCGAGCCCCTTCTTGGTCATCTCGTAGATCGTCTCGCGCATCGAGGTGTCGAGGCGGACCGCCGGCATCTTCTCGCCCGCGTGCATCAGCTGCTCGACGGCGAGCAGGCGCCGGCCCAGCCGGCCGGCCGGGTGGCGCAGGGCGAAGTCGTCCGGGGTGAAGCCGCGAGCCTCGAGCAGGGCCATGGCGAGGGCGTCGCCCATCGCCAGGGTGGCGGTGGTGGAGGCGGTGGGCGCGAGGTTCAGGGGGCAGGCCTCTTTGTCGATCGCCACCGTCAGGTGCACGTCGGCGTGGCGGGCGAGGGGGCTCGCCGCATTGCCGGTCATCGCCACCAGGGGAGTGCCCAGGCGCTTCAGGGTGTCCACCAGCCGCAGCAGCTCCTCGGTGGTGCCGGAGAAGGAGGCCGCCACCACCACGTCGCCGGGGACGATCACCCCCAGGTCCCCGTGCACCGCCTCGGCGGGGTGGAGGAACAGGGCTGGCGTGCCGGTCGAGGACAGCGTGGCCGCCACCTTCTGGAGCACCAGCCCGCTCTTGCCCATGCCGGTGCAGACGATCCTCCCCCGAGCTCCGAGCAGCAGCCCGACGGCGCGGTCGAAGGCGTCGTCGAGCTGGGGCAGGAGGCCGAGCACGGCCGCGGCTTCGATCTCGATCACCTGGCGGGCCACTTCGCGGGGAGGACGGGGCTTCAAGGTGCCTCCTCCCGGAAGGGGGAGAGGGCCTGCCGCACGGCGAGGAGGGAGGCGAGCAGGCGCTCGGCCCGCTCCGGCGGCAGCTGCGTGGTCGAGTCCGAGAGGGCGTGCTCGGGGTCCGGGTGGACCTCCAGGAACACACCGTCCGCACCGGCGGCCACGGCCGCCCGGGCCAGGGGCTCGGCGAAGTGCCGGGCGCCGCCGGTCTGCTCGCCGCCGCCGGGCAGCTGGAGGGAGTGGGTGACGTCGTAGATCACAGCCAGCCCGTCCGCCTGCATCCAGGCGAAGCTGCGCATGTCGACCACCAAGTTGTGGTAGCCGAAGCTCGCCCCCCGCTCGGTGATGGTCACCCGTTCACAGCCCACGGAGCGGGCCTTGTCGGCGATGCGGCGCAGGTCGTCTGGGGCCATGAACTGGCCCTTCTTGACGTTCACGGCCCGGCCGGTCGCGGCGGCGGCGAGCACCAGGTCGGTCTGGCGGCAGAGGAAGGCGGGGATCTGCAGAACGTCGCAGACCTCGGCCGCCGGCGCGCAGTGGCCGGGCTCGTGGACGTCGGTCAGCAGGGGCAGGCCGGTCTCCGCCTTGACGGTGGCGAGGATCTCGAGGCCCCGCTCGAGGCCGGGCCCCCGATAGGTGCCGATCGCCGAGCGGTTGGCCTTGTCGTAGGAGGACTTGAAGACCAAGCCGAGGCCCAGCCGGCCCGCCATCTCACGCAGGCGGCGGGCTATGCCGAGGGCCAGCTCCTCGCTTTCCAGGACACAAGGCCCGGCGATCACCGGCAAGGCGCCCGGGCCGATGGCGACCCCCGGGGCGAGCTCGAAGGCAGGTGAGCCCATGGTCAGGCAACCACGGTGACGGCGCTCTCGGCCGTCACCTCCTCGCTCGGGGCCGGCTGCCGGCTCTCGGGGAAGGCGATCTTCCGCTCGGCCTCGTCGCGCGCCTTCTGGTGAGCGAGGGCGGCCTGGATGTAGGAGACGAAGAGGGGATGCGGGTGGGTGGGCTTGGACTTGTACTCGGGGTGGAACTGGCAGCCCAGGAACCACGGATGGTCCGGCAGCTCGACCATCTCGACGAACTTGCCGTCGGGCGACAGGCCGGAGATCACCAGACCGTGGTCGGTCAGCTTCTTCAGGTATTTCTGGTTGACCTCGTAGCGGTGGCGGTGGCGCTCGCTCACCTGGTCCGCGCCGTAGATGCGGTGGGCCTGGGTGCCTTCCTTCAAGCGGCAGGGATAGGCCCCCAAACGCATGGTGCCGCCCATCTCCTCGACCCCCAGCAGATCGCGCAGCTTGTAGATGATGTTGTCCAGGGCATCCGGCTCGAACTCGGTGGAGTTGGCGCCGTTGATGCCGCAGACGTTGCGCGCGTACTCGATGACCATGCACTGCATGCCGAGACAGATGCCGAAGAAAGGCACCTGATGCTCCCGGGCATAGCGGATGGCGCGGATCTTTCCTTCCGATCCACGCACGCCGAAGCCGATCGGCACCAGGATGGCGTCGACCTCGTGGATCTCCCGCGGCCAGTTCGAGGTCTCGAGCTGCTCGGCGTTGATGTAGACGATCTCCACCCTCGCGTCGTTGGCGAGGCCGCCGTGGATCAGGGCCTCGTTCAGGCTCTTGTAGGCGTCGGGGAACTCGACGTACTTGCCAACCATGCCGATGCGCACGTGATGGTGAGGGTGCTTGATGCGCGACACCAGGCTCTCCCACTTCGACAGGTCGCGCTCGTAGTGGGGCAGGCTCAGCAGGTCGAGGAGGATCTCGTCCAGCCCCTCGCGGCAGAGCATCAGCGGCACCTCGTAGATCGTCGGCACGTCGCGGGCGGCGATCACCTGCTCGGCGTCGACGTTGCAGAAGAGGGCGATCTTGCGCTTCATCTCCTCGGGCAGGGGACGATCGACGCGGCACAGCAGCACGTCGGCCGAGATGCCGATCTCGCGCAGGTCCTTCACCGAGTGCTGGGTGGGCTTGGTCTTGAGCTCATCGGCGGCGGCGATGTAGGGCACCAGGGTCAGGTGGATGTTGACCGCGTTGCCGCGCCCCAGCTCCTGGCGGAACTGGCGGATGGCCTCGAGGAAGGGCAGGGACTCGATGTCGCCCACCGTGCCACCGATCTCGACGATCACCACGTCCACCGTGCCCGACAGGCGCTGCATGGCGGCCTTGATCTCGTCCGTGATGTGGGGGATCACCTGCACGGTCTTGCCCAGGTAGTCGCCCCGCCGTTCCTTGTTGATCACCGCCTCGTAGATCTTGCCGGTGGTGAAGTTGTGCAGCTTCGAGGTGACCGCCGAGGTGAAGCGCTCGTAGTGGCCGAGATCGAGGTCCGTCTCGGCGCCGTCGTCGGTGACGTAGACCTCGCCGTGCTGGTAGGGCGACATGGTGCCGGGGTCGACGTTGACGTAGGGGTCGAGCTTCAGCAGGGTGACGGTGAAGCCGCGGGCCTCGAGGATCGCGCCGACGGAGGCCGCGGCGACGCCTTTGCCGAGCGACGAGACCACACCACCGGTGACGAAAATGAATTTGCTAGCCATGGCTCCTCCCGATCATGCTGAGGCCGTTTTGCGTGAGGCGAGCTTGGCGCGCGCCGCTTCGAGGTCCTCGGGGGTGTCGATCCCCAATGCCTCACCGTCGATGGCCAGCACCCGGATCGGGATGCCGTTCTCGAGGGCGCGCAGCTGCTCCAGGGACTCCGCCCGCTCGAGCGGGCTCTGGGGCAGGTCGGCGAGGGTGAAGAGGACGTCCCGGCGGTAGCCGTAGATGCCCCAGTGCTTGAGGGTCGTGGGGCCGCCTTGCTGGCGGCGAAACGGGATCTCCGAGCGGCTGAAGTAGAGGGCGTAGCCCATGAGGTCGCAGACCACTTTGACCGCGGCCGGGTTGCCGAGCTCCTCGGGCCGGGCCGGCACGGCGAGGGTGGCCAGCCGCTCGTCGGGATGGCTCCCCAGGTGGCGGGCGAGGGTCTCGATCGCCCCCGGGTCGAGGATCCAGTCGCCCTGGACGTTGAGCACGAAGTCCGCGTCCCAGCCGCGTGCCGCGAATGCGATGCGGTCCGTGCCGCTGGCGCAGGCCTCGGGAGTCAGCTCCCACTCACCGCCGAAGCCGTCGACCGCGGCGCCGATGCGCTCGTCGTCGGTCAGCACCACGACTCTCGCCAGACCCTGCGCAGCGGTGGTGGCGCGGTAGACGTGCTCGATCAGGGGGCGCCCACAAATCTCGACGAGGGGCTTGGCAGGGAGACGGGTAGAGCCATAGCGAGCCGGGATCGCGGCCACGATCCGGAGAGGCGAGACGGTTTCGGTGTCGTCGTTGGTTTCGCTAGCGGGCACGGCCAAATCTAGTGTGCCACCCCCGGGCCTGTCAACGCGGGGGTGGGGGAAACCTCACCGGGCTGGGATCCTGCCGAGCCGTCATCCCGAGCGAAGTCGAGGGATCTCCCCTCCGGCGCACCTCCCGCCCAGGAGATCCCGCCGCTTCGGACCTTCGGACCTTCGGTCGGGATGACAGCGGGACCTTCGGTCGTAGGGGCGGACCCACGTGTCCGCTCTCCTCGTTCGCCTGTTTCCCATTGACGAAACAAGTTTTCTCTTTCTAGAATCTCGCAGCAACCTAGCTATGCCTGATCTCGAGATCCGCGCCCTCACCCTGCGCCGGGCCCGGGACGTGGCGGCTCTTCTGATGTGGGTGGCGACGATGCGGAAGACGCCTTCGTTGACTCGCTATCGAAGGATTCTGTTCAGAGAGCAGTTCTGTCCCTTCTTCATGGCTCTACTGCACTCTCCTCTACAAATGGCACATCCCCAGTGCGTTCTCGGTGTCTCTGCTGCTCGGGCTGTGTACAGTGCCTTGCTTGCGGGCGTAATCACCACGACTGTGCCGGTCGCTGCCCAGGTGGAGTCTTTCGACCCGGTGGTGGTGCGGACCTTCGAGCCCGTAGAGGTGACGGCGGTTGCGGACGAGGAGGAGCCGTTCCTCCCCATGCCGCCCGAGACCTACCCTTTGGATGAGGCCAGTTGGAAAGCGATCAAAGAAGCGGCGGCCACCCGGGAGGATGCCCCCGAGCCGGACCAAGTCCTGGAGGTCGAGCCGCCGCAAGAAGCCGTCGCCGGCGCCAGCTTCCCCGGCCTCGGCTTCGGCGGGCTGTACCCGCCGGACACCACGCTCGGCAAGAGCGCGAATCGGCTGATCCAAGCCGTGAACTCGTCGATCTCGCTCTACACCAACCAGGGAGCCGTGCTGCAGACGAAGAGCCTCGCGTCGTTCTTCGGCGCCACGCTCACCCAGTTCGTCCCCTTCGACCCGCGCGTGGTCTACGACCGGCTGGGGCCGAACCAGCGCTTCTTCGTGGTAGCGAGCCAGTACCAGGGGTCCCCCACGCAGCGCTCCCGGTTGTATCTGGCGGTGTCGCGGAACCCGGACCCACCGAACCTCGATCCGGCCAACTGGTGCATCTACCACCTCTCCTCGGAGTCCGACTACGACCATAGCCAGAAGACCTTCGCCGACTACCCGATGGTGGGCGTGGGGGTGGACACGCTGCTGATCTCGGACAACCGCCGCTTCATCCTCGGCGCGGGTTTCACCTATGCCATCGTGCAGGCTTTCCAGAAGCCGGGCCTCACCAACAACGCCACGAGCTGCTCCACGGCGATCGCAAACGTCTACCGCGGTTCGCAGACCTCCGGAGATCAGCTCAATGCCTTCACACTCCAGCCGGCGATTCACTACACGGCGCCGGCTTCGTTCCCGGGGACCACCAATCCTGTCTATCTCGTGAGCACGCGTCCGACCGGGGGCTCCTCGACCTACCGCATTTGGCGGGTGCGGAACACGCTCTCCGGCGCATCGCCGAGCAACTTGCAGGTGGTGACCGTGACCGGGCCGGAATACGGCGTGGCGCCGGATGCCCCGCAGCCGGGGCTTGATCCCGACGACGAGTCTCTCGACTCGGGTGATCCTCGGATTCGTCAGGCAGCCGGAGTTGGCGATGCGCTCTGGGTTGCACACGCGGTGTTGTGCAACACGGGCGGCGGTCCGAACGAGAGCTGTGTACGCGTTCTGCGATTCACCGTGAGCCAGGATGGACTGGGCAATCCGGTAGCCACCCTCACACAACAGGTGACTTTGGGCGCTGGCACCAATGTCTTCGCCTTCATGCCTGGGATCGCGGTCAATCAATCGGAGCGCGCTGTCGTCCCCTTCCTGTTCGGCTCTAGTGCCGCCTACTTGTCGTTCGCATGGGCTGCCAAGAACCTCTCCGCTTCGACCTACGGATCCCCTGCGACGATCTCTGGCGGCACCTGCGCCCGCCGCTTGGAGCAAACGACGACGGCGCTCAGGACGGGGGACTACGTGGCTGCACAAACGGACCCGAGTCTCACGACGTTCTGGATCGGCGGCGAACACAACAGAGTCGTCCCTCCGAGTGGCGGGCTTTGCACCTGGGGAACGGAAGTCAGTGAAGTTCAGTAACAAGGAGAGCCACCGATGCTGCGACAATCGTTGCTCCTGCTCACGGCTTGCTTCGTCATGCTCCCCGCGCTCGCACAGGATCCCTCACCTACCTCCCTTCTCGTGCGGCTTCAGACCGAGATCAGCATCACCTCCCCCTGCGAGAACCTGACGCGGGAGCTCCTACTTTTCCGAGACGGTCTCGTGATCGAGCGCCGTCGCGAGGATGCTGGCTTCCTCGTTCTCTTGAGGTCTCAAGGGCCTCCGGAGAGCCGGGAGGAGCTCCAGCAGGGTCTCTCGGCAAATCGCGTTGGTTTCGCGCAAGGAGAGTGTGTGCTCGATCTGTTCCAGCCGAACTCTAGCTTTGTGAGCACGATCACGTGGTTCGGCAAAGGCGACCGCCAGCACACTTTCCGAGTCGGTGACGGACCAAGCTCCATAGGCCC
>JBIOYC010000269.1:0-19171 GCA_044869955.1 Thermoanaerobaculia bacterium | reverse complement strand
CCTGGCAATCATCCCAGCTCACCGACTCGACCGGCCGGTCTGGTGACTGAAACCTGCTGGGGTTCTTTCCCATCACCACTTGCCAGAGCGCCTGCGTGCAAGGCGTCTCCCCCAGCCAGTAGCCCTCGGTCAGGGTGACTTGGTGCCGGGGACCCTCGTTCTCGTTTCTTCCCACCTCCGTCTCCGGTGAGCCCATCCAGAAGGTCCCCGGTGGGATCCAACGCAAGCGGTGGAGGACGCCCTCGAGATCGAAAGCCGCCCAGCGACCGAACGAGTCTTCGCCCGAGGAGGACGCCCAGACCGGATGAGCAACTGTGATCGCGGGCGGGACGGGTGGTGTGAACGCGGCTGGGTCCTCCACTCTCACATTCCTCGGCGGCAGCACCCGCGGCGAGCCCAGCTTCGGCTTCACCAGCGCCGGCTGGCGGGTGAGGCGGCGGTAGAGCTCCTCGTAGCCTTCGTCGCTGTGCGCGCGGTAGTGGTGGTAAGGCCGCAGCGGCTCCCACACCAGCTCGGGGCCGGCGGGCTCCAGCAGCACCGGCAGCACCCGCTCGTTCCACATCCCCCGCTCGTACAGCTCCTGGAGCACCTGCACGCTCTCGAAGCGCACCCCAGAGCCGGCCTGGCCGTCGGCCTTTTGGTTGTAGCCCTCGCTGCACACCACCAGGACGTAATCCGACTGCTTGACCTGCTCGCGCATCCAGGTCGGCCAGCCCTGGGGCGGCGGCGGGTGCTCGTACTGGTCCAGGACGCAGTCGATGCCGTCCTCGAGCAGCCGGTCCACCAGCACCCGCACCCGTTCGAGGTGCGCGGCCGAGTCCCAGCTGTAGCTGACGAAGACCTTCTTCGGTGGCTCCATACCCGGATGCACGCGGCTGCGAAGACGATTCCGCGAGGGATGGTAGCAGGGTGTTGCGCCCACCGGAGGAGAGCCCCTCGGCTTCGCTCGGGGTGACAGGAGGGCCGCGGGTGCCAGCCGGATCGGCACCGCTTCGGCCGGGAGGAGAGGCCGCGGAGCGGCCGGACTCGGGTCCCCACGCGGAGCGTGGGAACCAGGGATCACGGCCACGCCGATCGTGGGCACGAGGGGGGCAACAGGCTGTGGAGGAGGTCAGGCGGCGACTTCGACGTAGTCGACCCGGCTCGAGGGGCTTGGCAGCGGTAGGCCGTCCGCGCGCAGGCCGTCGAGATGGAAGGCGATCGCCTCTCGGATCAGCGCCTCGACCTCCTCGACCGTCTGGCCGCTCGTGACGCAGCCGGGCAGGTCCGGAACGTATGCGCAGTAGTTGCCCTCTGCCTTCTCGATCACGATCGCGTAGCGCATGCGGTTCTCACTCCTTGAGGCCGGCCTGTTTGAGGATGCTGTTCAGGGTGCCCGGGGCGAGGTCATCGCTCGGCTTGCCGGGGACGGTCACCCGCCCGAGCTTGGTCGGATGCTTGTATTGGTGGTGGCTGCCGCGGGTGGCAACCAGATACCAGCCGTCGTCCCGCAGCAGCCGAACAACCTCGCTCACCTTCACCGGGAGAGAATAGCAGGCCCTCTGGCTCCCCCGTCCCGGCAGGGACGTGTCTACGTAGCGATGATCGCCGAGGTTCCAGCTCCAGCGATCCCCGGCGTAGCCGCAGGCGTTGACGACGTTCTGCCGCTGCGCCTCGAAGGCCTCCTCCGCGTAGCCACGACTGGTGGCCTCGTCGGCGGCGCAGGCACCCGTTACCGCCCCCCACCCTGCGTTTGCGCATAAACTACCCGTCAACCACCCACACCCAAACCCCATGAGACGTCGATCCGCCCCGCGCCTTGGCCGCTCGCTGGCAGCCGCTTTGACTCTGGCGGCGAGCGGGGTCTTGCCGGCTGCGGCCATGACCCCGGAGCGCGGCTTTCCCTTGGTGGAGGAGATCCAACCCACGGCGCCCGAGACCGACATGCAGAGCTTCGACGTCGCGGCCGACCCGCGGGGCCTGGTCTACGTGGCGAATCTGGGGGGCTTGCTGGTGTGGGATGGGGCGCGCTGGCTCGGCCTGCCGATCGGCGTCGGCGAGACGGCCTTCTCCGTGCGCGCCGACGGACGCGGGCGGGTCGCCGTGGGAGGCGTCGACGAGGTCGGTCTCCTCGAGCCCGGTCCGAACGGCGAGCTGGTCTACCGCTCGCTGGTACCGGAGATGGATGCGAGCCAGCTCCCGCTGGGACAGATCGGGACGGTGGTGCCCACGCCGGAGGGATTCGCTTTTCTGACCGAGAGACACCTCCTGGTCTGGGACGGTTCGACCTTCGCCACGGTGACTACCTTTTCGCCCGATCGACCCCACGAGGGGCTGTTCGACGTGGCAGGGACCCTCTACTTCTGGGGCGAGGCCGGCCTCTCCCGCCTGGTGGGCCGCAGCCTCCAGCCGGTACCGGGCGGAGAGGTCTTCCGCAACCGGCGGATCGACTTCCTGGAAGCCGCCGAGGGCGGTCTCTTCGTCTCGGTTCGCGAAGAGGGGCTCTTCCTCTTCGCGGCCGGCGAGGCGAGGCCCTTCGCCCCCGTGGCTTCCCGCTGGGCGCGGCAGAACCGCATCTTCTCGGGCACCCGCCTGCCGGATGGACGCTGGGTGCTGGGCTCCCTCCTGGGCGGCATCCTCCTCCTGTCGCCGGATGGCACCGTGGATCAGGTGATCGACACCTCCGTCGGCCTCCCCGACGACCTGGTCTATGCGGTGAGCCTCGACCACGAGGGATCCCTCTGGCTCGGCCTCAACAACGGGGTCGCCAAGGTGGAGGTGGCCTCGCCGGTGTCGGTGATCGACCGCCGCGCCGGCCTCCCTGGCTCGATCTACCAGGTGCTCCGTCACCGTGGCAGCCTGTGGGCGGCTAGCGCCGCCGGGCTGTTCGCCGAGGCCCCGGCCCTCCCGCCGAGCGCCGCAGCGGCCGAGGAGCTGCCGGCAAGCCGACCTCCCCTCGCCTTCCAGAAGGTGGAGGCGGTGCCGCCCTCGGCGTGGAGCCTGCTCTCGACCGGGGAGGAGCTGCTGATCGGCGCCGCCGACGGCGTCTACCTCCTGCGCGACGGGCGGCCGGAGCGCATCGCCGGCACCGAGAACCAGACGGGCTTCCTGCTCGAGCGCTCCACCTGGGACCCGGCGCGAGTCTGGGTGGGCACGGAGGAGGGCCTCTTCGCCCTTCGCCGGGAGGCCGCCGGCTGGCGCTACGAGGGCAGCGTCGAGGGAGCGCCGCGGGACCTGCGGACGCTCGAGGAAGGGGAAGGTGGGGTGCTGTGGTGCGGGTCACAGATCGAGGGGCTGGTGGGGCTCGAGGCGCCGGTGCCCGGGAAGCCGGCGGGAAGGCGCCGGGTCGTGGGCGAGCCCGGGGCGGTCTACCTCTACCGGATCGCAGGGCAGATCGTCGCCGTGCGGGATGACCGGGCCTTGCGGCTGGACGAGGCTCGGGGCTCCTTGGTCGAGGACCCGAGCCTGGCACCCCTGGCCGGGCACGGCGAGTACACCCTGCTCCTCGAGGACGCCCACGGCGACCTCTGGCTGAATACCCGCCCGCCGGCGATCGCGCTCTCGGGAGGGAGTGGCTGGCGCCCGGTGCTGCGCTCCCTCGACGGGCTGCCTCTGCGCTCCTTCGAATCCGCGTACGCCGAGGCGGACGGCACCGTCTGGCTGGCCGCCGACAACGGCCTCTACCGCTGGGCGGGCGATCACCGTGCCGCGACGGCCGAGCTGCCCCCGCCCCTTCTCGCGCAAATCCGGGTCGGCGGAGAGGCGATCTTCCACGGCCTCGCCCCCGGGGCCGCCCCGCGCTCGGTTCGCCTCCCCTCGGACCTACGCCGGCTGCGCATCGAGCTGGCACCCCGCTCCTCCCGGCCGGGCCTGCGCTTCCAGACCCGCCTGGACCCGGTGGACACCGACTGGAGCGCCCCCAGCACCGAGCCGTTCGCCGAGCTGACCCGGCTGCCTCCCGGCGCCTACACCTTCCGCGCCCGCACGGTCAGCCCCTTGCCGGAGATCAGCCCGGAGACCGCCTGGAGCTTCCGCGTGCGGTCGCCCTGGTATCTGTCGCCGTGGGCCCTCGCCTTGTGGGTCGTGGTGGGGCTCCTGGGAGTGCGGGGCTACGGCAGCCTGCGCAGCCGAGCCCTGGCCCAGCGGGCCGAGCAGCTCGAGCGGCGGGTCGCCGAGCAGACCGAGGAGCTGCGCCGCACCCTCGCCGAGCTGGAGCGCGCCAACGCGCGGCTCCAGGAGCTCTCCTTGATGGACGATCTGACCGGCGTGGCGAACCGCCGCCATCTCCAGCAGGTGCTCGACGAGGAGTGGAGCCGCTGCCGCCGGCACCGGCGGCCGATCGCCTTCGTGCTGCTCGATCTCGACCTCTTCAAGCTCCTCAACGACACCAAGGGCCATCACGAGGGGGACCTCTCCCTGCGCGCCGTGGCCCTCTACCTTGCCCGCCACGTCCAGCGCAGCGGCGACCTGGTGGCGCGCTACGGCGGCGAGGAGTTCTCCGTCTTGTTGCCGGACACCGATCTCGCGGGAGCCCTGGCCGTAGCGGAAGGGCTCCGCCGGGGCATCGAGGGCCTGGCGCTGCCCCACGAGGCCACCACCCTCGGCCGGGTGACGGCGAGCTTCGGCGTGGCGGCGATGGTGCCGCGGGCCGGAGTCGGGCCGGAAGCGCTGGTCCAGGCGGCGGACGCCGCCCTCTACCGGGCCAAGCACCAGGGCCGCAACCGGGTCTGCGCCGCGGGCGAGAAGGAGAGCCTCGTCCCCGAGCCGCCGGAGAGCACCCCGGGGCCCGAGCCCCTGCCCTCCTGATCCGCTCGGCACCGCCGCCGCGGGCGGAGTGCTATCTTGGGCCGCGCTCCCAACCCCTGGCTCGCCTCGGAGGTGCCCATGCGCCGCACCCCTCTTCTGCTCCTCCTCGCCGCCCTCGCCTCCGGCGCCTGCGCCAGCCAGCACATCGCGCCCACCGCCCTGGTCCCGGGCCTGCCCGAGGCCGACGAGGCGGCGCTGGGCTGCCCCGCAGCGCAAGACTGGCCGTACACCAACCTGGTCTTCGAAGGGGGTGGGGTCAAGGGCCTCGCCTACGGCGGCTCCCTCGAGGTGCTCCACTCCCAGAAAGTGCTGCCCCGCATCGAGCGGGTGGCCGGCACCTCGGCGGGCTCGATCGCCGCCGCCCTGGTGGCCCTGGGTTACACGCCGGCGGAGATCAAGTCCTTGCTGTTCTCCGTCGACTTCGAGAAGTTCAAGCAAGGTGGCGGCCTGGGCTCGGTGATCCGCTTGATCCGTCGCTTCGGCTGGTACAAGGGAGATTACTTCCACGAGTGGATGCGGGCCCGGGTGAAGGAGAAGACCGGCAACCCGGACACCACCTTCCGCCAACTCCACGCCGCGGGCAAGTTCCGCGACCTCTACGTGGTGTCCACGGACCTGTCGCGTAGCGAGCCGCAGGTCTTCTCCCACGAGCACGGCGAGAACGCGGACGTCCCGGTGGCCGATGCCGTGCGGATGTCGATGTCGATCCCTCTCTTCTTCGCGTCGGTGAGCTTCAAGAAGGATGTCTGGGTGGACGGCGGCGTGTTCTGGAACTACCCGCTCTCGCTCTTCGACACTGCGGGCGGCCCGAACGAGGCCACCCTCGGCCTCCACCTCGACAACTGCCGGGACGACGATCCCGACCGGAAGATCGACAGCCTGCCGGTGTACTTCCGCGCCCTCTTCTCGGCCCTCCTTGACGTGCAGACCGAGGCTACCCGCGACCGGCCGGAGGACGTCGCTCGCACCGTGCGCATCGACAACCTGGGCATCGGCACTACCGACTTCGAGCTGACCGAAGCCCAGAAGAAGGCCCTGATCCAGCAAGGCCACCTCGCCGTCTGCCGCTACCTGCGCACCGTGGCCGAGGGCAAGACGCCGACCTGGGGAGAATGCGGCGCCGGCACGGCACGGCCCGAGCTGCGGGCGCCGCGGAGCTAGGGAGGCTTGGTTACACTTCGCCTCCGGAGGAGATCCCGAATGACGCGCCGTTCCGCCGCCACCCCGACCCTCGCAGCCCTGCTCATCGGCCTCGGCCTCGCCGCGGTCGCCCGGGCCCAGAGCCCGCTGCTGACCGAGGCTTTCTACCTCGAGGACTTCAAGTCGCGGCCGGCCCGCATGGCCGAGCTGATCGAGCTGCTCTCGATCCCCAACGTGGCCGCCGACACGGTGAACATCCGCAGGAACGCCGAGCACCTGCGCGGCCTCTTGGCGAAGCGCGGCTTCCAGGCCGAGATCCTCGAGACCGACGGCAATCCGCTGGTGTGGGGAGAGCTGATCGTCCCCGGAGCGAAGCGCACGCTGCTGATCTATTGCCACTACGACGGCCAGCCGACCGATCCCAAGCGCTGGGCCCAGGGAGACCCCTGGAAGCCCGTGCTGCTCGCCGGCAAGGTGGAGGACGACGCGCAGCCGGTCACCGACCTCGCCAGCCGGCTCACCTTCGGCGACGAATGGCGCCTCTACGCCCGCTCGGCCTCGGACGACAAGTCGCCCATCCTCGGCCTGCTCGGGGCGATCGACGTGCTGAAGGGGGCCAAGGTTCCGCTGACCGCCAACCTGCGGGTGATCCTGGACGGCGAGGAGGAAGCCGGCTCACCGAGCCTGGTGCCGGCCATCGCCCGCTACCGCGACAAGCTCGCGGCGGACCTGATGCTGATCCTCGACGGCCCCCAACATCCGAGCAACAAGCCGACCCTGGTCTTCGGCGCCCGCGGCATCGTCACGGCCACGCTCACCGTCTACGGCCCGAAGGTCGGTGTGCACAGCGGCAACTACGGCAATTGGGTGCCGAACCCGGCCCTGCGCCTGGCGAAGCTCCTGGCGGCCATGAAGGACGACGAGGGCCGGGTGCTGATCCCGGGCTTCTACGACGCGGTGCCGGCCCTGACGAGCGAGGAGAAGGCGATGCTCGAGGCGGTGCCGGACGACGCCGGCAAGCTCCTCTCGAGCTTCGGCATCGCCGCCCCCGAGCGCCCGGGGATGCGGCTGCAGGAGGCCTTCCTGACCCCCACGCTCAACGTCCGGGGTCTCCAGAGCGCGTTCGTCGGCGCCGGGGCGCGCACCATCATCCCGGACCAGGCGGTGGCCGAGCTGGACATCCGCCTGATCGCCGAGACCCGGGCCGAGGACCTGATCGCCAAGCTGCGCAAGTTCGTCGCCGACGCCGGCTATCACCTGGTGGAGGCCGAGCCGGACGACGCCACGCGCGCGAAGCACGACAAGATCGCCCGGCTCGAGGTTTCGCCGGCGTTCGCGGCCTTCCGCACGTCGCCGCTGATCCCGCAGGCGCAGAAGCTGATCGCCGCCCTCGAAGCGGGCTACGAGGAGCCGCCGATCGTGCTCCGCACGGCGGGGGGAACGGTGCCGATCGCACCCTTCATCGAGGCGCTGGGGCTACCGGCCATCCTGGTGCCGACGGTCAACTTCGACAACCACCAGCACGAGGAGAACGAAAACCTGCGCCTGGGCAACTTCTTCGACGGGCTGTACGTGATCAGTACCGCGCTGACGATGGAATAGGAAGAACAGGATGGATTCCCGCTTGCGCGGGAATGACCGAGAGGAGCGTGGTAGCCCGTCATCCCCGCGAAAGCGGGGATCCATCTTGGTTTGTTCTTATCTTCCTATCGCCCAGAGGTGGTGCTGGGTCTTGATCAGCAGCAGGCCCTCGGAGATCGCCGGCGTGGTCATCAGGATCTCGCCCAGGGCGTTGGTGGCCAGCAGCTCGTACTTCGGACCGGCCCGCACCACGAAGACGTCGCCGTCCTCGCCCGGCAGGTAGATCTTGCCGTCGGCCGCCACCGGCGAGCCCGAAAAGCCGCTGCCTCGATGCGGCAGCCGCTCGCGGTAGACCTCGGCGCCGGTGGCGAGCTCGTAGCAGTCGAGCACTCCGTCGTTCGACAGCACGTAGAGGTGCGGCCCATAGACCAGCGGCGTCGGCATGTAGGAGCCGCGCCCGGTCTTGCTCCACAGCACCGCCTCGCTCGAAGTCTTGCCCTCGGGCAGGGAGAGGTCCCCCCGCGAGCCCGCCTTGACCACGTAGATCGGCCGCGTGGGCCGGCGGCCGCTCGCTACCACGATCCAGCCCGGGGCGAAGACCGGCGTCGGGGCGGTGATGTTCGAGCTGGGCGCGATCTGCCACAGCTCCTTGCCGTCCGCGGGGTCGTAGCCACGGATCTTGTTGGGCGCGTTGGTCACCAGCTCGGCGCCGGTGGCTCCCTCGTAGACGTTGGGCGTGGCCCACGAGGGCATCTCATCGCGGGCCACCTGCCAGAGCGTCTTGCCGGTGGCGGCGTCGAGGGCGGCCAAGAAGTCCTCCCGAGAGGTGTCCGCCTGGATGAAGACCTTGTCCTGCCAGAGGATCGGCGAGCTGGCCATGCCCCATTCGTAGCCGGGCACGTTGTAGGCGGAAGTCTCGATGATGCCGAGGTCTCGTTGCCAGAGGAGCTTGCCGTCGAGATCGAAGGCGTAGAGACCGTCGGAGCCGAAGGAGACCACCACCCGCTTGCCGTCGGTCGCCGGGGTGGGGTTGGCGTAGGTGGACTTGATGTGGCGGCCGGACTTGGGGGCCCCTTCGAAGGCCACCTTCTCCCACAGCACCTTGCCGCTCTTCTTGTCGAGGCAGTAGAGCTTGAACTGGTGGGGCACGGTGCGGTCCGCCGCGGTGTGGCCGCTGCCGTAAAGACCGGGTACGAACTCGCCGTCGCTGCGGGCGGAGACGGCCGTCGAGACGAAGACCCGGTCGCCCCAGACCACCGGGCTCGAGTGGGCGAGGCCGGGGATCGGCGTCTGCCAGCGGATCCCCACCCGGCCATCGGCCTTCCAGGTGTCGGGGAGATTCTGCCCCTCGGCAACCCCCGAGGCCGCTGGACCACGGAACGACGGCCAATGGGCTACCGACGGGGAGGGGGGCTGGGAGGTCGCCGAAGTGGCGATGGCCAGACCGGCGAGCAGGCCCACGGAGCGGATCGTACGCATGGCCCGGCAGTCTAGCACCCGCCGCCAAGGCGCCGTGGCAGCGCGCCGCGGCCTTTCCCGGCCGTTTGGGTGTGTCAGTTAAGCTTCGGACTAAGCCATAGTTTCGAAGACGTTGCGTCTCTGCTCGTTCGGACCCCGATGCGCTAAGATCTCCCGGGAATCCACCGATGAGGGGCTCCTCGGCCTCGGCCGTGAGCCCGCGAGGCAACGGCGAGAGTTCCGAGGCTCCGATGAAGCGACGGCGGCGCGATCATCCTTCCGAGCCAGGTGAGATCGGGCGGCGACTCGGTCTCCTGGTGGAGCAGATGCCTGCGGTCCTGTGGTCGGTCGACCGCCAGCTGCGCTTCACCTCCTCGCGCGGTGCCGGGCTCGCGCCGATCGGCCTCAGCCCCGACGAGGTGGTCGGCCAGAACCTCTACGAGTTCTTCCGCACCCTCGACCTGGACTACCCACCGATCGCGGCTCACCGCCGGGCCCTCGCTGGCGAGTCGATCACCTACGAGCTGGACTGGGCGGGGCGGACGTTCGAATCTCACCTCGAGCCCTTCCGCGACGCCCGCGGTGCGATCCACGGGGTGATCGGCGTCAGCATCGACATCACCAGTCGGCGGCGGGCGGAGCGGCTGGTCGAAGAGCAGAACCAGATCCTGCGCATGGTCGCCACCGGGGCTCCGCTCGAAGACTCGCTCGCCCGTCTCGCCGAAAGCGTCGAGCACCAGGCCCCGGGGATGCTCTGCTCGATCCTGCTGCTCGACGCGACCGGCCAAACCCTGCGCACCGGGGCGGCGCCGAGCCTGCCAGCCGAGTACAACCGTTGTATCGACGGAGTCCAGATCGGTCCCTCCGTCGGCTCCTGCGGCACCGCCGCCTTCCGCGGCGAGCGGGTGGTGGTAGCGGACATCGCCAACGACCCGCTGTGGGTGGATTACCGGGACCTCGCCCTCGCCCACGACCTCGGCGCCTGCTGGTCCGAGCCGGTGCGCTCGTCGGTGAGCGAAATCCTCGGCACCCTGGCCCTCTACTACCGGCAACCTCGGGCTCCCTCGGGTCAGGAGCTGCGGTTGATCGAGTCCGCCGCTCACTTCGCCGCCATCGCCGTCGAGGCTAGCCAGGCGCGGGAGAGGCTGGTCCACAGCGCGCTCCACGATCCTCTGACCGACCTGCCCAACCGCACCCTATTCCTCGATCGCCTCGAGATGGCCTTACGGCGTTCGCGCCGCCGGGAGGGCGCGCTCTTCGCCATCCTGTTCATCGACATCGACCGCTTCAAGCTGATCAACGACAGCCTGGGCCACGTGCTGGGCGACGAGCTGCTGCGGGCGATCGCGGCTCGGCTGCGCCAGGGCCTGCGACCGACCGATACGGTCGCCCGCCTGGGCGGCGACGAGTTCGCCCTGCTGCTCGAGGATCTCGAGGAGGAGGCCCAGGCGGCGCGCATCGCCCTGCGCATCCATCAGGACTTCGAGCTGCCGTTCGAGATCGGGGGCCAGGAGGTGTTCTCCTCCGCGAGCGTGGGCATCACCCTGTCATCCCCCGGCTATAGCCAGCCGGAGGAGTTGCTGCGCGACGCCGACACCGCCATGTACCGGGCCAAGGTGGCGGGCCGTGGGCGACATGCCGTGTTCGACCCTGAGATGCACGAGCGCGCTCTGTCGCAGCTGAAGATCGAGTCGGCGCTTCATCGAGCGCTGCAGCAAAACGAGCTCCTGCTCCACTACCAGCCCATAGTGGACCTGGTGGAGGGCGGGATCGTCGGCTTCGAGGCCCTGTTGCGCTGGCAGCACCCCCAGTTCGGCCTGCTCGCCCCGGAAGCCTTCCTGGGCGTCGCCGAGGACTCCGGCCTGATGCCTCAGATCGGCCGCTGGGTACTGTGCGAGGCATGCCGTCAGACGCGCTTTTGGCAGGAGAGCTGCGCCGGGGCGGGGGACCTGCGGATCAGCGTGAACGTGCACGCGGTCCAGTTCCTGCCTCGCTCGCTCACCGAGTCGGTGATGGAGGCCCTGGCCGCCAGCGGCCTGTCGGCCGACTACCTGCGCCTCGAGATCACCGAGGACGTCGTGCTGCTGGACTCCGAGGCGGCGCTGGTGACGGTCCAGGAGCTGCGGGGCCTGGGCCTGGGTGTCTGCCTGGACGACTTCGGCACCGGCTACTCGTCGCTCTCCTATCTGGCGCGCTTTCCGGTGACCACGCTCAAGATCGACCGGAGCTTCGTCCGCGGGCTGCACCGCCGCCTGGAGGGGGCGATCGTGGCGAGCGTGGCCTCTCTCGCCCACAGTCTCGGCCTCGACGTGGTGGCGGAGGGGATCGAGACCCCTCGCCAGCTCGCGGCTGTCCGCGCGCTGGGCTGCGCGTTGGGACAGGGCTTCCTGTTCTCTCCGCCTCTCGACCCGGTGGAGGCGGAGGCCCTGCTGGGCTGCCCGCTCCCCTGGCGCAAGCGCTTCGCCGGGCCCGGACAGCGCCAGCTTGTCCCCTCCGAGGGGCTCCCCGCGTAACGGGGCGCTGAGGAGAGGAAACTCATGATCGCCACCCCAGCCCACCGTCGCACCACCTCGCTCGCCCTGGCCACCGTCCTCGCTGCCGGCCTCGTCTTCGCCGGCGCCTGCGGCAAGCTCGCCGAAGTCGGCCAGAAGGTCCAGGAGGCCCGCAAGGCGACTTCGTCCCGGGCGCCCGAGCCGCCGCCGGTCAACTTCTTCGAAGGCGACCACGCCGCCAAGGCCGTGGCCCAGTTGGCCGAGCGCCTCGGCGCGCCGGTCAAGGCCCTCGAGATCGTCATCTATCCCGACTCGGTCAGCTTCCAGGTCCAGGATCCCAAGAAGGCCGAGAACGTCGACGAGTTCCGAGTCCGCGGCAGCGAGCTCGAAGGTCCTCGGCCCGTGAGGCTGATCGGCGGTGGGAATCTGGAGGAGAACCTCTACTCCACCGCGGACGTCCGCTTCGACCTCATCCCTCAGCTGGTCAAGACCGCTGCCGAGCAAATCGAGCTCGAGGGCGAGGAGGTCACCCACGTGATCGTCAAGCGCAACCTGCCCTTCAGCCAGGGCGTGCGGATCCGGGTCTTCGTCAACGGCACTCGCAAGAGCGGCAACCTGGACGCCGACGCCAAGGGCAAGATCGTCGAGATCGACAAGGGCTGACCCTCAGGCCGAGAGAGCCTGGCGCTCGCTCGCGGGCGCCAGCGCGGCGAGCTCAGCCTCGAACCAGGGGGCCGGCGGAGCGCCCGTGACGCTTTCCGCTCGGGCCAGGGCGGCGCGAGCGGCGGCGAGGTTGTTGCGTAGCTCCAGACGATCCCACTGGCCGTGGAACCAGGCGCAGGAAGCGAACATCCGGTGGCGCAGCCACTGTGCCTCGATCAGGTGGCGTAGGCCGGTGAGCTGCTGGCGGGAGAGCCGGCGCCGTGCCGTCTGTGCCGCCAGCCGAGCCAGGGGCAGGGCGCCGAGGACGACCTCCACCGAGCGCTCGAGCACCACGCCCGGCTCCTCGAACCAGGCCGCGGCTTCGCGCTCCCAGACCTCGTCGACGGCCGCGGCGACCCGCACCAGGAGAGCCCGCAGCGGTGCCTTCCAGCCGGACTCCCGGCTGCAGGGACAGTCCCCCGCCCAGCGGGCCACGCCGTGGTGGCAGCTCCAGGAAGTGGGCTCTGCCAAGCCGATGGTCCGACCAGGGGGGTGCTCGTCGAGATAGCTCTCGAGCGTGGTCACGGTGAAGCCGGCCTCGGGCGCCGCATGGCGCATCAGGTGGCGGAGGAAGTGCTCCCGATGGCGCTGATGGTGGCCGTAGAGCTCACCGTCGGTGGCCAGCAGAACGATCCCGCGCCGACCGTGACGCCGCTCCGCGAAGCGGCGCAGAGGAGCCAGGAGATGCGTCGCAAAGGCGTCGGCGTTGATGCTGATCCCGGGGTCGAAGGAGAGCCGGCCCGACAGAGCCCCGTGGTAGAAGAAGACCGCGATCCGCCGCCCTCCGGCCAACTCCACCCAATACGGCTCGAAGGGGTCGAGATGGGCGACCGCGGCCTGCCAGGGGGCGAGGACGGTGAGCTCGAAGCCCTGCTCGGCCGCGACCGTCAGGGTCTCGGCGTCCGCGGCCGTCTCCGGCAGCCAGAGGCCCCGTGGCCGGCGACCGAACCGGTGCTCGAACTCGGCCCGGCCCCAGGCGATCTGGAGCTCCTTCTCCCGCCGGCTGGCGAGGGGCAGGATGGTGTGGTGATAGCTCTGCGCCAACCCGCCGCCGGACGAGGCGATGCGCTTCCAGGTGCGCGGCGCGTGGCGGGCCAGCCAGGAGACCAGGGTCGGACCGACGTCGAACGACATGCGGTGGAAGTTGCCGAGCGCCGCATTCGGCATGTAGCACTCGGCGGTGATCTTCTCGTTGAAGTTGGCGTATGGATCCGCCCCTTCCTCGGGGGGGATCTCGCCGGTGGTCGGCTCTTCGCGGGGCGGTTGGTAGAAGTGACCGTGGACGACGAGGCAGGTCACTGGGCGCGGACCCTCACCTTCCGGCCCACCAGGGCGAGCAGCTCGCGCAGCTGGTCGTAGTCGGGATGCCGCAGCCGGACCCAGGCGTTGGCCATGTAGCCGGCCTCGACCGGCTGAGTGCCCGAGCCCAGGGGCGGGAAGTGGTAGTCGATGACCTGGTCACCCAGGGCCCCCACGATCTCGTCGACTCCCTCGTAGGCGACGATCCGCCCGTCGCGGTCCGGCCGCAGGTTGACCAGTCCCGCGGCGAATCGCTGGCTGGGGCGTTGGGTCGGCCGGCCCAGCACCAGGGCCGCCGCCCACTCGCGATAGACGTCCATCTCGTTGCTGGCGCAGTAGAGGTCCCAGGCACCGACACCGGGAGGACGGCAGCCGATCTCCGAGAACTTGAGGCCCTTGGGGCCGAAGAACCACTCCATGTGAGTGGCCGAGGTGTCGATGCCCAGGGCCTCGATGACCCGGCGGCCGAGGAGCTTGACCTCGTCGTAGCCGGACGAGTGGAGCCGGTTGGTGGCGATGAAGACCGGAGAGACGTCCCGCTTGCGCATGGCGTCGAGGACGTTGGGGTAGTAGTGGGTGATGAACTCGTGGGCGACCCGGCCGCCGATAGTGAGAGTGTCGAAGAAGCCCTCGTGCCCCTCGATGAACTCCTCGATGGCCACTGAGGCCCCGGCTCCGACGCCGCCCTGCCTCAAAGCGGTCGTGAGCTCTGCATCGGACTCGACCCGAGAGGTGCCGGAGGCGCCGGCGGCGTCGCGGGGCTTGACGATCAGGGGGTAGCCAGTCTCGTGGGCGAAGGCGAGACCCTCTTCCAGGGTGTCGGCGCCGGTCGAGCGGGCGCAGGGGATGGCATGGCGTCGCAGGAACTCCTTCATCGCCGGCTTGTCCCGGCACAGGAAGGTGGTCTCGACCGAGGTGCCCGGGATCCCGCAGGCCTCCCGCACCCGCGCGACGTTCATCACGTGCGCTTCCACCGTCGCCTCCAGCCGGTCCACCCAGCCGCGGCGCTGGAGGCGGCGGACGGCCTCGACCATCGACTCCTCGTGGACCACCGAGCGGACCTGCTCGAAGTCTGACAACACCCCCTTCAACTCACCCAGGGAGTCCGCCGGGTACTCCGAGATCGCGCTCACCTTCGCGCCGACTTCGGCCAATGCTTTGAGGAACTTACGCTGATTGAACGGGAACGCCGGCTCGACGAGGATGACGTGCATGGCAGGTTCCGTGGAGGAGGTTTCGCGCCTGGGGGGGCGGCGCAGGGATAATACACCGCCGATGGCACGCACGATCGTTCTGCTGGGGCCTCAGCGCCTCCATCCCATCCTGGTCACCGCCTTCGACGAGCTGGGCCTCGAAGGGCCCATTGCCGCCGTCACGGCCGGCTGGCAGGAGCGTGAGGCCGAGGTCGAGGAGATGCGCGAGCACCTGGGCCGTCCGGTGGTCAACCTGCGCCTCTACGCTCGAGCCGAACAGCTCTTCGCCGACGATCCGAAGCTCGCCCAGCTCTACCACCAGCGCCAGGAGCGGCTGAGGGACCTCCAGGAGCTGTACCGCCTGCGCCTCGCCGACGCGCTGCGCACCGCCCGCGAGCTGGCCCGCAAGGAGGGGCTGGCTCCCTCCTTGATCGAGCCCGAGCGTCAGGCCGCGATCGAGACCGTCCGCCAGCTCGACGCCCATCACCTGGAACGGATCCGCGCGGCCCACGAGGACTTCGAGGCGGCCGCCAAGCCCTTCGATCGGCCGGCTCTGCTGCGGCTGCGCGCTGCGATGGCGAAGGAGCTGGCAGGTACGACCGCCCTCGCCATCGCAGGTGGCCACGTGGCGGTGTTGGTGAACCGGCTGCGCCTCTTCGGCGTGCTCGACCTCGCGCCTCGCCACCCGGTCTTCGCCTGGTCCGCGGGGGCCATGGCCCTCGGGTCGCAGGTGGTGCTCTTCCACGACCATCCACCCCAGGGACCGGGCGACGCCGAGGTGCTCGAGCGCGGGCTCCGTCTCTTCGACGACGTCCTGCCCCTGCCCCATGCCAGCAAGCGCCTGGCGCTCGAGGATCCGGTGCTGGTCGCCCTCTTCGCCCGCCGCTTCGCCCCCCTGACCGCGGTGGCCTTCGACCCCAAGACTCGGCTGGTGCGGCGTGCCGGCGGCGGCTGGAAGCCCCTGCCCGAGACCCGCCGCCTGACCGCGGACGGCGGGCTGATGCCGATCGAGGGAGGCTGATGCTCGCCATCCACGAGCTCGAGAGCCGCAAGAAGCGGCTGACCAAGAAGGCGATCGAGGAATTCCTCGAGGCCCGCCGCTTCCCCTTGGTCGAGGGCCCGTCGGTCACCTTCGCCTACCACGGCCCGGCCGACAACGTCCTGCTCCAGCACTTCATCTACGGCCTGCCGACCTCGCGGCCGTTCAAGCGCATCGCCGGCTCGGAGCTGTGGTACCTGGTCCTCGAGGTCCCGCCCGAGTCCCGCTTCGAGTACAAGCTCAACGTCGTCCACGGCGGCGCCCACCAATGGATCCGCGATCCCCTCAACCCGCTGACCGCGCGAGACCCCTTTGGGGCCAACTCCGTGGCGACCACCGGCAGCTACGAGCGCCCCGACTGGAGCTTCTTCGACCCCGAGGCGCGCTCCGGCTCCTACGAGGAGCACCCCCTGCGCAGCAAGGTCCTCAGCCGGCGCCAGGCGGTGAAGGTCTACCTGCCGGCACGCTTCCGCCGCACCCGCCGCTATCCCTTGCTGATCGTCCACGACGGCGACGACTACCTGAACTACGCCAGCCTGGGCACCGTGCTCGACAACCTGATCCACCGCATGGAAGTGGCTCCGATGGTGGTGGCCCTGATCAGCTCGCCCCGCCGGCTGGTGGAGTACGCGGCCGACCCGGCCCATGGCCGCTTCGTGACCGAGGAGCTGCTGCCCTTCCTCGAGAAGGAGTATCCCCTGGACGCCCGGCCGGAGGCGCGCGGCCTGATGGGAGCGAGCTTCGGCGGCGTCGCCTCTCTGTCGACGGCCTGGCGCCACCCCGGGGTCTTCGGCCGCCTGCTCCTGCAGTCCGGCTCCTTCGCCTTCACCGACATCGGCCACCACAAGCGGGGGCCGGCCTTCGATCCCGTGGTCGCCTGGGTCAACGAGTTCCGAGACCGTCCGGGGCGACCGGCGCAGAAGGTCTTCGTTTCCTGCGGCACCTACGAGTCGCTGATCTACGAAAACCGCTCGCTCGTGCCCCTGCTGCAGGCCACCGGCATGGAGGTCCGCTACGCCGAGGCCCGCGACGGTCACAACTGGGAGAATTGGCGCGACCGGCTGCGCCAGGCCCTTTCCTGGCTGTTCCCGGGGCCCCTTTGGATGATCTATGAGTAGGAACGGCATCGCCTCTCGTAAAGACGAGAAAGGACGCTAGGACCATGGCGAACGTCACGAAGTGGATCGGCCTGTCGCTGGGTGCGGACCTCTGCTGGCCCCTCTGCTACGAAGAGATCATGAAGCGCCTGAAGCTCAAGATACCGATCGGCGGCGACACCCTGGACTTCGCCGTCGAGCGGGTGACCATCGAGCCCTTCGATCTGCGCCAGCCGGTCAAGTACAGCCTGGTGGTGGACCGCCTCACTCACTGGTACCACACCAGCCGCGAGTGGATCAAGAAAGGGGTTATCATGAATGACCTCTACGTGTTCAACAATCCCTGGGCGATCCAGTCGATGGAGAAGCACTCGACCTACTGCGCGATGATGCGCTTGGGCTTGCCGATCCCCGAGACCTGGATGTTGCCACCCAAGGAATACGAGCCGACCGACGATCTCCAGGTCACGCTCGAGCGCTACGCCAAGCTCTTCAGCTTACGGGAGATCGGCGAGAAGATCGGCTACCCGATGTTCATGAAGCCCTACGACGGCGGAGCCTGGAAGGGAGTGTCGCGCATCGAGGACGCAGACGCCCTGCGCAACGCCTACGAGGGCAGCGGCAAGAACGTGATGCATTTGCAGAAGGCCGTCGCCGACTTCGACCTCTTCGTGCGTGCCATCGGTCTCGGGCCCCAGGTGCGCTGCATCCGCTACAACCCCTCGGCGCCCCTTCACGCTCGCTACGAGGTGGGCTTCAACTTCCTCTCCGAGGAGGAGGCCCAGGTGCTCTCCGACTACGTCCTGACCATCAACAGCTTCTTCGGCTGGGACTTCAACTCCTGCGAGTCTCTGCGCCAGGACGGTGTGTTCTATCCGATCGACTTCGCCAACGCCTGTCCGGACTCGCAGGTGACCTCGCTGCACTACCACTTCCCCTGGCTGGTCAAGGCCCAGCTGCGTTGGAGCATCTTTTGCGCCGCGACCGGCCGTAAGATGCGCAAGACGCTCGACTGGGAGCCGTACTACGCGATCGCCGACCGCCCGGACCTGTCATTCCGCGAGAAGCTCTCCGGCTACGCGAGAATCGCCGCCGAGCGCTTCGAGGCCGACCGTTTCGAGGACTTCTGCGCCCAGCACCTGGCCCGCCTGGACGAGGTGGCGTGGGAGTTCTTCGGCAGCGAGAAGGCCAAGGAGGCGGTCCGGAGCAAGGTGGCGGCCTTGTTCCCCCCCCATGAGATCGAGGAGTTCACCGACCATTTCTGGGGGCTCATCCAGTTCTGGCGCAAGACCGAGGCGGATCGGCTGCGCGAGTAGGAGGCCGGTATGAAGCGCCGTCTCACTCAGTTCGTCACCCTCGCCGCCTGCCTCGCTCTGCCGGCCCGAGGGCAGGCCCTGGACCCCGCGGCCCTGCTCACCGAGATCGAGGGCTCGACGCTCTCCGGAGCGCCCCGGGCCGTCACCCGCTTGACCCTGTCGACCGGGCCCCTGACCTTGAAGCTCGAAAAGGGCACGATCTTCCCGGCCTCGACGGTGGCGGGCCGGACGGTCGAGTTCGTCTTCCTGGGTCAGGGCCGGGTGGTGATGGAGCCGCCGGACGCCATCGAGGCCGGGCAGCTCGACCACTTCACCGGCGACAGGCGGCTCGACCGGCCGATCGAGAGCGGCGTCTTCGCCATCGCCCTCGATGCGGCAGCCGACGCCATCGCGAAGCGGCCGGCGGCGGTGGCCTCGGCCGAAGAGACCGAGCGGGCCGGCCGGATCTACGCGGATTGGAAGAAGAGTACCGAACGGCGCCTCCTCGAGGTCGACCTCGCCCTGCTGCGGGACGGTCTCGGTGATCTGGTCTTCCAGGGATTCTTCGCCGGCATCTTCCTCGATGCGGAGGGCGAGAAGATGCTCTACTCCCTGGACCCGGAGGATCAGGAGCAGGTCACCCTCGGACAATTCGTCCGCCCGGAGCTGACCCGGAAACAGGAGAAACGCACCGAGCGGCTGATCCACCGCGAGCAACGCAGGGGCCGACTCATCGGCCTCAGCCTGGACGACATCGGCCAATGGGACACCTGGGTGTCGACGGCTCTCTCGCGTGCCACCGGAGAGCGGGTGCCGGGGTTCTCCCGCCTGGAGCCGCAGCGGTACATTCTCGACCTCCAGCTCTCCGGGCGAGAGCTGGACGCTTCGGGCCGCGCTCGGATCGTGCTCGAGGCGGTGGCCGGCAGTGCGCGATTCCTCACTCTCGGGATGCACTCGGACCTGGTGGCGAGCGCCGTCACCGACGGCGAAGGCAAGCCCCTCTTCTATCGCCAGAGGCGGGGCCAGATCTTCGTCGCCCTCGACCGTCCCCTCGCCGCTTCCGAGACGACGACCATCGAGGTCGTGTACG
>JBIOYC010000268.1:0-25447 GCA_044869955.1 Thermoanaerobaculia bacterium | reverse complement strand
CCCCGCCGAGCTCGGCGGCGAGCCGGTCGAGCTCCGCGCCGGCCAAGGGCGGCACACCACCGCGACAGGGGATGCAGGCTTTGTCGGCGAGCTGGCTCATGGTTCGACCTCCGGCTCCATCCTAGCCGGATGGCGCTCCACCGAGATCACTTCGATCTCGAGAGGCACCTGGCTCGCCGAGCCCAGCTCGGACGCGGCGGAGAAACCCTGGGGCTGATCCAGGGCGGAATGCCCGAGGGCCAGGTGGGTGGCATCGAAGCGGTCCTCCGTGATCGCGTCGTAGTCGACCCAGCGGCCATCGACGAAGGCCTGCGCCCACATGTGGTAGCCGAAGATCTCGCGCTCTCCCTCGAACTCCTCCACGTACAGCAGTCCGTCGACCACCTGGGAGGGGATGCCGGCGCCTCGCAGCAGGGCCGCGAGCAGCACCGCGCTCTCCGTGCAGTCACCGCTCCTCTGCTCGGCGACCACCGACGCCGGGACGAAAGCGGTGGCCAAGTCGTAGCGATGAAGGTAGCGGTGGACGAACGCCCGGAGGACCTCCGCGCGCTCCGTGGCAGCTTGGTCGGCCTGGCCTTCGAGGGCTCGGCGAAGGAGCTCACGCAGGCGCGGGTGGGCGTGGTCCAGGTAGGTGGAGGAGGCGAGATACGGAGCTGGGTCGGCCAACAAGGCACCCGCCGGGGGCAGCTCGGCCGAGACCCGCACCAGGAAGGACCGGGGATCCTCCCGGGTGGCCCGCTGGCCAGCCTCCGAGGGCAGGTCGGCGAGCTCCTTCGAACGGGCCCGCACCCGGTACGTCGCCGTCGTGGCCTCGCGGGGGTTTTCGATCCGTCGATCGGGCCGGATCAGGGTGCGGGCGAGCAGCTCCGGCGCCTTGCGCGGCGCCGACGCTCCCTCGCGATCGGTGAGCACCAACGCCATCGGGAGGCCGAGGATCTCGACCTCGCTGCGCACCACCTCGCCCTCTCGGTCGAGCCAGACCATCGACTCGATGCCCGCCATCCGCTCCCGCCAGCGGGTGGTCGGGATCTCGCGCACACCGACGCGCAGGGCGCCGCCGTCTCCCAGGCGCTCCATCTCGAGCTCCACCGGCTCGAGGCCGAGGCTCGGGTCGAGGGTGCGGAAGCGGAACCTGGCGGTCCCGGCGGCCACCTGCCGACTCATCTCGCGGGCCGCCGCGGCAGGTGTCAGCCAGGGCCCGGCCGGAACCGGCTCGGTCTTGACGGTGGCCGGCCCGACGCCGACGGAGGAGCGGGCCTCGACGCCGTCTCGGGAAAAGCTCCAGGCGACCTCCACGACCGTGCCACCGCTGACTTGGCGCAGGCTCATCGCGAGCGGCTCGTGGGTCACGGTCTCGACAAAGCGGGTGACCGTCTCGAGCTCGACCTCGAAATCACCCCGCTTCAGGGTGAGCTTCAGCTCGAGGTCGGAGGTGATCTGATCGACCGACCGACTCTCTCTCTCCAGCACCGACCCGGCCGGGTGGCCGTCGAGCTCGACGAGGTAGTGGCGCTCCTCGACGGCCGAGGGCTCGTCTGCCCTCGCCGGGCAATCGGTCAGGGCCCCGCCGGCTAGGGCAGAGACCAGCGCGAGAACCGGAAGGTGGAGCGCGGCTCGCGGGCGAGCGCGATCGGCTCTCGGTGTCATGTCTTTGAGGGGGAGGCGGTGATGGCTCCTGGGGAGGGATTTGAACCCCCGACCAATCGGTTAACAGCCGACCGCTCTACCACTGAGCTACCCAGGAACGTGGTGCCGCTGAAACGAGCCGGGGGCCGCTGGTCGCAGCCCGGAGCGCCGGATTCTAGGCGCAGTGCTCGGCGCAAGTCAAACTCTGAGCCGCCGTTCTGCTGCGCCGTGCTAGCCTCTCGCTCACCCCATGCGCCCCGACGTTGCCCGCGTGATTCCCGAGCTGGTCGAGCGTGGTCTGCTCGCGCCCGAGCAAGCCGAGCCCTTGCTCCGCGAGGCTCGGGGGGAGCTGGTCTCGGTCGCCAGGGGACTCTCCTGGCTGCTCTATCTCGGCGTGGCCTTGTTCGTTGGCGGGGTCGGCCTCCTAGTGAAGCTGAACCTCGACCGCATCGGCCCCGTCACCATCGCCCTCGCCATCGCGCTGGCGGCGGCGATACCTCTCGTCTGGGTCTTCCGCAAGGCACCGGCCTTCTCCTGGGGCGAGGTCGAGAGCCCTCACTTCGCCTTCGAGTACCTGCTCCTGCTCGGGGTGCTGCTCGCCGCCGCGGATCTCGCCTACGTCGAGGTGAAGTTCACCGCCCTGGGAGAGAGCTGGCCCTGGCACCTGCTGATCGTGGCCGTGGGCTCGGCCCTGGCCGCCTTCCGTTTCGACTCCCGCGTGCTGCTCTCTCTCGCCATCTCAAGCTTCGCCGCCTGGCGCGGCGTCTCGGTGGCTCACCTCGGCTCGGACGTGGTGACCACTTCGGTCGCCGCCGTGCGGTGGAACGCCTTGGGCTGTGGCGTGCTGTTCGTGCTCCTGGGCCACTTGCTGAGGCGCCTGGACCGCAAGGCCCATTTCGAGCCCGCGGCGCTCTACCTGGGCTGGCTTCTGGCCCTGGCCGCCATGGCTTCGGGCATGTTCCAGGGGGAGGGCCAGCTCTGGGCCCTCACGCTGCTCCTCGTGGGCGTCGGCCTGGCGGCCTGGGCCTTCCGGGCGCGGCGGTTTCCGCTCTTCGCCTACGGCGTGGTCGCCGCCTACGCGGCCCTATCGCGGCTCGCTGTCGAGGCGATCGACGTCGAGATGCTTGGCTGCCTGTGGTTCGCCACGACGTCCCTGGGCCTGATCGTCGGCCTGCTCTTCGCCCAGCGGCGGATGAAGGAGGCTGCGTGAGGCCCGAGGTCGCCGTCGCCGACCGAGCCCAGGAGGTCCGGGAGGCCGCTCGCGGCTGGCACCGCGCAATGCTGATCTCGCAGGAGCAGCTGGCGGCGATCGAGGCCGCCTTCCCGGATGACCGGGCTCGGGTGTCTCGGACCTTCCGGGTGCTGTTGTTTGTTTTCACCTTCCTCGCCGTCCAGGCTGCCTTCGGCTTCGCCGTGCTCCTGTTCGAGCCGTTCGGACAGAGCGCCGCGCCGATGACGCCGATCCTGCTCCTCTTCGGCCTCGGCCTCAGTGCGCTCACCGAGATCCAGACCGGGCGACTGCGTCGCGCCCAGGCCGGCGCCGAGGAGGCGACGGCCCTGCTCGCCCCGGCCTTCCTGATCGGGCTCGCCTTCTGGATCGCTGAGGACACGCTCGATCTCGACGGTGGCACCCTGGTCTGGTGGGTGCTCGGCAGCACGGCTCTGTACTGCGGCCTGGCCTCGTGGCGGTGGGGCTCCGCCCTGCTCGCGAGTGTCGCCACGGGTTCCACGCTGCTGCTCCTGGCCCGTCAGCCGACGCCCCGGCTGGTGTGGGTCCTCGCCGGGCTGATGCTCCTGGGCGTCGCCGTGCGCTTCGAGAGTCGGACCGAGCTTGCCCCCGCCCACCGCCGCGCCCTGCTCGTCGCCGCCGGGGTGGCCATGGTCGCGGTCTACCTCGCTGTCCACCTGGGCTCGTTCGACAGCGGCTTGGTGGAGAAGCTCGGTGACCTCGGCGGGCCAAGGACGGGCGAGGCGAGGCCGAGCCCGGTGTGGCGATGGCTGTCTGTCCTGGGCACCGCCCTGCTCCCGGTCGGCCTTCTGGCTCTCGGGGTACGCGCTCGCCGGCGCTGGCTGCTGGGGCTTGGCCTGGCGGCGACGGCCGCCTCGCTGGTGACCTTCCACCACTACCGGCATCTGCTGCCGGTGTGGGCGGACCTGGTTCTGGCTGGGGGAGCGCTGGTCCTCGGAGTGCTGGGCCTTCGCCGCTGGCTCGAGGTCGGAGCGGAGCGGCAGCGCAGGGGCTTCACCGCCGGGCTTCTCTTCGACCTCGACACCGACCGGCAGCCGATCGAGGTCGCGGCCACCGCCGCCGTGCTGGCGCCGGAGGCTCGCTCCACGACCGAGGAGCCTCCCGCCTTCCGCGGTGGCGGCGGCGAGATGGGTGGCGGGGGCGCCTCTTCGACCTTCTGAAACTAGAGAGCGCCGGCCGTACGGCCGGCGCTCGGGATCTAGACGCTGTTGTCGAGGAAGGGCTTCAGCTTCGAAGCGCGGCTGGGGTGGCGCAGCTTACGCAGCGCCTTCGACTCGATCTGGCGGATCCGCTCGCGGGTGACGTTGAAGGACCGGCCGACCTCCTCGAGAGTGTGCTCGGAGCCCTCACCCACGCCGAAGCGCATCTTGAGCACCAGCTCTTCGCGTGGGGTCAGGGTCTTGAGCACGGACCGCGTCTGCTCGCGCAGGTTGGTGAAGATCACCGACTCGATCGGCGAGGTGGCGTTCTTGTCCTCGATGAAGTCTCCCAGATGCGAGTCTTCCTCTTCGCCGATCGGCGTCTCGAGGGAGATCGGCTCCTGGGCGATCTTCATGATCTTACGCACCTTCGACGCCGGCAGGTCCATCCGCTCGCCGATCTCCTCGGCGGTGGGCTCCCGTCCCAGCTCCTGGACGAGCGAGCGGCTGGTGCGGGTGAGCTTGTTGATCGTCTCGATCATGTGCACCGGGATGCGGATGGTGCGCGCCTGGTCGGCGATCGCGCGGGTGATCGCCTGCCGGATCCACCACGTGGCGTAGGTGGAGAACTTGTAGCCCCGGCGGTACTCGAACTTCTCGACCGCCTTCATCAGGCCGATGTTGCCCTCCTGGATCAGGTCCAGGAACTGCAGCCCGCGGTTGGTGTACTTCTTGGCGATCGACACCACCAGGCGGAGGTTGGCGACGATCAGCTCCTCCTTGGCCCGCTCGCAGATCGCCTCACCGGCGCGGATCTTGCCGATGGTGGCGGCGATCTCGGAGTGGCCGGTGCCGTAGCGCTCGTCGAGCTCCTTGAGACGCGCCCGGTACTTCTCGATGCGGCGCCGATGGAGGGCCTGCAGCTCGGCGTTGGTCTCCTTCTTGAGCGCCGCCTGGGCCCGCTTGATGTCCTGCTCGAAGCGAGAGAACTCGCGGTCGATGTCCTTCAGGAAGTCGACCATGCGGTTGCGGGTCTGGAAAGAGAGGTCGATCGACCGGATGTCCTTGGCCATCTTGCCCAGGAGGCGGTCGATCTCGCGCTCGAGCTCACGGTACTTCTCGCTGTCCGGCTTGCAGCGGTTCTGCTTCTTGCGCAGCCCGACGATCTCCAGCTCGCTGGCGGCGATCTGCTCGAAGGTGCGCAGGTTGGCCTTGATGCGGTCCGTGGCCTTGAAGTCGAGGGGCTCGTCCGGGTCGGCGTTGACCAGCTCGCGCAGCAGGGTCTTGTCCCGCTGGGCCAGCTCGTTGATGCGCAGCAGCTCGCGCAGCACCACCGGGTTCTCGCACAGGGCCTCGTAGATCATGCACTCGCCCTGCTCGATACGCTGGGCGATCTCGACCTCGCCTTCGCGGTCGAGGAGGGGCACGGTGCCCATCTCCCGCAGGTACATGCGGACCGGGTCGTTGGTCTTCTCGTGGGGGGCGAGACCGAAGTCGGTGGTCTCGTCGCTGTCCTTCTTCTCGAAGTCGACGTTGACCGGGTCGTACTCGTCCCGGTTCAGGTACCGCTCGGGGCGGTCGATGACGTCGATGCCGAGGTCGTTGAAACGGAGGTAGATTTCGTCGAGCTCGTTGGGGAGCGCGGCGACCTCCTCCGGGAGCATCTCGTAGATCTCGTCGTAAAGAAGGTAGCCCTTCTCCGTACCGAGCTCGATGAGCTGCTTCACCGAGGCGTACCGCTCTTCGACGGCGGGGAAGCTCGTGCTGGTCAAGAATCGTCTCCTGCTGGCTCGTGGCCTAGCCGTTCGGCCTCGAGGAAGACACCGCCACGTCGCTCAGCGCACGCCCCCGATGGGGCGGTCGCGGCGCCGGAAGTGGTGCCTCCGACTCAGTTCCATTTTTTCCTGAATGAGACGCGCCTGACGCTCGTGGTCTCCGCGGCGCCCGGCATCCTCGATCTCGCGCGCGAGCCCCTCGATCTTCTTCTCCCGCCATCTGTGGCCCAAGTGGTCGAGAAGAGTGGGTAGCCCCTCCGCGCTGGAGGTATTCGGGCTTTCTAGCACAAGTTGCGCAAGGCGAGCAACCGAGGCGTCGTCTCCTTCGAGAAGAGGGGCAAGCTCGAGGCCGCGCGGCGCTCGCCCTTCTTCCCTATATAGACGACAAAAGGCCCCGAAGATATTCCGGCAGGGTGGATCCCAGAAGACCTCGGGGGCAGGAAGCTCCTCCAGAGACGGGGGCAGCACGGCTCCCGAGAGCAGCAGCTCCAGCACTTGCTCCTCGAGATTGCGCACCAAACGTGGGCCGGAGGGCTTCGGTGGCGCGGGGGAGCGCGGGGGTGACACGGTGCCCCGGGTCGGCCCCATGCGCTCGAGCAGAAGCTCGAGAGGGGTGCCCAGTCGCTCGGCGGCCCGGCGGCTGTAGCCCAGGCGGACGATCGAGTCCGGGATCGCTTTGAGCAGATCGGCCACGGCCGAGGCCGCCTTGGCCTGAGCATGAGGAGTGGCCAGCGCCTCCGGTCCGGTCAGCCGGCCGACCTCGAGCAGAATGCCATCTGCCGCCGCCGCCACGGCGCCTGCCACGGCTGCCTCTCCCGCTTCCAGGCGCAGCGAGTCGGGGTCATGTCCGGCGCCGAAACGCGCCCGCCGTACCGAGAGGCCCTCGGCGAGCAGGATCGGCAGGGCCCGCCGGAATGCGGTCTCCCCGGCCTCGTCGCCGTCGTAGCCGACGATCACCTCCTCGGCATAGCGAGCTGCCAGGCGAGCCTGCTCGCCGGTCAGGGCCGTGCCCATGCTGGCGACGGCGGCCTCGGCGCCCGCGGCCACGGACGAGACGACGTCGAAATAGCCCTCCACCAGCAGCAGCCGGCCCTCCTCCCGCGCCGCTTTCTTGGCGAGGTGGAGACCGTAGAGCAGTCGGCCCTTGTGGAAGTCCTCGGTCTCCGCAGTGTTGACGTACTTCGCCCGATCGTCGCCCAGGGTCCGCCCGCCGAAGCCCACCAGCCGGCCCGACGCCGTATGGATGGGGAAGATCAGCCGGTGCCGGAAGCGGTCGTAAGGTCGCTCGGCCTTCTCGCTCTTCGCCACCAGGCCGGCGGCCTCGAGATCGCGCAGGGGGATCTTGCCCTCGAGCGCGGTCAGCAGGCTGCGCCAGTCGTCGGGGGCGTAGCCGAGGCCAAAGCGCTCCACCATCTCGTCCCCGACCTTGCGCCGCTCGAGATAGGTCCTTGCCACGGGGGAGCGGGCCAGGGTGCGCCGGAAGAATTCGAAGGCGGCCTCGAGGGCCCGTTCCCGGCCCCGATCCGGGCCTTCGCGGTCCCTACCCTGCGTGGTGGTGGGCAGGGGGATGCCGAAGCGGAGGGCCAGGGCCTCGATCGCGGCCGGGAAGTCGTCGCCCGTGGTCAGCATGTGGAGCTTGATGGCGTCGCCCCCGGCTCCGCAGCCGAAGCAATAGAAGAAGCCCTGGCCCGGGTCGACGTGGAAGGACGGCGTCTTCTCCTTGTGGATCGGGCACAGCCCCGTCCACTTCTGGCCCCGGCGAGTGAGGCGGCAATGGTCCGAGGCCACGGCGACGACGTCCGCGGCGTCCCGGACGGCCTGGATGAGCTGAGGGGTGAGCTGGACGTTGCGCATCGACGGCCTCGTTCAGCGGTCGGTGCGCAAGGTCACCACGGTGGCGCCGTTGCCGCCTTCCGACGGCGCCCCGGGACGGCTCGCCGCCACCGCCGGGTGCCGGCGCAGGAACTCCCTCACCGCGTCGCGCAGGCGCCCCGAGCCATGGCCGTGGACCACCCGCACCTCGTTGGCTGGCGAGAGCAGGGCCTGGTCGAGGTAGGTGTCGAGCTCCAGCAAGGCGTCGTCGATCCCCCGGCCGAGCAGATGCAGCTCGCTCGCGGCCTCGCGCTCGTCGGTGTGGACCTCGGGCCTGGGCGCGCGGGCGGGTCCGCCGGGGAGACCGTCGAGGTCGGCAAGGTCGCAGCGCACCCGCTTGCCCTTGACCAGCACCTCGGCCTTGCCGCCGCTGACCTTCTCGAGCACTCCCTGCCAGCCCAGTCCGCGGTGCCGCACCGGCTGGCCGACCACCGCGGGCAGCGCCGCCGCCGGTGTGGGCTCGACGATCACCGGCGCCGCCTCGAACAGCCGCTGTTCCGCCTCGGCCTCGAGACCCCGCCGCCGGCCGGCCTCGAGCTCCGACCTCAGGCGGGCCACCTCGTCGCGCAGCTTCTTGCGGGTTTCCACCCGGAAGGCCTCGAGCTCAGCCTTCGTCTGGCGGGCCACGCTCTTGCGCTCCGCTTCCAGGGCCGTGCGCTCCCGCTCGAGTCGGGCGCTCACCAGCTCCTGGGCACTGGCCTCGGCGGCCAGGCGGGAGCGCTCGGCGGCGAGCTCGGCGCGCACTCGTTCGAGCTCGGTCAGCAGCCGCCGCAGATCGCGATGCTCCCTGCCGAGGCGGGCCTCGGCGCGATCGAGCCATTCACGGGGTAGACCGAGGCGCCGGGCCAGGGCGAGGGCTTCGCTGCCGCCCGGCGGGCCGGGCAGGAGGTGGTAGGTCGGCGCACCCGTCGTCGGGTCGAACTCCATCGCGGCGCAGGTGGCCCCGGGCAGCTCCAGGGCCGCTGCGGCCAGCGGCGTCAGATGGGTGGTGATGAGGGCGAGGCCGCCCTTCTCGAGCAGCGCCTCGAGCAGGGACACGGCGAGAGCCGCTCCCTCCTCGGGGTCGGTGCCGGAGCCCAGCTCGTCGATCAGGACCAGGCTGTCCGGTCCGGCCGCCTCCCAGGCCTCCTTGAGCCGTAGCAGACGGCCGCTGAACGTCGAGCGATCGGCGAGCAGGTCCTGCTCGTCGCCGACCGCCGCGACGGCGGCCGACAACGGCGGCAGGCGGCTGCCGGCGCCCGCGGGAACCGGCAGTCCGCATTGATGGGCCAGAGCCAGCAGGCCGACGGTCTTGAGCACCACCGTCTTGCCGCCGGCGTTGGGACCGGTGACCACCAGGGCGCGGCGGTTGCGGGTGAGCTCCAGGTCGAGGGGGACGACCGGCTTCTCGTGGCCGGTCGCTTCGAGCGCTTGCTGGCGCAGGGGCGCCAGCGAGGGGTCCAGCAGGGGATGCCGTGCCGCCACCAGGATCAGCTCGCCCGGCTCGGCGATCTCGGCCAGTCGAGCGTTGGCGACGTCGGCGAAACGCCCCATCGCTTGCAGCAAGTCGAGCTCGGCGAGGAAGGCGGCGTGGGCCTCGAGGCCAGGCAGGTCGGCCCGCACCGCGGCCAACAGCTCGAGCAGGATGCGCTGGCGTTCGGCCTCCTCCTCCTCGGAGGCGCTCTGCAGGTCGTTGTTCGACTCGACGACCTCCAGCGGCTCGAAGTAGAAGCTCTTGCCGGTCGCCGAGCGACCATGGACGAGGCCCGGCACCCGCCCCCGCGAACCGGCCGCGAGGACGAGCACCAGCCGACCCCCGCGCATCGGCACGGTCTCTTCGGAGTAGACCTCCGGCTGGGCCTCGAGATGGCGGCGCAAGTGGCCATAGAGACCTTCGCGCAGGCCGCGGATGCGGCCGCGCAGGGCGGCAAGCCGGGGGCTCGCGTCCTCGCGTACCTCACCCCGGCGATCGAGCTTGCGGTCGATGCCCTTGAGGAGAGATGAGAAGTCGGGAAGCTCGGCGGCCAGCTCGGCCAGGCGGGGAGTGGGAGGGGCGGCCTCGCGGATGCGCCTGGCCAGCTCGTCCGAGTCACGGAGAAGGTCTGCCAGGCGCACCAGCGCGAGGCCCAGGTTCGACGGACGACCCGCCGCGACATCGTCGAGCAGCTGCTCGAGGGAGAACTCGAAGGAGCCGACCAGACGCCGCTCGGCGAGCAGGAGCCTCGCCTCCTCGTAACGCTGGCGGCGCAGGCCGAGCTCTTCGGGATCCTGCTGGGGCACCAGACCGAGAGCGCGGGCGCGTCCGAGGTCGGTCGCGGCGAGCTCGGCGAGCACGGCGAGCAAGCTGGGCAGCTCGAGGGCTGCCGCGGTGGCGGCGGAGGCGATTCCTCGCGATCGCGAGGCGGTCACCTGGGCGGCGGCGCTGGGAGCGGGTTGGCTCACGGGGTCGACCGGGCACAGACGAAAAGGGCGGAGCCGTGAGGCTCCGCCCGGGTTCGCTCGAAAGATCGAGACAGGTCGAGGAGGCTTAGGAAAGCCCCGATTTCTTCTCCTCGGCGACCTTGCGCGCGATCTTCTTGCGCGCCTGGATCGCCTTGCGCTTGCGCTTGACCGAGGGCTTCTCGAAATGCTGGCGCTTGCGGAGCTCGGTCAGGATTCCCGCCTTCTCCACCTTGCGCTTGAAGCGGCGGAGGGCGTTCTCGAAGCTCTCGTCCTCGCGCACGTGAACGACCGGCACTGGTGTATCACCTCACTTCCGACCTGGCTTGGTACTCTTGGCTTCCGAGGGAAAGCTCGGACAGGCTAGTCTCCCCAAGCGCCCCGCCAAAGTCAAGACCGGCTGCGACACCCCTTGACCCGGGACCAGCCCGCGGGAGGGGCGGCTAAGTAGCGATCGCAGAAGACTTTCCGGTGCTCCCTTGCTTGACACCGCGGAGGGGCCGGGGGAATAATCCCGAACTTCAGGGAAGCCCTTCATCGAGCCTCAGCGGGAGGTTGCACCATGGCGCCCCAGGACCTGGGTTTCACCGAGAAGATCCGGCAACTCGATCGGCAGATCGCAGACTCCGTGCGCGAGGCGCTCGAGGGCCTGCGCACCGACTTCGAGGAGCGCCTCCGCTCGTTACCTTCCTTCGTTCCCGCCACCATCCTCGGTGAGGAAGACCTCCTCGCCATCGCCGCGGCCGCCCGCGCCAAGGACGGCGGTGAGACCCTGGCCGCACTGCGCGAGGACTGGAAGGTGATCGACGCCGCACGCTCCCAGCGCGAGGTGCTGCACGCCCTGCTCGAGCGGGGGGCCCGGCATGCCTCTCGGCTGGCGATCTTCCTGACCCGTCCGGAGGGGGCGGTGGCCTGGGAGGCGATCGGCTTCGAGGATCTCGCCTCTTCGCTCGAGCGCGCTCCGATGTCTTACTCCGAAAACCCCGCCCTGGCCCGCCAGCTCGACGGCAGCGGAGCCCAGGTGCTGGGCTCCCACGAGGCGGCCCGGTTCGCCAGCTACCTCGAGAGCACGGTGCCCCACGAGGCCCTGGTGGTGCCGCTGGTGCTCGACGATCGCCTCGCCGCCTTGCTCTACGCCGACCGCATCGGCGACAGCGCCGAGATCAACGCCGACGCTCTCCAGTTGCTCGCCGCCGCCGCCGCGCAGGCGATCGAGCTGTTGCCGCTGCGGGGGCGGACCGTGAGCCCGGCCCTCTATCGCAGCGATGAGCCCGACGCACCGAGCGGCCGATCCCTCGAGCTGTGGGAGGCGGCCGCCGTTGTCGCCACGGCCCCGGCCGTCGCCGAGGAGGTCGAGGAGCCCGCCGTAGAGGAAGAAGTCGCCATCGAGGAGCCCTTCGAGGCGGCGGCCCCCGGCGAGCTCGAGCCGTGGAGCGGCCCGGTGATCGCTCACGAAGAGACGGGTGGCCTCGCCTGGGAGACACCGATCTCGCTTCCCGAAGAAGAGGTCGAAGAAGCCGAGCCACCGGCGCCCGAAGCAGAGGTCGAAGCCGCCGAGGAGGTGGCGTTCGAACCGCCGGTGGAGCTCCCGCTGCCGGCGTTCGAGCCGACCTTCGAGCCCGAGCCAGCCTTCGAGCCTGAGCCGGCCGTCATGCTCGAGCCTGACTGGCAGCCCTCTTCCACCTGGGACCCCGAGGTCCACGTCGAAGCCCCGGCTCCACCGCCGGAGCCGGTCCCGGAGCCCCCGGTCTTCACGCCCGAGCCGCCCAGTACACCGCCGATCTCCGTCGGCGGGCCCGGTCTCGCCACCGTGGGATTCCCCGCCTCGAGCCTGGACGTCAGCGGCGACGAGACGGTCTTGCTGCACCGGCCGTCCTCCGAGCCGCCGGCCGACACCGCCGCCGTGCCCGGATTGGAGCCTGCCGCACGACCCTGGCCGACCGAACGCCCCCCCTCCCGTCCTGGCAACGTCGAGGTCGCACCTCCCTCGGACTTCCTGGGCCGTGGCACCGCCTTCTCGCCGGGTCACTCGGCTGCGGGCGGAGATCCTGCCCTGCACGAGGAAGGCCGCCGCCTGGCCCGGCTCCTGGTCAGCGAGATCCGCCTCTACAACGAGGAGGAGATCGACGAGGGCAAGCGGCAGCAGGACATCCTCTCTCGGCTGCGCGAGGAGATCGAACGCTCGCGCAAGATGTACGAGGAGCGGATCCACCCGGACGTGCGAGCGTCTCGGGACTACTTCCAGGAGGAATTGGTCCGCATCCTCGCCGACGGGAACGAATCCTTGCTGGGAGGCTGACCGGGGCGGCCCACAGGGCGGCCACGTTCGCTAGGGTGGCGTCGCATGGGTGTCCTCTCGCGTCGCGGTGCGCCCGTACTTCTCCTGCTGCTCACAGCCTGCGCCCGCCCGGAGGCCGCGCCGCTGCCGGCCCCGTCGGCCCCGCCGATCGTCCTCCTCACCATCGAAGGCCTGCGCCGGGACGTCGTCGGTGGCCTCGGCGGTGAGCCCGGCTGGACGCCGAACCTCGATCAGTTCGCCCGCGAGGCAGACTGGGTGGGAACGGCCATCGCGCCGTCGACCGCCCTCTTCCCTTCCCTGGTCTCCGTGCTCACCGGTCTGCGGCCCTGGCAGCACCAGATCGTGTCCCCAGGCCAACGCCAGCTCGAGCCGGGGCTGGTTCCCCTCGCCGAGCGCCTGGCGGCCCTGGGCTACGAGGCCCATGGCTACACCGACAGCGTCCAGCTCGGCGCGAGCCACGGCTGGGCCAGGGGCCTTGGCACCTACACCGCGCTGAGGCGCGGCAACCAGGCGGCCGCGGACATCGCCTCCCTGGACGAGAGCCGGACCTTCATCTGGATCCACCTCACGACGCCGGGCGCGCCCTACGTCCGCAAGCCGTGGATGGTGGCGCAGCTGCGCCCGGGGGACCCACCGCTGCCCCGTCGAATCGAGCCCGCCCGGCTGGAGCCTTATTTCGACCCGGCGGTCGTTCTGCCCTCGGCCCTGCGCGAGGAGCTCGAGGCCATGTACCGCTTGAACGTCGTGGCGACAGACGCCATGGTGGGCCGCCTCCTCCAGGGCCTCGCCAAGGGCGCCGCGGCGGACCGGGCCCTGGTGGTGGTCGCGTCGGTCTTCGGCCAAGAGTTCGGTGAGCACGGCCAGATCGCCGCCGGGGGCAACCTCGGCCGCTACGGCATCGAGGTGCCGCTCCTGGTGCGCTTGCCCCACGGGCTCGACGGAGCCATCCCCCTGCCCCGCGAGCAGCGGGTGGCGTTGACCCGGGTCTTCGCCACCCTGGTCGAGGCGGCTGGCGGCGCAGTGGCCCCGGAGGTCGCGCCCAGCCTCTTCCACCCCGTGGCCACGCCGCTGCTCTCCGAGCTCTACCAGGCGGCAGGCGCCAACGAGATGTCGCTCGTCGAAGGGGACGTCCAGCTGCGTTGGGTGGCGCGCTTCGCCGATCCAGGGCCGGGCTTCTACCCTCTGCGCCTCGCCGCTCTACGCTCCGAGAAGGACTCGCCGGCCCGCGAGGCCTACCGCGGCACGCTCGCCGAGCTGGCGGCTCAGTGGCGCCGGAGCCCTCCCTTGTCCGGCCGCGTCGCGCCGCCGGAGGGTTGGCTCGAGCGCTGGACTTCCCGGGGCGTGGAGCCCTTGGAGGACCCGGCCCTCCTCGGTCAGATGTCCGCGCGGCTGCGCCTCGACTGGGGCCGATTTGTCGGCTCCGAACGCACTCCCGAGGAAGAGGCGGCCTCCCGCCAGCCTTGAGCCGCTATATACTCGGCAGTCCCCAACCACAGATGGGGAATAGCCGGGTCCATAGCTCAGCGGTGAGAGCAACCGGCTCATAACCGGCAGGTCCCTGGTTCGAATCCAGGTGGACCCACTCGCCGAGGGCATCGGATGAGCACCCATCTCCATGACATCGTCCAACTCCAAAGCGCATTGAACGAGCTGGCATCTGCCGAGGGCCAGCTCAACCAGATCCCAGACTGGTTACAGGAGCTCCACAGCGAGCACACCGGCCGATCGACGGAGATCCGATCCCTCGAAGAAGCGGCGGAGGCGGCGCGCGACGAACGAAGAACCGCCGAAGCCGCCGTCTCCGAGGCCCAGGAACGACTCAAGCGCTACCAGCAGCAAATCCACCAAGTCACCAACCAAAGAGAGTACGGGGCCCTCCTGGCCGAGATCGACGCCGCCAAGGCCAAGATCAGTGCCGCGGAGGAGCTGGGCTCGGCGGCCCTCGGCCGGCGGGAGGAGGCCGAGCGGCGGCTCACCGAGGAGAAGGAGGCCTTCGCCGCCCTCGACGCCCGCTACGCCACCGAGCACGCTCGCTGGGAAGGGGAGAAGCCGGAGATCTCGGCCCGCATCGCGCGGCTGCGCCAGACCGTGGAGACCCTGCGTGAACGGCTGCCTCGCGCGACCGTCTCCCTCTTCGATCGGGTCCGCCAGCGCTACAACGGCAGCGGCATCGCACCCATCCTGGCGGTCGACCGCGGCGGGCGGGGGCCGAAGTTCTGGGCCTGCGGCGCCTGCAACTACAGCGTGCGGCCCCAGGTGGCGGTGCTGGTGCGCACCACCAGCGCCCTGGTGCAGTGCGACGGCTGCAAGCGCATCCTCTACATCCCGGAGGAGGCCGGGTGAGCCGACGGGCCCAGGCGTGGATCGACGGTGCCTCCCGCGGCAACCCCGGTGACGCCGCCTTCGGTGTCCTGATCGAGACCGACTCCGAGACCCACGAGATCGGCGGCTACCTCGGCCGCGCCACCAACAATGTCGCGGAGTACTCCGGCCTGATCGCCGCCCTCGCCGCGGCGAAGCACCTGGGCATTGAGGACCTTGCGGTGGCCAGCGACAGCGAGCTGCTGGTGCGGCAGATCCAGGGCCGCTACCGGGTCAAAGCCCCCCACCTGCTCCCCTACTACAACGATGCGCTGCGCCGCGCCAAGGCCATGCCCCGGTTCGCCATCCGGCACGTGATGCGGGGCGAGAACTCGCGCGCCGACGGTCTCGCCAACCGTGCCATCGACGCGCGGGAGCCGCTGCCGGAGTGGCTGGAGCTGCCGGGGGTGGCTTGAGCCTCGACGAGGAGATGGCCGACCGGCTGAGCCGGGTGCGGGAGCGCATCGCAGTCGCCTGCCGCAGAGTGGGCCGCGACCCTGCCGAGGTGACCCTGGTCGGAGCCAGCAAACAACAGCCGATCGAGCTCCTCGCCGCCGCCAGCCGGGCGGGGCTGCGGGTCTTCGGCGAGAACCGGGTCCAGGAAGCCGTGACCAAGGCCCCCGCCCTTCCCCTCGACTGCCAGTGGCACCTGATCGGCCCCCTGCAGAGCAACAAGGCCCGGGTGGCGGCCGGCCTCTTCCACGCCGTCCACTCGGTGGACCGGCCCAAGATCGCCGAGGCTCTCGCCGCCGAGGCTGCGAAGCTGAACCGCCGCCTACCCTGCTTCCTCGAGATCAACCTCGGCCAGGAGGCGAGCAAGCACGGCTTCCTCCCCGAGGAGCTCTCGGAGCGCCTATCCCTCCTGGGCGGCCTCGCTGCCCTCGAGATCCGCGGCCTGATGGCCATCCCCCCCTTCGGCGACGACGCCGAGGCCTCCCGGCCCTGGTTCGTCGCCCTCGCCCGACTACGGGATCGCGTTGCCGCCAGTGGGCTCCTGCCGGACTTCCGGGGCGAGCTGTCGATGGGCATGAGCGACGACTTCGAGGTCGCCATCGAGGAGGGGGCCACCCACGTGCGGGTGGGGACGGCCCTGTTCGGCCCGCGCACGCCTCGCTCGAGCGGGGAGGAATGAGGGTGCCGGAGTGCCAGCGGGCTCTCCCCGCGGACACGGCTCGTCTCTTCGCGCACTACGACGGGCCGTTCCTCTCCGAGCACGACCCCTTCCTGATCGGCCGTCTGCTCGAGGACGGGGACTCGCAGGACCTCGCCTGGCTCTTCCGGGACGTGGGCGCGGCGGCGGTGCGCTCGTGGTTCCGCCGGTGGGGCGGCCGGCAGCTCTCGCCCCGCAGCCGCGCCTTCTGGGCGGTGGTTCTGGGCATGCCGCCGGGGCCCGTCGTCGAGGGAGCCGAGGAGCTGTGGTGCCTCTGACCCCGAGCCACCCCGAGAGCCTGGCCGTGGAAAGCCGCGAGGCCTTGGCCCGGCTGTCCACACTCCCTTGGCTGGGCGACTTCTACCTCGCCGGCTCGGCGGCCCTGGCCCTCTACACCGGACACCGCCCGGTGCGCGACCTCGACCTGATGGCCGGCACCGAGCGGCTCGCCTCGGCCAGTCGTCGCGACCGCCTGGCCGACCTGCTCGCCTTGGCGCCCGCCACCACGGTCGAGACCGCACGCGACGGCTACCTCTTCGTGCGCCTCGGCCCGGTCGCCCTCCGCTTCCACTACTACCCCTACCCGCTGGTGGCGCCGCCGGAGGCGCTCTCCGGTGTGGCCGTGGCCTCGGCCGAGGACCTCGGGCTGATGAAGCTCGGTGCCATCATCAGCCGGGGCACCCTGCGCGATTTCGTGGACCTCTACTTGCTCTGCCGACGCTTGCCCCTCGCGGAGCTGCTGGAGGTGGCCGGGGACAAGTTCGGCCACGTGCGGGACTTCCCCCTGCAGGCCCTGAAGGGGCTGGCCGACTGGAGCGCCACCGCCGGCGAGCCGATGCCCCGGCTCTCTCTGCCCCTCGAGCGAAATGAGGTCGAGGCCTGGGCGCGCGCCGCCGTGCGCGAGCTGGCGCCAGTTTCCGTGCCCGCGGGAGAGACCCTCGGATGAGTGCCGCTGACCTGCTGATCACCAACCTCTCCGAGGTCGCCACCCCCGAGGGCCACCGGCCGGCCCATGGCGCCGCCCAGGGGCGGGTGCTCCGCCTGCGCGGAGCCGAGGTGCTCTGTCGCGACGGCCGCGTCGCCTTCGTGGGCAACCCGGCCGAGCGTGCGGCCCGCTTCGGAGATCTCGCCGGCGCCGAGCGCCTGGACGGCCAAAGGGGAACCCTGGTGCCCGGCTTCGTCGACGGCCACACTCACCTGCCCTGGGCCGGCAGCCGCGCCCATGAGCTGGGCATGAGGTTGGCCGGCAAGACCTACCAGGAGATCGCGGCGGCGGGCGGGGGCATCCTCTCGACCGTGACGGCCACGCGGGCCGCGAGCGAGGAGGAGCTGACCGCCAACGTCCTCGCCCGGCTCGACCGCATGCTCGACGGCGGCACCACCACCGCCGAGGCGAAAAGCGGCTACGGCCTTTCCCTCGCCGCCGAGCTCAAGCAGTTGCGGGCGATCCGCGCCGCCGGGGAGCGACACCCGACCACGCTGGTGCCCACCCTGATGGCGGCCCACGAGGTGCCCCTCGAGCACCGCGACGACCGCCAGCGCTACCTCGACCTGGTCTGCCACGAGATCACCCCTGCCGCCGCCGAGGAGGGCCTCGCCCGCTTCTGCGACGTCTTCTGCGAGCGGGGCGTGTTCACGGTGGAGGAGTCGCGGCGGGTGCTGGAGGCCGGCCGGGCCTGTGGCCTCACGCCTCGCCTGCATGCCGACGAGTTCGTGGATTCTGGCGCGGCGACTCTGGCCGCGGAGCTGCGAGCGTCCTCGGCCGATCATCTGATCGCCGTGTCGGAGGAGGGCATAGAGGCCCTGGCCGACGCCGGGGTCACCGCCATGCTGCTACCGGGGGTCAGCTTCTTCTTGCGCTCGGAGAGCTACGCCCCGGCCCGCCGGATGATCGCCGCCGGAGTGCCGGTGGCCCTCGCCACCGACTGCAATCCCGGCTCGTCGCACACCGAGTCGATGCCTTTCGTCTTCTGGCTCGCGGTCTTCAAGTTGCGGCTGACCATCGACGAGGCCCTGACGGCGATGACCTTGAACCCGGCCTGCTGCCTCGGCCTGGGCGAGCAGGTCGGCACCGTCGAAGTGGGCAAGCAGGCCGATCTGGTGCTGCTCGAAGGCGAGAGTCTCGACGACTTCGCCTACCACCTGGGGGTCAACCCGGTGCGCGCCGTGGTCAAGGCCGGTCTCCGGGTGCGCTGAGGCTTCCCCGGAGCAGGTCGTCGAGGCGGGCTCCCGGCTCGACCTCGACCGGCTCCTCGCCCTGGCGGAAGATGCGGGCGCCGGAGACGCCGAGCAGGCTCATCACCTCCCCCTCGACCCACAGCATCGCCCCCTCGCGCAGACCCACCACCGGCGAGTCGTTCTCCTCGTGGAACTGCCGGATCCGCTCTTCCCGGGTCTCGCCCATGTGTTGGGAACCGGGGTCAGGGTCGAGGTAGTGGGGGTTGATGTTGAAGGGCACCAGGCCGAGGGCTTCGAAGGTGGGGGGCTCGACGATCGGCATGTCGTTGGTGGTGCGGATCGAGATCGTGGCCACGTTGGTGCCGGCGCTCGAGCCGATGTAGGGGACCCCCTCGGCCACCCGAGACCGGATCGCCGCCACCAACCCCAGCTGGTAGAGCTTCGTGAGCAGGCGGAAGGTATTGCCGCCACCGACGAACAAGGCCTCGGCCCCGAGCACTGCGGCGACCGGGTCGGCCGCGCGATGGACGGACTCGCAAGCGATGCCCGCCTGGGCAAAGCGCTCGCGCACCAGGCCGAGGTAGGCGTCCCAGTCCTGGAGCGCATAGGGCACGAAGAGCAGCCGGGTGACCCCGGCGAGCCGAGAGCGGATGGGGCCGTCGCAGTGCTCGAGGTAGCCACTGCCCCAGACCCGGGAGCTCGAGATCAGGAGGAGTCGACTCACGATGGCCTCGCTTGAGGGGCGGTTGCGGAAAGGGATCGGCCGGCCGCCGGGGCTGCTATCCTACCCGCCAAACGAGGCGATCACGATGAACCGCTGGCTGCTCAAGACCGAGCCCTCCGACTACTCCTTCTCCGACCTCGAGCGGGACCGCCGCACGGTCTGGGACGGCGTCGGCAACAACCTGGCCCTGATCCACATACGGAACGTCCGCGAAGGGGACGAGGCGTTGATCTACCACACCGGGGAGGAGCGGGCGGTGATCGGCGTCGCCCGTGTGGTCTGCGATCCCTACCCGGATCCGGCGCTCGGCGACCCCAGGCGGGCGGTGTTCGACGTCGAGGTGGCCCGGCGGCTGACTCGCCCGGTCTCCCTCGACGAGATCAAGGCCGATACCGCCTTTGCGGGATTCGATCTCCTCAAGAACTCCCGGCTGTCGGCGATGCCGGTGCCCGAGCCCCTGTTTCGGCTCATCCTCAGGATGTCTGGCGGTTGATTCAGCGCTGGTCCGCGCGCACCATGGCCTTGGCCGCGAGCTCGCAGTAGGCCTCCCCTTCGACCAAGTGCGTGTGGCGACCCTCGTTGGCGAAAACGAACTCGATCTGACCTTCGCGCGCCGAGTCCGCCAAAACGTCGGCGAGAGGAGGCGAGAGGTCGGTGAGGGCGTAGCCCCAGATCTCCTCACCCAACCAGCGGGTATGCGGTCCAGCGCGCAGCTTGCTGTCGCGGGCGCCCAGGGAGGGCACCGCCCGCTGCCGGAAGCGCAGGGCCAGCGGCGGGCCGAAGAGCAGCAGCACACGGCCGCGGTCGGTGAGGCTGCCTCGTCGCGTTCCTTCCGAGTAGAGGCGATCGGCCGCCATGGTGCGCTCCTGGAAGGCCGTGCGGAAGGGGTTGTCGGAGTCCTCCGGGGTGGGATCGCGCCGCCGCCAGAAGTCGTCGATTCGCTTCAGAGCCTCCGGGTTGTTCGCCACGCCGCGGAAGCCGCGTTGCTCGTCGGGGAGCATCAGCCACCGCACCGGGCCCTCCAACCACACCCGCAGGCCCGGGGTGGTCTGGGCGGAGCCGCAGGCCAGGGCCAGCAGAGCTACGAACAGGGCGGCGATCAAACGCGGGGGCGCGCTCGACGGTCTCATCGGGGGGCGAGCCGCGAGGTTCCTCGCGGTCCGAAGTGCTCCTTGCTGTCGAAGGTTCGACGGCGATTCTAACCCGAGCCCGGATCAGTCTCCGCGCGGGCGCCAGCGCACGCCGCCGCTCGCCTCCCAGGCGTGCTCCGGGAGATACAGCCCGACGCCGCGGTCCCGGGCGGTGACGGTGAAGCGCAGCACGCCCTTGCGGTAGTCGTAGGGCGCGCCGTCGCGCGCGTGGATGGCGGCATCGAGCAGGTACTCCCCGGGGGCGAGGCGCAGGTTGGGGCAGGTGATCCGGACCCGCCCTCGGCCCTCGAAGCGCTCGGCCTCGAGTCCCTCGAGGTCGGTGTTGGTACCCCAGCACTCCACCCCCCGCGGCGTGGCGATCGCGACACCGAAGACGAAGTCCGCCAGCGGCTCGGCCGCCACCACGTCGATCTCGAAGGTCACCGCCTCGCCACAGACGACGTGGTAGCGCTCCTCGGCGCCGACGAGCAGCCGCACAGCTTCGAGGGTCGCCTGCCCCCCGCCCCAGCGGCGGGCCTCAGCCTGCTCTTCGATCCGGGCCGCGGGCTCGGCGGCTTCGGCTTGGGCATGCCGGTGGGACTCCCCTTCCGATTCCGCCACCGCCTGGCGGTAGGCGTCGATCACCCGCCGCGGCGGCCCGACCAGGCGGCTGCGTCCCCGGTCCAGCCAGAGCACGCGGTCGCAGTGCTGCTCGATCAGGCCCAGGGAGTGGCTGACCAGGAGCAGGGTCCGGCCCGAAGCCAGGAACTCCTCGATGCGGGCGATGCAGCGGTGAGCGAAGGCCTCGTCGCCCACCGCCAGCACTTCGTCGACCAGCAGGACCTCCGGATCGGTGTGGATCGCCACCGCGAAGCCCAGTCGGACGTACATGCCCGAGGAGTAGTTCTTGACCGGCTCCTCCATGAAGTCGGCGAGCCCGGAGAACTCGACGATGCGCTCGTAGCGGGCGTCGACCTCGCGGCGGGAGAGGCCGAGGATGGCGCCATTGATGTAGACGTTCTCGCGGCCGGAGATCTCCGGGTGGAAGCCTGCCCCCAGCTCGATCAGGGCGGCCACCCGACCGTCCACCACCACCCGGCCGGAAGAGGGTTGGAGGATGCCGGCCAGCACCTTGAGCAGGGTGGACTTTCCCGAGCCGTTGCCACCGATGACGCCGAACGCCTGGCCCTTCTCGACGGTGAAGGAGACGTCTTCGAGGGCCGAGATGGCCGCCGAGGCATCGGCCCGGGGCACCAGGCGGCCCTCGAGCAGGGCGCTCTTGAGCGTGCGCAGCCGATCCCCCGGTTGGACTCGGCGGTAGAGCTTGGACAACCCCTCGACCTGGATCGCCTCGCTCACACCGCCTCCACCAGGGTCTCGCGCAGGCGCGTGAACAAGGAGGCCCCCACGACCCAGGCCAGGACGGCCGCTCCCGCCATGTGCAGCCAGAGGCCCGGGGCCGGCACTTCGCCGGCGAAGAGCAGCTGCTGGTAGGCGAGGGTGAAAGGCGTGAAGGGGTTGGCCTTGACCAGCGCGACCAGGGGACGGAAGGGAATCGCCTCGATGGGATAGAGGATCGGGGTCAGAAAGAAGAGCAGGGAGAGGGCGTTGGCGAGGATGTCCTTCAGGTCCTTGAAGTGCACGTAGAGCGCGGCGAGGGCGAGGGACAGGCCCGCCAGCAGGGGGATCTCGAGGACCACCACCACGGGCAGGAGCAGGGCGGACCAGCCGCCGATCTCGTGGTCCATCAGCCTGCCGACCACGAGGGCAGCGCCGAGCACCGGCAGGGCGAGCAGGAAGTGGATCAGGTTGCCGGCCACCGCCACCATCGGCAAGAGCTCGGCGGGAAAGGCCGCCTTGCGCAGCAGCCCCGCGTGCGTGGCGAGGGAGACCACCGCCTCGTTGAGGGAGCCCGAGACCCAGACCCAGGGGAAGAGCCCGCAGACCAGGAACAGGGCATAGGGCTCGATCCCCTGGCCCCGTGCCGGCTTGAACGCCAGCCCGAAGACGAAGCTGTAGACCGCCAGCAGCAGCAGGGGGTTGGCCAGCGACCAGAGGAAGCCCAGCACGGAACCCCGATAGCGGGCCTTGAGCTCGCGGACGGTGAGCGTCGCGAGCAACGCCCGGGAGCGGAAGAGTCTGCGGGCGGTTTCGAGCATGGTGGGCGAGGGCTTTGTATCCCCCGGTCGGACGGGTGTCAAGCGAAGGCGAGGTCGGAGCCCGGCCCCCACGGCGAGCTAGACTCGCTGCCGATGTCTCCCGCAGCAGCTCCTCTCTGGCTCCCCGGCCTGCTGTTCTTGGCGGCCGCGGCGACCACCTTCCTGCTCACCCGCTTCTTCGATCCGGCTCCGAAGTGGGTACTGCTGCTCTTCGCCGGCCTGGTGCTGTCGTTGGTCGGACCCGCCCTCTTCGGGGGACGGATCCTCCTGCCCCTCGACCTGCTGCGCACGGTGGCACCCTTCGGCGACCTGGAGCCGACGCGGCCGCCGGGGAACTTCCTCCAAGTCGACTTGCTCCAGCTCACGGCACCGCTGGCCGCCGAGGTCCATCGAGCCGCACAGGCCGGGCGCTGGCCCCTGCTCGCGGCCCAGGCCGGGGCCGGCATGCCGTTGCTCGCCGATCCCCACGCCCAGGCCCTGCAGCCCCTCGCCTTCGCCGCCTGGCTCCTCGAGCCCTGGGAGGCGGCCGGGGTGACGGCGGCATTGCGGCTCTACCTCGCGCTGCTCTTCACCTTCCTCTTCCTGGCACGACAGGGGCTCTCGGCCGGGTCAGCCCTCTTCGGCGCCGTGGCCTGGGGGCTCGGGGGCTTCCTCCAGCTCTGGCTGGGGTGGCCCCACGCCAACTCCGCCACCCTGCTGCCAGCGGTGCTCTGGGCCGTCGCCCGGGTCTGCGACGAGGGGGCTCGGCGAGACCGAGCGCTCCTCGCCGGCTGCCTGGCAGCCCTGCTGCTCGCCGGACATCCGGAGACCGTGCTCTATGCCACCGGCCTCGCGGCGGCGTTCGCTCTGGCCCGCCTGGCGGCGCTGCCCCGGGGGCGGCGCGCTCGGGTCCTCGGGCGCCTCGCCCTGCCGGCCGTGGTGGCCGCCGGTCTCGCTGCTCCGGCCCTGCTCCCCGCGGCACACGCCCTGCCCGGTTCCTTCCGCGCCGTGACGATTCGCAGCGGACCTCCGGCGCAGCCCGTGGCCGACGGTGCCGGACGTCGGGCGGAGCTACGGCTGGTGCCGGTGGTGGCCCCCAACGCCTTCGGCAACGACCGCTTCGGTGCCTTCTGGGGCGAAGGTAACGTCAACGAGGCGGCCTCCGGCTTCGTGGGCACAGCGGGTTTGCTGGCCGCCCTTCTTGCCCTGGTCGCCCGTCGGCGGGCGCGGCGGCCCCAGGAACTGTTCTTCGTCGCCGCCACGGCCCTCGCCCTGGCCGTGGTAGGCCAGGTTCCGGGGGTGGTGGATCTGCTCTCCGTCGTCCGTGCGGGGACGATCTCCGCCTTCCACCACCGGCTGCTCCTGGTGGCGGGCTTCGGGCTGGCCTACCTGGCGGCCTGCGAGGTGGACCGCTGGAGCCTGTTCGAAGCCCGGCCGAGGCGGGGGGCGCTGCTGGCCGTCGGGCTCGGCGCCGGGCTCGTCTGGGCCTACGCCTCGCACCCGCCGCCCCCGGGGTTGGAGGTCTTCCGCCTCCAGGAGGTACGCTGGCTCGTCGTTCAGCTCGTCACCCTCGGGGCGGCGGTCGCCCTCGTCGCACTGGGTCGCGGCCGCCGCTGGCTCCCGGCGGCGCTTGTCGCCGTGGCGGTGCTGGAGCTGCTCTACGTCCATCGCCCGGCGAACCCGGCCGCTCCCTCGCGGTTGCGAGCCCCGTTGCCGCCGGCCCTGGCTTTCGTCGTGGGCCGGGAGGACGGTGCGAGGCTGGTGGCCGAGGACAGCGCCTTGCTGCCCAACCTGGCCACCCTCTACGGTCTCGCGGACGTCCGGGTGTACAACCCTCTCACTCCGGCGACCTACGTGGCTCTGATCGAGCCGCTGCGCACGGGGTGGTGGGGCGAGCTGGCATTGCTCGGCAGCTTCGACCACCCCCTGTACGATCTGCTGGGCGTGCGTTGGGTGCTGGCCCAGCCCGGCTCGGCGCCTCCTCCCGGGCTGTCGGTCGCCTTCACGGATGGGACCGGCCAGGTCTGGAAGCGCCCCGGGCCGCGGTCTCTGCTGTTCTTGCCAGGGGCGGCCACTCAGGCCCCAGCGGCCTGGCCCCAGGCGGTGGCCGGGATCGGGGACTTCTCCGCCTTGGCTCTCGTCGACGGTCTGCCCGGGGGCCTGCCCTGGCAGGCTTCGGGGCCAGCTTCCCTGGCCTTGGATCGGCGTTCGGCTTCGTGGGTCCGGGCGCGGGTTCCGGCGGCCGAGGACCGCCTCGTGGCCTCGAGTCTCTTTCAGGACGGCGGCTGGCGCGTGGTCCTGGCTGGGCGACGCCGGCCGGCTCTCCTCACCAACGGCGTCTTCGCCGGCGCCTGGGTGAACGGTCGAGTGGACCGAGTGGACTTCGTGTACCGTCCTCCCGGCTTCCTGCCCGGCCTGCTCGCGGCGGCCGTCGGCCTGCTCCTCGCTGCGGCCTTCTGGGTAGCGCCTCCGGCCCGACCCCGGAGCTTCAGCCCACGCCTTTGAGGCCGAGCGCCTCGGCCTCCGCCTGGAGCGAGGCGATCACCGTAGCCACGTGCTGGTCGAAGTCGACACCCAGCTCCTCGGCCCCGGCGTACACCTCCTCGCGGTGGACCCCACGGGCGAAGGCCTTGTCCTTCAGGCGCTTCTTCACGCCCGGTACGTCGACGTCGAAGATCGACTTGGTCGGTTTGATCAGCGCCACCGCCACGGCGAAGCCGGCCAGCTCGTCGCAGGCGTAGAGGGTCTTGGCGAGCCGGGTCTCGCGGGCGACGCCGCTGTAGGTGGCGTGGCCGAGGATGGCCGTCCTCATGATCTCCGGGTAGCCTCGTTGGGAGAGGATTTCGACGCCTCGGAAGGGGTGGTCCTCGGGAGTCGGCCAGCGCTCGTAATCGAAGTCGTGCAGCAGGCCGGTGAGGCCCCACAGCTCCTCGTCCTCACCCCACAGCCGCGCGTAGCCACGCATGGCGGCTTCGACGGCCAGGGCGTGCTTGCGCAGGCCCTCTTTCTCGGTGTACTCGCAGAGGAGGCGCCAGGCTTCCTCCCGGCTGGGCAGGTGCTCTCGCTCGTTCATGGTGGCGAACGATACCAATCCCGGCGCCTCGACGTAGAATCGCCCCGTGTCCCAGAAGCTGACCGTCCGCTGTCCCGATTGTGGCTCCGACCTCACCGTCGACGCCGCTACCGGTGAGGTGCTCGGACACCGCAAGGCCAAGACCCTTCTCGCCGGGGGCAAGGACTTCGATTCGCTCTTGAAGGGGCTCGACGAGGAGAAGGCCCGCGCCGAGCAGGTCTTCGACCGCGAGCTCGGCGCCTTCCACGACCGCGACCGCCTGCTCGAAGAGAAGTTCCGCGAGGCGATGAAGCGGGCCGAGGAAGATCCCGACGA
>JBIOYC010000267.1:0-30553 GCA_044869955.1 Thermoanaerobaculia bacterium | reverse complement strand
GCGGGAGTCCAACTCGATCTCATAGAGGGCAGTGACCGGCCTCGCCGCGCCGCTGCGCATGCCGGCTGCCCCGGTGCCGGGGAGAGCTGCCGGCTCGACCTCGGGGGATCCCTGGGTGAGCAGGTGCCAGCGCGAAACGACCCGCGGGTTGAGCTCCACGCGGACGTCGATCTCTGCCGGCGCGCCCTGCCCCCGCAGACTCACCCGCAGCAAGCGGCGCTCTCCCCGGCCGGCGAAGACGGGTGGCGCTCCCTCGACCTCGAGCTCCAGCCGATCGGCCGGCGCTTCCGACGAGGATGGCCCGAGCTCCACCGCGTTGACGAAGGCGGCGATGTCCACCTCCTCCTGGGGGGGCAGGAGGCCGCGGTCCAGGAACGTCCGGGCACGATCGAAGGAGGTCCCCACCGGGGCCATTCCCAACACCGAAAGGGGCTCGCTCTCCGTCTCGACGTAGCCGGCGCCTCCCAGTCGGCCTACCAACACCGGGCGGGCCTGGATCTCCGCCGACGACATCGGCGCCTCTTGCCGTGCGCGCTGGAACGCTCTCTCGGGAGCCACCGCAGCGACCGGCGCCGCGGCGAGCGTCGGCGGAGGGGCTGCAGTCGCCGGAGGCTCGGCCGGCTCCAGTCCTGGAGATGGGGCGGCGAAGTAGCCCGCGGCCGAAACCGGCTCGGAGGAGTCCATCCGTGGCACCGGAACGGCCTCCGCAGCCTGGGCACGCGCCTCCTCGTGCGCCCGCCGGGCCGCCTCGAGGTGGCGGCTGGCCTCGCCCAGCTCACGGCCCAGACGTGCCAGGGGCTCGTCGTCGGCGCCTTGAGCGTCGGCGACCTGCGAGGCGGCGGGCTCGAGGGCGACGGAGCTTCCTCGTGGGGCGTCCAAGGCCCGCCAGGCGAGAGAGCCGGCGACCGCGAGGGTCGCCAGGGAAGCGGCCAGGTAGACGACCTGCCCGGCAGGCAGCGATCGCCGGCCGGTACCGCCGGGACGGTTGGACCTCTCGAGACTGCCGACGTCCGGCGGGATCTCCGCCTTGATGCGATCGGCCAGGTCGGCGGGCGGTTCAGGGGTCTGCGACGAAAGCAGGAGGTCCTCGACCTCCTTGGGGTTCCAGGGCTTCGGTGAGCTCATGTCCTTTTCTCCGTGAGAGCGAGGGAGAGGAGACGAAGGGCACGGCGAAGGCGTTTGCGCACGGCGACGGTCGAGACCTCCTCGAGCGTCGCGATCTCGGTGACCGGCAGCCCCTGCCAGAAGCGGGCGGTCACCGCGAAACGGAGATTGTCGGGCAGCCCCAGCACAGCTTTGCGGAGGTGCTCCTCGACTTCGGCGCGGCCAAGCCGTTCGTCCTCGCGAGGAGCCGGATCCGTGGGCAGGGCGCTCGCCGCCAAGTCGTCCATGCGGACGAAGAGGCGGGGACGCCGGATGTGGTTCAGGAAGGTGGTGTAGGCGATTCGGTACAACCAGGTCGAGAGCTGGGCCTTGCCTTCGAACTTGGCTAGGCCCGCCCAGGCTTTGCGGTAGGTCTCCTGGGTGAGGTCCGCTGCCAGCTCGGCGTCGCCGCCGGTGAGCTTGAACAGCGCCGCGTAGATCAGTCGATAGGTCCGGTCGACCAGCTCTTCCGCCGATTGGCGGTCGGTTGTGACCGGTACTTTGACCAGCGACCGGGGCTCTCTGACCATCCTGCGCCCTCCTGGGACTGATGGCACCCTGTCCGCGGTGATCCAACTCATGCTAGTTGGATGCCCGAGGGGGCGAGGAGGAAACCCCGCTCTCGCCCGGCAGCTCAGAGACGGGATGACGCGAGCGAAGGGGTCAGCCATCGCGAAAACCGAAACAACTCCGCAATACAGACATTGACAATCTCTCTTATGCGTTTTACTGTCTCACTCGACAGCTATCGTCCCAAGCCCAGCGAACCCCAAGAGCCTCAACACGGTGCCCACCTTCTCGAAGACCTGGTGGGCCGACAGTTCCGCCACGCTGCTCCTCGGCCTGTCGACCTGCCTCGCGCTCAACCCGTCGCTGCCGGCCCGAGGCGGGGAGCCGACCTTCCTCGACGAGTCGACCCATCGCCGGCACCTACGTCAGGCCAATGCCCGGCCGACCCTGCTGCTGGCTCCGTCCTACTCCGTCGCGGGCCGAGACCGGGCCACGATCTACCTCCTCAACACCGCAGGCTTCGACCTCTCCCTCGCTGTCGCCGTCCGCAGCGAGAGCGGAGAACGGTTGGCCCTGGGTGCCTTCGACCTGCCTACACAGCAGCACTTGGCCCTCGCGCTCGACCCACTTCTGCGCCGGTCACCGGCTCGATTCCGCCAGGGAAGTCTCGAAGTGAGCTTTCTCGGGGATCCGGACGCCGTGCAGGGCTGGGTGGTGCTGCGTCGCGGGGAAGCGGTCCTCGAGCTGCCGATGACGGCCCCCGAGAAGCTGTCCAGTTCCGAGGCCACCTCGTTCTGGGACTTGCGAGGTTGCCCGGCCTCTACCCGCCCCACCCTGCACCTGCTCAACGCCGGCCCACTGCCCGTCCATTACACTCTCGTCGTGGGTCAAGGCATGAGCACCCTCCACCAAGATTCCGGGGAGATCCCGCCCGGCGCGAGCCCTTCTCTGCACCCGGCCCCGGCCGGCCCCGCAGGCCGGGTCGGCTGGCTTCGCTTCGAGCATGACGGGCAGCCGGGAGACTTGGTCGTCGGGGCGGTCGTCGAGGGCCGGGGCTGCGAGTCGCTCCTGCCCTGGCTCGCGCCGAGCGCCCTTCTCGAATCGACCGGCGCCGAGTCCATGGGGCTCCCCACCTCCGGCCCGGGGGTCGAGGCAGTGGTGACCTTCTTCAACCCGGACGAGAACCCGCAGGCCATACAGCTACGAGTGCTCGACCTGGATACTGGCGTCGAGCTGGGTCAGGCAACGCACTCGCTTGGGGCAGGCGAGGTCGAGAGCATCTCCGCGGCCGAAGTCGCTCCCGACTTCCCGGCCCTGGTGGCCGCCGGCCGCAGGATGCGGTTCAGTGTGCTCGGCGAAGGTCCGCTGGTGGTCATGGGCCGGATCTCCCGAGCAAATGGCGGAGCGCCTTGGCCAGACCTCGCCTTCTTCCCTCGCAGCCAAGCCCACGCCGGAGGCACCTATCCGCTGCCGGCACTGGCCGATCACGAGGTCGTGACGACGCTGGTCAACCTCGGTGACGCGCCCTCCGAGGTGGTGGCGCAGATCGCCTGGGCAGGTGGCTCCTACGCACTGGGGCCGATCAGCGTGCCGGCCGGCGGTGCTACCCGCCTCGACCTCGACGAGCTCACGGCCAACGCCCCACCGGACCTGCTCGGCCGACTCCTCAACCCAGCGCTGCCGCAGGGCTTCTTGAAGTGGACGGTGCGCTCCGGCTCGCGGCAGCTGATCGCCCGCACCGAGGCCCGGCCGCGGGACACCCGCGACTCCTTCGGCTTCAACTGCTTCGGCTGCTGTTGGGAGACGCCGCGGGGCGAGGTGCTGCCGTCGAGCGTGGAGTTCCTCCCGGGCCAGACACGCTCCTTCCAAGCCTGTGTGCGCTACGACACCTGCAGTGGCTCGATGGGACCGTATCCGGTGGATCCGCTGACGCTTTCGGTCGTGGCGCCGTTCACTTGGGATGGGTCGGTCGTGGAGGCGACGGGGCCGGGTATGGAAGACCTGACGTTCACCGTCAACGAGACCGAGGTCCGCATCAGCTGCGACAGCAGGAATGTAAACACCTTCGGAGCCGGAAGCGCAGATACCTGCAAGAGTCATCTTTCGAAGAGCCACGCTCCGAGTCAGTTCTGGACCGAGAGCTCGACCTGCGTGGTACAGGTAGGAGACCGACCGCCCAGCGGCCAGTGTGAGTCGTGCGACGAGTGCTGCGGAGACATCAAAACATATCGCCAATGCAAGCGGCGTAATCCCAGCCTGGTTGAGAGCGAGTACCAGGCTTGCGTGACACACTGTGGAACGGATCGATGCAACTAATTGTTGAACCAAGGAACCGTCGCCGGAGCGTGAGGTGCATGATGGGCAACCCGGGCTCGGCGCTAGGCGCCTGCGTCGTCGTGGCAAGCTTCTTGACGGTCAACTGTGAGGCTGGCGACTGGCGGAAGTACGCTGGACAATGGGAGAGACCGCTCGCCCAGGTCTCCGTCCACAGGTTGACGAGTCCCGACGGTACCGCTACGCGGCTCGTCCTCGGCGCTTTCGAGAAAACCGCCGAACACCAGGTGGAGCGCAAGCTGATTGAGACGCCCGGTGGCCGGCTCTTGGTGCTCACGAACCGAACCAATCCTCATGATGGGACCATCACGGAGCACTTCCTGGATGACCGGAGCGGTTGGTGGGCGGAAGTGGTTCACCACCTCCCTGATCGTGGCCGGACGATGGATGAGTTCTACGCCCGCAGCCATGCGCGGGCCACTCCTCACCCGCCAACTTCGGCCGAGATCCTGACCTCGACGGGTCTGCGGTTCATAGCGGAGGTCGCCAGCGGGGACTGGTCCTATCGCAGCTTCGTCGAGGCTGCACGGGCTGCGGACTTTCTGCCAAGACTCGCCGAGGTCGTCCCCCGCGAGTTCGACGAGGCAATCGGCTTCCTGGCCCTGCATCGATCCCCGGACCCTGGCGAGAAGGTCCGCGAAGGGGAAGGTAAGTTCGGTCCCAGCGGCCTGCTGTTGCGAGCGCTCGAATCCGCGCTTGCCGACCGCCTCCCTTCTGAACCACGGCGCCGGTGGCGAAGCACCTTCAAGGTCATCGAGCGCACCAGCACCACCGTCGTCGATCCCGAGCTGGTGGCCTTCACCGCCCGTTTCCGGACGATCGAGAACGGGAACCCCCTCTCGGACCTCGTCCCGGCCCCTTCGGAGCCGGCCGTGCCGGTCCAGCCGGACGCCCCCCCGGCCCGCCCGGACGAGTAGGCTTCCCCGGGCCACGAGGAGGCCCCGGGGGCCGGCCTCCCGGCCTGCCCACACCGGGCCCCGGCTGGCGGGGCGGTCGGCCCCGGCCGGGCGGCTGGCGCCGCGCCTCGGCCGGGCGGGGCTGGTAGGGCACCGGCTCAGGGATCTCCACCGCGTTGGCCGCGAGCTGGACCACGGTCTCGATGTGGCCGGTCTGGGGAAAGAGGTCGAGGAAGGTGATGGCTTCCACGTCGTACCCCTGGAGCAGGTCCTTGAGGTCGCGGCCGAGGGTCGCGGCATGGCAGGAGACGTAGGTCAGGCGACGCGGTCGCCCGCGCAGGAGCTGGTTGCGCACGCTCTTGCTGAGGCCCGTTCGGGGTGGGTCGACCACCACTCGCTCGGCTTCGCGCGGTAGCCTGGGGAGCCAGGTCTCGACGGCCTGGGCCACGACCTCGACGTTCTCCAGCTTGTTGCCACGGGCATTCAGGCGAGCGAAACGCCCGGCCACCCGATCGCCCTCCACCATCACCACCCGGGCGTAGCGACGGGCGAGAGGCAGGGCGAAGAGACCGACACCACCGTAGAGGTCGTAGGCGACCTCGCCGCTACCTTCGCCGACCACGGCCGCGATCAGCTCCCCGACCAGCCCACGGTGGCCCTGGAAGAACACCCGGGCGTCGTAGCGGAAGACCAGATCGTCGACCTGCAGCTCGACCTCGCCACCGGGTAGGCCCTCGATCCGCGGCGAGACCGTCCAGCTGCCCCGGCTGCCTGCCGCGAGGTCGAGCCGCTGGGGGGTGGCAGCGGTGACCATGGCCGCCAGCACGGGCAGGGCCCGCTCGAGGTCCGAGACCAGCACCGGGCAGCGGTCCACCACCACCAGCTCGTTGCTGCGCCGCGCGTGGTAGCCGAGTCGAGCCCGCTGCTCGATGGGCTCGACATGCAGCTGGGTGCGCAGCCGGTAGCCGAAGGGCGCGCCGGCGATGATCTTGGGCACCCGGTCGAGGGTGACACCGCCGAGGCGGCTCAGGGTTTCGAGGGCCGCCGTGACCTTGAGCCGGGTCTGCAGGGCATCGTCCAGGTGCTGGAGATCACAGCCGCCGCAGCTGCCGAAGTAGGGGCAGGGAGGCTCGCGCCGGCCCGGCCCGGGGGCCAGGATCTCGATGATCTCGCCTCGGCCGTAGTCGGGATGTCGCTCGGTCACGCGCACTCGCAGGCGGTCCCCCGGCGCCGACCGCGGTACCAGGACCGGCGCTCCTCCGACTCGACCGAGCCCATCCCCCCCGGCCACCAGCTTCTCGATCACGATCTCCGCCTCGTCGACCTCGGCCAGGCGCAGCCCCACGGGCTCCTTCACGGGGTCTCCTCCGCGGTGGGCGCGGTGGCGAAGCGCTCGGCGTGCCAGGCGATGACCTCGACGACGCTCCGCCGCCAGTAGGCCCAGCTGTGCGTCCCCGGCTCGAGCACCAGCTCGACGTCCAGCCCGGCCTCCCGTGCGTGAGAGCTGAGCTTCTCGCCCGCGTCGTCGAGGTCGTACTTGTCCTCACGCCCGCAGCGCACCAGGAGATCGGGCCGCTGCTCGCGGGCGCGCCAGTCGAGGCCGAGCAGGGCGACGAGGTTGTTGGCCTCGAGGTTGTTGCCGGTCTCCGAGCGCCCGAAGATCCGCTTGAGGTTGAGCGAGAGAGGCCAGGGAGTGGCGCGCACCAGGCCCCAGTCGAAGGGGATCAGGGCCCCGGAGAGAGACCCGGCGCTCTCGTAGAGCTCCGGGTGCCTCAGCGCCAGCCGAACCGCCGCGTAGCCCCCCATCGAGATGCCAGCCACCGCCCGTCCCGCCCGGTCCCGGCGCACCGCCCAGCGGCTCTCCACCGCCTGGCGAAGGGAGCCGACGATCCAGGTCTCGTAGCGACGGCGGCCGTCGTAGAAGTCGGCGAAGTAGCTCTTGTGCCCATCGGGCGCAACGATCAGCAGAGGCGCCGTCTCACCCGCTGACATGAGGCGGGAGATCGCGTCGGCCGCGCCCTGGCGCCAGAGGGTGCCGCTGTCGGCGAAGAAGTCGTGCAGGAAGTAGAGCACCGGGTAGGGGGCCCTCTGCGGGTAGCCCGGGGGCAGCAACACCCGGTAGGTGCCCCGGGCTGGGCCCAGGCGCGCGGCGGGGTCGACCTCTCGGGGCGGCGTGCCGCGACCCGCACCGATCAGGAGGATCAGACTGGTCAGGGCCAGGGCCAAGGCTCCAGGCTTCAAACCGACCGCCAGACGTGGACGCGAGGCGCCAGGGTGGGCAGGCAGCGTGCCAATTCGGCCTCCAGCTCCTCGGCTCGGTGGCGGCGGGAGAGGTGGAAGAGCACCAGATGCTGGTTGGCGAACCGGTCGGCCCAGGGCACCAGGTCCTCCACGTGGAGGTGACCGTAGCGCTTGCCCAGGGGCCTCAGGCCCTCGCCCAGGAAGGTGCATTCGATCAGCAGGACCTTGGCCTCGAAGACCCGCGGCTCGAGCTCGAAGACGCCCGTTCCGGTGTCGCCGCAATAGCTGAAGGCCAGCTCGTCATGGGTTTCGGTCACCTCGACGCCGCTCTCGGCCAGGGCCTTGAGCTCGACCGGGCCGAGGTCGGCATAGACCGCGGCGCGGCGGCGCCTCGTGCGCCAGAGATGGTATCCGAGGCTGGGGACGACGTGGTCGGTGGCGAAGGTCTCGACCCGGAACCCGCGTCCCAGCGCGACCCCCTCGCCCGGAGACAAACCCCGCAGCTGGTAGCGGTAAGTGGTGTCTTCGAGCCGCTCCGCTGCGCCGAGAAAGTCGGCCAGCGCGGACACCACCAGCGCCGGGCAGAAGATCCGCGCCTCGGGCAGGTTCTGGAGGTAGCGCTGGGACAGCAGGTAGGGCATGCCGGCCGCATGGTCCAGATGGCCATGCGAGAGGAAGAAGTCCTGGGTGCCTGTCAGCTCCCCCGGGCCCCGGCCGACGTCGAAGGCCAGCCCCGGCGGATGGACACGAAACCAGGTTTCTTCGCCGGCCCGGGAGAAGCCGGCGAGGGAGAGGTCGCCGAAGCTAAGGGAGTGCACGGGGTGGCGGGCGCCTCAGATCTCCGTGTAGATCCAGCGCCGGATGTGCTGGAGCCGGGCGCTCACGCTCTCCGGCTCGGGATCGATGTGCCACAGGGCCGCCGCCACGGAGGAGAGCAGCGAGTTGCCGTCCTGGGGGGTAAAGCAGAAGCCATAGACCTCCCGGCCACGCCGAACCATGACCGTGGGCAGGACCACCACGGTCTGGGACAGGATGCGCCCGTAGTAGCCGTGGTCACGGCCGAAGCTGAAGATCAGGTTGGCCAGGCGCTTGTCCGTCACCGCCACACGCGGGTTGGCGCGGAAGCGCTCGACCACCTCGGCGCGCGTGACCTCGCGCTCCAAGAAGAGGCTGAACCAGATCGAGTGCATGTACTGGGTGTTCAGCTTGACCGCACTCGAGAAGACGTTCAGGTCCTTGCCGAGGGTGGTGAAGAGGTGGTGGGCGTCGCGGGCGTGGTGGGTGCCGAACTCTTCGTCGTCGTGCTTGCCGACCTGGGGAGCGGGGATGAACTCGTCACCCTGGGTGATATCGTTGGCGCGCCTCATGCAGACGAACGTGGCTCGGTCGAGGTTGTACTCCGCTTCGCCTTCGTCGCAGATCGTCTTGATCAGGGTAGTGATGTTGTGGGTGTTGCAGGAGACGACCTGGAGGAAGCGATCCTCCCCCGGCACCAAGACTTCGTCGTTGACGCCCCGGGCGTAGGGCTTGCCGAAACCGAACTCGCTGCCCTGGGCGATGAAGCCGCGCGGACCGGAGAGCTTCTCGTAAATGGCTGCCTTGTTCTTGTTGCCTGCCGGCGTGCAGTCGAGCACCACGGTGGCTCGCTCCAGCGCCTCGCGGGCGTCGAAGCTGATGCTATGACCGAGTTTCTCGAAATCGCCTCGCACGTCGGCGTCGGTAGCCAGCCGGGCGCCCCGCGCCATCAGATGGTTGATCTTGGCGCGATCCCCGGCGAGCGGCGTGCGCTTGTGGAAAGTGACCTCGTCGATGCCCAGCTTGTCCCGGAAGTCGGTCAAGAGGCCGATCAGCGGCTCCCCGATCGTACCGGTCCCCACAACATGAACGATGGTCTTCATTCGAGCATCCTCCAAAGGCGGGTCACGAAGGCCCTGGAGGGTACCACAGCGTCGCCAGAACGGGCCATCAGCGGGGGCCGGTCTAGTGGCTCGAGCCTTCACCCTCTTGGCCGTGTCGGCCGCCGCCCCGCCAGCCTGGATCCCGTCGCGCGAACGCGTCGAGCTCGACCGGCACCTCCACCAGCGTACGCGTCACCGCCGGGTCGCACACGTCGTTCTCGCACTCGTAGGTGTAGACGTTCCAGCCCTCCCGCTGCGAATAGGCCGAGAGGGTCTGGTAAGTGTTGCAATTCCCACACTTGATCGAGATATTTCGGATGTTGACCATGCTGTCCATGTCAGCCCCCATTCTGCCTAGGCTAGCAAAGCGCCTGCACCCCGTGGCGCTCGGCCTCGTCTTCCTCCTCCAGACCGGTGCCGCCGCCCTCGCCCAGGAGCAACCGACCGACGCCGGCTTCGGCGAGCAGATCGGGGTCGGCTACGTGCTGGTACCCGTGGTGGTCCGCACCTCGGACGGCTACCTGAAGAACCTCGAGGCCAAAGACTTCCGTCTTCTCGTCGACGACAAACCCGTCGCCATCGAGAGCTTCGAGAGCCGGGCCGACGCGCCCCTGTCGACGGTCTTCCTGCAGGACCTCTCGGGAAGCATGGCTGGCGCCAAGCTGGCGTCGAGCCAAGAGGTGCTGCGTCACTTCCTCGAGAACGCCACGCCACTCGACGAGTTCGCCATCGCCATCTTCGCCGACGGCCAGACGGTGGTCGAGGTTCCCTTCACCAGCGACCTGGTGGCACTCGAGGAGTCCGTCACCACCTGGGAGGCCTTCGGCACCACCACCTTGAACGACGCCGTCGCCTGGCTGCCCGAGATCTCGGCCGGCGGTACCCACGCCAAGAGGGCGGCGGTGCTGATCACGGACGGCGCCGAGAACGCCAGCACGCTCTCTCCCGCCGAAGCTCGGGACATCGTGCGGCGTGCCCAGGTGCCGGTGTACGTCCTGGGACTGGGCTCGGGCAGCCCCTACGAGCTGGGCTCCAACGGCGAAAAGCTCCACCGTTTCGCGGACGTGCTGAACCTCCTCGCCCTCTACACCGGAGGCCGCTACTTCCCGGTCACGGGACCCAACGACGCCAAGGAGGCGGTGGTCGACATGGTCGACGACTTGCGGCACCAGTACGTGCTGGGCTTCTCCACCAGCGCCTCCGGCAAGCGGACGCAGCGTCGGATCCGAGTGGAGGTCGATGGCCGAAACGTCAAAGTGCTGTCGCGCCAGGGCTACACCGGTACCGTCCCTCTCGCCCCGGCGCCGAAGAATTGATAGAATGTCTTCAATTTGACAGAGAGCGCCGACTAGGCCTCTCGATGAACCAAGGAGGATCGAGCATGAAGAAGTCGATGCTTGTGCTGGCGTTGGCGGCAGGGCTGCTGGCGACCGGCTGCGCTTCGAAGAAGTACGTCGCGGGTGAGGTCGCCACCGTGAACCAGCGTGTGGACGGCGTCGAGACCAAGGTCGAGGAGACCCAGAGCGGCCTCCGGCGCCACGACGAGGCGATCTCCAAGCAGGGCGAGACCCTCAATCAGCACGGGCAGCAGATCCAGACCACTTCGAAGACCGCCCAGGAAGCGCTGCGGCGGGCCGAAGAGGCCGGCAAGCTCGCCCAGGGCAAGCTGCTGTACGAGGCCGTCTTCAGCGACGACAAGGTGCGTTTCGCCCTCGACAAGGCCGACCTCGGCGACGAAGCCTCCGTGGCTCTCCGACAGGTCTCCGATCAGCTCAAGGCCGAGAACGCAAACGTCTACATCGAGATCCAGGGCCACACCGATTCGGTGGGCTCCGAGGACTACAACCTCAAGCTCGGTGAGGACCGCGCCGAGGCCGTCCGCCGCTTCCTCAACAAGGAGGGCGGCATTCCCCTCCACAAAATGTCGGTGATCTCCTACGGCGAGAGCGAGCCGGTCGCCGACAACAAGACCCGCGAAGGCCGAGCCCAGAACCGCCGCGTCGTGCTGGTGGTTCTCCAGTAACCACGGGCTCGAGCCACTGCTTTTCGCCGTGCCCGCGACATCGGTCCGGGCACGGCCGCTGAGATCGCCCTACGCCCCTCCTGCCTTGGCCAGCTCTCGCTGAACTACCTCCGCCTGAATGATCCCCTCCCCCAGGAAGGAGAGCCGTCCCTCGGGATCGATGATCACCAGGGTCGGCAGAGCCACCACCTGGAGATCGGTACCGAGGCTGTCCTCGGGGTCGAGGAGCACCGGGTAGGGGAAGGGAGAGGCGGAGACAAAGCGCTGAACGGTCTCGAGATCCTCACCGGAGTTCACCGCCAGGAACGCAGTGCGCTCGCGGGGTACCCCGGCGTAGATCTCCTTCAAGATCCTGGCCTGCTCGTGGCAGGGACCACACCAGGTGGCCCAGAAGTCGAGCAGGATCACTTTTCCTTCGAGGCTCGCCAGATCGACCTCGCCGCCGGCCAGCGCGGCCAGCTCGAAGGCCGGAGCCGGGTCGCCCACTCGAACGCGCGGAGACGACGAAGAGGAGCCTGCGCCGCCGACACAGCCAGTGGCGAACGAGGCGAGGGTGACCAGGATGAGAGCGGGAAGGACGGTTTGGGGGGGCGTGCGGAGTCCCTTCATGGTGCGGCAGATTATGCCATCGGACAGGACTCCAGGTGGAGAAAGAAAGGGCGCGGTCACCCGCGCCCCAAGCGAAACCTCTCCTCCCCCCAAGGGCCAACGGCTCGTCAGCTGCACCCGCTGGTCGAGCCGCAGTTGAGGCACTTGTAGCAGCTGCCGTTGCGCACCATGATCGATCCACAATCCGAACAGCTCGGCGCGTCCTGCTGGTAGAGGAACGTCACCTTGGCTTCACCCGCCTGGCCCGCCACCACCGGCTCCGGGGCCGGCGGCTCGTCGCGCAGAATCACCCCGGCGGCGTGCTTGCTCTCCTGGTTCATGAACTTCGAAGCGAGCCAGCGGAAGATGTAGTCGATGATCGACTTGGCGATCGGGATCTCGGGGTTCTTGGTGAAGCCCGAGGGCTCGAAACGCATGTGCGAGAACTTGTTCACCAGGGCTTGCAGCGGCACGCCGTACTGCAGCGAGATCGAAACCGCAGTCGCGAAGGCATCCATCAGGCCCGAGATCGTCGAGCCCTCCTTGGCCATCACCAGGAAGATCTCGCCGGGCTGACCATCCTCGTACAGGCCAACCGTGATGTAGCCCTCATGGTCGTTGATCGAGAACTTGTGCGTAATCGCGCGCCGCTCGTCGGCCAGCTTGCGGCGTACGGCGGAGCGGTCGCTGATGGTGGCGACGGCGGCTTCCTTGAAGTCTTCCTTCTTGGTCGACAGCGGCTGGCTGCGCTTGCAGTTGTCGCGGTAGATCGCCACCGCCTTCAAGCCCAGCCTCCAGCCCTCGACGTAGGCCTCCATGATGTCCTCGACGGTCGACTCCTCCGGCAGGTTGATCGTCTTGCTGATGGCGCCGGAGATGAAGGGCTGGACCGCTGCCAGCATTTTCAAGTGGCCGAGATAGTGGATCGAGCGTGCGCCCTTGGCCGGCTTGAAGGCGCAGTCGAACACCGGCAGATGCTCCTTCGCCAGGTGAGGTGCGCCTTCGATGGTGTCCTCGGCGTCGACGAACTCGACGATGTCGCGGATCTCGCTCTTCTCGTAGCCGAGCCGGGCCAGCGCCACGGGCACGGTCTGGTTGACGATCTTGATCATGCCGCCGCCCACCAGCCGCTTGTACTTGACCAGCGCGATGTCCGGCTCGACCCCGGTGGTGTCGCAGTCCATCATGAAGGCGATGGTGCCGGTCGGGGCGAGCACCGAGATCTGGCTGTTACGAAGGCCGTTCGCCTCACCCAGCTCCACGACCTCGTCCCACGCGCGCTTGGCCGCGGTCAGAAGATCGAGAGGCACGTGCGCCGGATCGACGCCCTTCATGGCGTCGCGGTGCTTGCGCATCACCGACACCATCGGCTGGCGGTTGCCCTCGAAGCCCTCGAACGGCCCCATTTCGCCGGCGATACGCGCCGACTGCGCGTAGGCGGCACCGGACATCAGGGCGGTGATTGCCGCCGCGTAGTCGCGGCCGGCGTCGGAGTCATACGGCACGCCCCGTGCCATCAGCAGGGCACCGAGGTTCGCGTAGCCCAGACCCAAGGGCCGGAAGTCGTGCGAGTTCTTGGCGATCGCCGGCGTGGGGTAGCTGGCGTTGTCGACGATGACCTCCATCGCCGTGATCACCACCTCACAGGCGTGACGGAAGCTGGCGCTGTCGAAGCCCTGGTCGGCCTCGTAGAAGCGCAGCAGGTTGAGCGAGGCGAGGTTGCACGCCGTATCGTCCAGGAACATGTACTCGCTGCACGGGTTCGAGGCATTGATGCGCGCCGTGTTCGGGCAGGTGTGCCAGGCGTTGATGGTGGTGTCGAATTGCATGCCGGGGTCGCCGCACACCCAGGTCGAGTCGGAGATCATGCGGATCAGGTCCCGCGCGCGGTAGCGATCCATGGGCTCGCCGGTGGTCACGGCGTGGGTGACCCAGTCACGATCCTCGACCACCGCGCTCATGAACTCGTCGGTGGCCCGCACCGAGTGGTTGGCGTTCTGGTAGAAGATCGACTCGTAGGCCCCACCCGGCACGTTGAACCCGCCCTCGTAACCGGCATCGATCAGAGCCCATGCCTTCCGCTCTTCGATCTCCTTGCAGCGGACGAAGTCGGTGATATCGGGGTGGTCGACGTTCAAGATCACCATCTTCGCGGCCCGGCGGGTCTTGCCGCCACTCTTGATCACGCCGGCGAAGGCGTCGAAGCCCTTCATGAACGAGACCGGGCCCGAGGCGGTGCCACCGCCGGCGAGCTGCTCCCGGGACGAGCGCAGGGCCGAGAGGTTGGACCCCGTACCCGAGCCGAACTTGAACAGCATGCCCTCGGTCTTGGCCAGCTCGAGGATCGACTGCATGGTGTCCTGGACCGAGTTGATGAAGCAGGCCGAGCACTGCGGCTTCTCCTCGATGCCGACGTTGAACCACACCGGCGAGTTGAAGCAAACATACTGGTGGAGCAGCAGGTGGGTCAGCTCGGAGTGGAAGGTGTCCGCATCGGCGGAGCTGGCGAAGTAGCCGCCGGCCTTGCCCCAAACGGCGATGGCGTCGGCCACCCGCGCGATCAGCTGGCGGACCGAGGTCTCCCGGCCGGGCGTCCCCAGCTGGCCCCGGAAGTACTTGCTGACCACGACGTTGGTGGCCGTCTGCGACCAGAACTTGGGGACCTCGACGCCGCGCTGCTCGAAGATCACCTCGCCACGCTCGTTGCCGATCAACGCGTCGCGGCTCTCCCATTCGACGGCGTCGTAGGGATGGACCCCGGGAGTGGTGAACCGCCTCTCGAAGCGCAGACCCCGTTGGCCTTGGCCGGCGTCCGAGACCGTCTTGTCGCTGGTTCGCCCGGCATGTTCGCTGTGCAATTTCTTCGAGGGGGCCTTCGAGGGGGCGTGCATACCGGGCTTCTCCTGTGGGATCAAGAAGGGAGTCGTTCCTTGCTCCAGTGACTGGTTAGCCATAGGGCGATGGAGCGCTAGAGGTGTTTCAGCAACGGTGAGACTAGCGCGCAGCGTATCGGGGTGTCAAGCGCCAACCACTAGATCTTGTGGCGGTGGGCGCGAATGATCCCACAGTTTGTGGCTTCCGACCAGCCTCCCGGCTCGGTTGTCACACCCACCCGGTCGTGGACTTCTATAATCTCCCCCATGACACCCACCATCCCACGGCCCGGGGGGGCGCCCGCGAAGACCTCCGCGGAGACGACGGCGAAGGTCACCTCGAGCGGCATCTCGGTCGGGCCCTTCTACCGGGCTGGAGCCGGACCCGGCGCCCCCGATCCTGGTGAGTTCCCTTACACCCGGGGGCTGCACGTCGACATGTACCGCCGGCGGCGTTGGACCATGCGCCAGTACGCCGGCTACGCCAGCGCCGAGGAGTCCAACCGGCGTTATCGCTACCTGCTCTCGCAGGGCACCACGGGGCTGTCGGTCGCGTTCGACCTGCCGACCCAGATCGGCTACGACTCGGACGCGTCCATCGCGCGCGGCGAGGTCGGCAGGGTCGGCGTGGCGATCGACTCCATCGCGGACATGCGCCGGCTCTTCGACGGCATCCCGCTGGACCGGGTCACCACCTCGATGACGATCAACGCCACCGCCCCCATCCTGCTCGCCCTCTATCTGGTGGTGGCGGAGGAGCAGGGGGTGCCCTGGGCCAAGGTCGGCGGTACGGTGCAGAACGACATCCTGAAGGAGTACATCGCCCGTGGCACCTACATCTATCCCCCCGGGCCCTCGCTCCGACTGGTGACCGACCTGATCGAGTTCTGCAGCCGGGAAGTGCCGGGCTGGAACACGATCTCGATCTCCGGCTACCACATCCGCGAGGCGGGCTCGACGGCGGTGCAGGAGGTGGCCTTCACCCTCGCCAACGCCCTCTGCTACGTCGAGGCCGTGCTCGCCCGGGGGCTGGCGATCGACGACTTCGCCCCTCGGCTCTCCTTCTTCTTCAACTCGCACAACAACTTCCTGGAAGAGGTGGCGAAATTCCGGGCGGCCCGGCGGCTATGGGCCGAGCTGGTCACCGAGCGCTGGCGGCCGAGCAATCCGCGCTCGGCCTGGCTGCGTTTCCACACCCAGACCGCCGGCTCCACCCTGACCGCCCAGCAACCCGAGAACAACGTCGTGCGCGTGACCCTCCAGGCCCTGGCGGCGGTCTGTGGCGGCACCCAGTCGCTGCACACCAACGCCTTCGACGAGGCCCTCGGCCTGCCGACCGAGAAGTCGGCCACACTCGCCCTGCGCACCCAGCAGATCCTCGCCGCCGAGAGCGGGGTGGCGGACGTCGCCGATCCCCTCGGCGGCTCCTACGTCATCGAGGCCTGGACCGAGGAGATCGTCACCCGAGCCCGGGCCTACATCGAGCGGATCGAGGAGATGGGGGGTGCGCTCGCCGCCATCGAACGGCACTTCCTCCAGGACGAGATCGCCGAGGCGGCCTACCGCACCCAGCGGGCCGTGGAGGACGGCACCGAATTCGTGGTCGGCGTCAACGCCCACGTCGTCGAGGAAGAGGGAGCGCCCGAAGTCCTGCGCATCGACCCTGCGGCGGAGGAGGCTCAGGTGGCCCGACTGCGCGCGCTGCGCCAAGGCAGGAACGCCGAGCGCGCGAACGCCACCCGCGTGGCCCTCGCCAGCGCCGCGGCCGAGAGCCGCAATCTCATGCCGTTGCTGCTCGACTGCGTCCGCGCCGAGGTCACCCTGGGCGAGATCGCGGACACGCTGCGCGGAGTGTTCGGGGAATATCGGGACGAGGAGACCTGAGCCCGATTACTCCCCTTCCTCACTCTCCACCTTGGCTGCCTCTTCCTTCACTTCTTCCTTGGGCAGAGCCGGCGTGGCTCGCAAGCTGTCGAGCTTGGCGAGCAAGTCGGCCGCCTTGGCGGGGCTCAGCAGGAGGGTGGCCGTGGGTCTCTCGGCGGCATGGACTGGAGCGCCGTCGGCGCCGGTCGGGAAGAGAGTGAGGGTCTCCTTCTTACCCTCTTTGCCCTCGAGGCTGACGGTGAGCACCGCCTCGCCGCCGGGTGGCGCGTCGAGCAGGCGCTCGGCGCGAGCTTCGGCGATCGCTGCCAGAAAGTCCCCCACCGGTGTGTAGGGCATCTTCTCCCCGTTACGCTTCCAGTCCCCGCCGTCTCGCTCCAGGGTGAGAGTGCCGGTGGCGTCGCGCAATTCGGCCTTCTCGACTTCCCACGAGAAGAGGCCGCTCCAGGCGAGGGATCGCCAGGCGGCAGCCTCCTTCTCGAGCCGGGACGGCAAATCGCTGTCGGTGGTGAAGGCCTCTCCGCCGGCGCGGGCCCAGCGGCTGAGAGAGCCCGCCGTTTCGGGGGCGCCGATCTCGAGCTTCCAGGGTGCCTCCTGGCCCGAGAGCACCACCTCCACCACCGAGGTGGGCGTTCCCAGCCCCGCCTCGGGCGGCACGGCCGAGACCTCCGCGAAGCGCGTCGCCTTGAGGCCGGTGAGGGCCGATAGGAGGCCGTCCACGGCCTCGCGATCGGCACGGTCGTTGAGTGGGCTCTCGATCCAGAAACCGTCGCCGCGGCGCGAAAGCAGCAGGCGCTCGCCGTCTCCTCGGGTCACCGCGAGGCTCTGGATGGCCGAGCGCTCGCCGCGGAAGACCGAGCGGTCGCGCCAGTCGGCCGCCTCGCGGGACGCGTCGGTGAGGAAAGAGCCCGGGATCACCAGGGCCTCGCGGCCCCCGCCGAGCCGCGCGACGGTCGACTCGGACGATGGCAGCTGCGCCCCCACCTCGAGCACCGTCTCTCCCTCGGCGGTCGACACTGCGATCCGCGCTCGGGGCGAGGCCAGACCCAGCTCCTGGGCGTCGTAGTCGGCCAGCGACCGGCTCCTTTCGAGGCCCGAGAGGGTGGAGAGCAGGCTGCTGACCTGAGCCGCATCAGCTTTGGCCGCGATCGGCTCGACCAGCCGCCAGCCGGGGGCAGGCCCGCCCTCGACCTTCGGCTCCCTCTCCAGGCGCACGGTGCGGCCACCGCTCTCGAGCCGTAGGGCCGTGACCTCGTCCGTCTCGAAGGCGAAGACCCTCTTCGCCTGCTCGGCCCGTTCGTCGGAAGAGGGGAGATCGCCCTCGAAAAACCAGATGAAGGCGCCGAGGCCGACTACCAGAACCAGCAAGATCAGCAGGTTACGCGGTTTCACGGCTACCTCCGGCGCTTCAAGAACACCCACACACCGGCGGCGATGGCCGCGATCGGCAGGGCGGCGATCAGCAGGTAGATGGTGAGCAGCTGGCTGCGGGTGACCTCCATCCGCACTTGCTCGGTCTTCTTCGGCGGGATGCCCAACTGGCTCTCGCGGGCGAGCAGCCAGTTGAACAGGTTGCTCGCCAGGATGGCGTTGCCGGCCTGGGAGATGCCCTGATCCGTGACGAAGTTGGAGTCGCCGATCACCGCCAGGCGGTGGCCACCCTTCGGGCTGCCCTCCTCGGTGGCCGCCTTCTCGACGGCCACGCCCAGGGACACCGGCCCCACCAGGTCCGCCGGGTCCTTGGCCACCTCGCTCGGCCGAGTGAGGTCCGTTTCCCCCCAGGCCGCGCTGCTGCTCTCGGCGAGCATCGAGACGTCGATTCCCGCGGGCGGCGTCGCCTTGCCGACGGAACGAGCGAGCTCGAAGAGAGTGTTCAGCCTTCCCTCGGCGAGGGCTTTCACAGAGGGATGGTTGCCGTAGGAGCTGACGCTGAAGGTCTGGGCACCGTAGAAGGGAACGGCACGGTCAGGATCGACCACCACGTTCTCCCCCAGCGCCACTCCCTGCCCGGCGAGCCAGGACTTCAGGCCCAGGTCGGTGAAAGTCCCCGCCGGCGTCAGCGCCGGGTCGAGCAGCATCAGCATGCGGCCGCCGCCGGCCAGGTATCGCGAGAAAGCGTCGAGCTCGGGGGGCGCGAAGGGGGTGATCGGCGCCGCGACCACCAGCAGGTCGGTGCCCGCCGGCACCGCCGACTGGCCCAGGGAGGACCAGGCTTCGAGGACGAGGTTCTCGCCGCCGATCAGCTGCTTCAGGACCGACAACCCGGCCCCCGAGCCGCCTTCGAGCGTGACCTCACCGTGGCCGGTGGTGAACCTCACCTCGAGCTTCTCGCCGGAGGTGAGGTCGGCGATGGCGCCGCTGATGACCTGTTCCCCCTTGAAGTTGGCGATCCGCGCGGCTCCGCCCATCTGCATGGCGGAGAAGTCGAGGTCCGCCAGGTCGTACTCCTCGAAGATCCGGCGGTCCGCGCCCGAGCCGATCACCAGTTTGAGCGAGCCCTCCTGATACTGGGTCTGGTAGCGCTCGAGGAGCCCCTGGGCCTCGAGCAGGTTCTTGGCTGGATCGAGCTTCTTGACCGAGATCCGCGGCGAGGCCGCGGCGTAGCGCGCCGTTATCTCTGCGACCGGCTCGGCGAGCTGAGACTGCGGGCTCTCGAAGACCACGATCTCGACGTCACGATCGAGGTCCTTGAGGATGTTCTTGGACTGATCGGAGAGCGAGTAGAGCTTGGTCTGGGTCCAGTCGAAACGCTTGTGGTACTTGTAGCCGAAGTAGTTGACGATCACCAGGAGCGCAAGCGCCAGCACCACGCCGGCAGACAGCAGGCCCCCCTCGACGAGCTTCTTCTTCAGGTTCTCTCGCATCGCTCGCTTCCTCACCGCCACTTCTTCGCTTCGAGCACGCGGCTCGCGAGGAAGAGGAAGAAGACCGTGGCCGAAATGTAGTAGACCAGGCTGCGCGTGCCGACGATGCCCCGGGCGTAATCCTGGATCGGCCCGCCGACGTTCAAGTGACCGAAGAGCGCCTTGAGCAGCTCGCCGTTCGAAAGCGATTCCATCCAGCCGAACGCGAAAAAGAACACGAAAAGCAGGGCGAAGCCGATGACGCCAGCGACGATCTGGCTACGGGTGAAGGCGGAAGCGAGGGTGCCGATCGCGAGCGCCAGGGCACCGACGCCGAGCACGCCGAGGTAACCCGACAGCACCGAGCCCCAGTCGAGATCTCCATAGTGATCGACGATCGCCGCGAAGAGCAGAGTCGGCAACCACAGGCTGAAGAAGAAGGTGAAAACCGCGAGGTACTTGCCGACGACCACCTGGGTCTCGGTGACCGGTGCGGTCATCAGCACCTCGATCGAGCCGCTCCGCCGCTCCTCGCTGATCAATCGCATGGTCAGTAGAGGAGTGATGAAAAGCAGCACGATCCAGGTCATGTTGAAGAAGTACTCGAAGGGCGGACCACCGGCCGAGCGGGGATCGACCAGGAAGCTGACGATGATGGCGAACAGGATGCCGTTGATGATCAGCACGAAGGTGCCGATGGCGTAGGCGAGAGGGGAGAAGAAGTAGGCGCGTAGCTCGCGCAGATAGGTGGCCAGGAGAGCCTTCACGCCGCACCTCCTTCGCTTCCGACCTCGGCCGCGGGGATCTCCGGCGCCGGAGCCTCGGTGGCCACGTCCCGGGTGGTCAGTCGGACGAAGATGTCCTCGAGCGACGCCTTGCGTTCCGCCAGCTCCAGGAGCGCCCAACCTCGAGCCACCGCCAGATGGAACACCGCCTCCCGGAGGTCGGCCTCGGCTTGACATTCGACGCGGAAGCCTCCCTCCTCCCCCTCGGCTTCGCAGGAGAGCACTCCCGTGAGGCCCCTGAGCACCTCCCGCGCCTCGGCCGGGGCGCCTTTGATCGTCACCTTGAGCACCGGGTTGCCCCGCCAGCGCTCGCGCAGCCGGTCCGGTGTCCCCTGGTCGATGATGCGCCCGCGGTCGATGATCAGCACTCGGTTACAGAGCAGCTCGACCTCGGGGAGGATGTGGGTGGAGAGCAGCAGGGTGCGGCTCTCTCCCAGCTCCCGAATCAGCTCGCGGATGGCCACGATCTGCTTGGGGTCGAGGCCGACGGTGGGCTCGTCGAGCACCAGGACGTCCGGCCGATGGAGGATCGCCGTCGCCAGGCCGACGCGCTGCCGGTACCCCTTCGAGAGTGTGCCGATGATCTGTTGGGCCACCTCCGAGAGGAGGCAACGGTCGACGGCATCGCCGATCGCCTGCCGGGCGTCGACCCGGCTCATCCCTTCGAGAGCCGCGCGATAGGCGAGGTACTCGCCGACCCTCATCTCGTTGTAGAGGGCGACGTTCTCGGGCAGGTAACCGATCTGGCGGCGGGCCGGGATGGGGTCCCCGAAGAGGTCCTTGCCGCCCACCACCACGCGCCCGGAGCTCGGCGGCAGGAAGCCCGTGATCATGCGGATGGTGGTGGTCTTGCCGGCCCCGTTCGGGCCGAGGATGCCGACGATCTCTCCTTCGTCCACGGCGAAGGAAACGTCATCGACCGCAGTGAAGTCCCCGTACTTGCGGGACAGGCTCTGGGCTTCGATCATCCGAGGTCTCCCTCCGGGGGAACAGTCGAAATGGCGTGGTTCAGGTCCAGATGGCGCGGCGAAGCAAGAGCGATGCCGAGTTAGAATCCGCCCCATGAAGTCTGCCTACGAGCTCGCCCTCGAACGCATGGAGCAAGCCGGCATCGAGAGGCCCCGTGAAGAAGCCCTGGCTCCGGAGACCCGTCAGCAGATGGCCGAGGTGCGGCGCCAGGCCGAAGCCAAGCTCGCCGAGATCGAAATCCTCCACCTCGACCGGCTCAAGACCCTCTACGACCCCGCCAAACGCCAGGAAGAGGAGGAGGACTACCTGCTCGAGCGCCGGCGGATCGAGGCCGACCGCGACGCCAAGCTCGGACGGCTCCGCCCTCAGTAGGGCATGTCGTCTTCCTCCATACCGAAGAAGTGGCCGAGCTCGTGGAGCACGGTCTTCTGCACCTCGTCGATCACCTCGCGCCGCGAGGTGCAGGCGCGCAGCAGAGGCCCCCGGAACAGGACGATGCGGTCGGGCATGGCCTGATAGGCCGTGTCCCGCTCGGTGAGCGGCACACCCACGTAGAGGCCGAAGAGCTCGGTCCGTTCCGGATCGTCGGGGTCGTCGTCGGCAAGCGTGGCGAGGTCGTCCTCGGCGGGCTCTTCCTCGACCGTCACCGCGACGTTCTCCAGCAGCTCGGCGAATTCCTCCGGCAGTCCGTCGAGGGCGCGCTCCACCAAGTCCTGGAACTCCTCCGGCGGCACCCTCAGGTGCGGCCGGCGCGAGGCTCGGGGGTAGCGGTCGAACACCGGCCAAGCTTAGCGCGAGGCGAGCGGCTCGATCTCGATCTCCGGAAAGCGGGCAAAGTCCCGGTCGAGGGTGAGTAAGCGCCGCACGCCGTTCTCCAGGCAGACCGCCGCGATCTGGGTATCGAAGGCCAGGTTGCCGCGAGCATCGGCCCGGCGGGCCAGGCGGTCCAACCACGAGGGATAGCGGGGGCCGGGGTTGAGCACTCTCAGCCTGGGACTCTCGAGCAGGCCGTCGAGAGCGGAGAGGGCCTGCTCGAGGGTCGAGGGAGGGCTGAAGACCCGTGGATGGGTGGTCACCCGCAGGAACTCCCCCAGGCAGAACACCGGCAGGGCCCAGGGCAAGTCTCCTTCGGCCAGCTCCCTCAAGCGCTCCCTCGCCGCCTCGTGCTCGGGGGCCTCCTCCCGGTGGGCGTAGACCAGGACGTTGGTGTCGACGGCGATCAACCCCGCTCCTCCATGCGCTCGTGAAGGGAGTCGCGGTCGGTCAGGTCGACCCCCGGCTGCAGGTGGCCAGAGACGGTGGACCAGCGCAGGCGATACCCCCTCTTGGGGGCCTGCTCCGCCTCCAGCCCATGGCGAAGACAGACCTCGATCACCTCGGTCAGGGTACGTCCGGTGGCAGCGGCTCGTTGTTTGATCGCCTTCATCAGCTCGTCGTCCAGGTTGAGGGTTGTTCTCACGCAGAAAAGCATACATACCGAGCAGATTCATGTCTAGCGGCTCCTCTCGCTCCATCGGGGAGACCAGCCTCCCTTTCTAGCTAGACGGAAAACGCGGCTAGACTGCCGGCGTGGACGTTCGCCTCGACAAATGGCTGCAGGTCGCTCGTGCCTTCAAGACCCGCTCGCAGGCCACCCACGCCTGCACCCTGGGGCGAGTCAAGGTCAACGGCCAGGTGGCCAAGCCCCACCGCCACCTGGCGCTCGAGGATCGGGTCGAGATCGAGGCCGGGGACTGGACGCGGCTGTTGGTGGTCAAGGAGCTGCGCGACAAGCCTCTGCCCAAGGAGGAAGCGAAGCGGCTGTTCGAGGACCTCTCACCTCCACGGCCGGTTCTCGACGCGATCGACCGCCTGCTCAAGGCGCCTCCGGTCCGCCGCGAGCGTGGCGCCGGCCGCCCCACCAAGAGAGACCGCCGCCAGCTCGAGCGCGCGCTCGAGGAGGAGTGAGGGCTTCAGACCGGGGCAGCCGGGTCGTAGATCCGCGAGGCCTTGTAGAGCTTCATCCAGTGGCGGACGAATACCTGGATCGCCGCGGCCACCGGCACGGCGACCAGCATGCCGATGAAGCCGAAGAGGCTGCCGCCGGCGATGACGGCGAGCAGCACCCACACCGGGTGGAGGTCGACGTTCTTGCCGAGGATACGCGGCGAGAGCACGGTGCCCTCGAGGAACTGGGCGAGCAGGAACACCGCCAGCACCGCTATCAGCCGCGGCAGGGACTGGTACTCCACCCAGCAGAGCAGCAGGGCGGGAGCCAGGCCCACCACCAGCGCCATGTAAGGGATGAGATTGGCGAGACCCGCCACGATGCCGATGGCGAGACCCATCGGCACGCCGATCACTAGCATGCCGGTGGCGTTGATCGCGGCGAGGATCACCGCAATGGTGAGCTGGCCACGAATGAAACCCGAGATCGCGCGATCCACCTCGGCCAGGCGCTCGAGCACCATCTCCCGATAGGGCACGGGGATCAGCTCCCGGGCGCTGCGTTTGATCTTCGGAAAGTCCACCAGCAGGTAGAAGGCGAAGACCGGCACGAAGATCAGGTTGAGCAGCGCGAGGACGACACCGAGCGCGCTGCCGAAGATCCGCCCCACCCACTCCCCCACTCTGGTGGCCAGGCTCGGAAGATTCTCCTCGATCGCCGCCCGGGCCTTGAGCTGGAGCTTCGCGAGCTCCTCGGGATACTGGGTCTGGGCTCGCTCGAGAAGCGGGGCGAACTGTGCCTCGATGCGCGCCTGATACGCCGGGAGCCGCTCCCCCAGCTTCTGGAACTGCTGGCCGATGGCCGGCACCACGTAGAGCAGGAAACCGGCCAGGGCGACCAGGAGCAGGGCCGTCAACGCGATCACCCCGAACACCCGAGAGCGTCCCCTCTGCTCGAACCAGGACACCGCCGGATCGAAGAGATAGGCGATCGTGAGGCCGGAGAGCAGGGGGAAGAAGATCTGGTCGAAAACGATGACGATGACCAGGGCGAGGGCCAGGCCGCCGAAGAAGACCAGCAGCCGCACCAGGGCGGGATCGAGCCGCCGGGTCGAGCCCGCGGTCTCCTTCTTCTGGGTCGCGCTCATCGCACCTCCCTACGCCAGATCCCGGTGGGGGATTCCGAGATGCCAGATCTTAGCTGGCTCGTTCAGGGAAAGAGCGCGAGCTGAGGTTGGCCCTCCTCGCGAGCTTGGCCCAGGCCGGACGCGGTGACCCCGAGCAGGCGCACCGGCCGGGTCGCGGCCTCGGTCGCCCGCAGGAGCATCGCGGCCTGGCGAGCCATCTCCTCGGCCGAGACCACCGGCCCCGGAAAGGTGTGGGAGCGGGTCACCGTGGTGAAGTCGCCGTAGCGCACCTTGACCGTCACCGTGCGGGCAGTCAGCCCCCGCCGCTCGAGGCCCGCGGCCACCTGCTCGGCCAACCGTGCCAGCTCGGCCTCCATCGTCGGGAGGCTCTCCAGGTCCCGACCGTAGGTGTGCTCTTGACCGAGGCTCTTCCGCTCTCGGGAGGTCTCGACCGGCCTGTCGTCCTCCCCCCGGGCGAACTGGTGCAGCCCTTCACCGTGCCGGCCGAACCGCACCCGCAGGGCTTCGACGGGGAGGGCGGCGAGATCGGCCACGATAACCACTCCCATCTCGGTGAGCGCGCGCTCGGTCGCCGGCCCTACGCCGTGCAGGCGTCTCACCGGCAAGGGGTCGAGGAAGGCCCGGACCTTCTCGGGCGGCACCACCGTCAGCCCGTCCGGCTTGTCGAAGTCGGAAGCGATCTTGGCCACCAGGCGGTTGGGGCCGACGCCGATCGAGACCGTCAGGCCGCGCTCCTCGCGCACCCTCCGGCGGATCTCCCGCGCGATGGCCGTGGCGCTGCCCCAGGGCTCGAGGCGCTCGGTGACGTCGAGATAGGCCTCGTCGAGGGCCACGGTCTGGAGGATTTCGGTGAAGTCCTGATAGAGGCTGAAGATCGCTTCGGACTCGCGCCGGTAGCGGGAGAAGTCCGGTTTCAGGAAGACCGCGCTGGGGCACAGGCGGTGGGCGCGGGCCGAGGGCATGGCCGAGTGGATGCCGAAGCGCCGCGCCTCGTAGCTGGCCGCCGCCACCACGCCCCGGCTGTCCGGGGCACCGCCGATCACCACCGGCCGCCCGGCCAGGGAGGGATCGTCGCGCATGTGGACCGCGGCATAGAAGCAGTCCATGTCGCAGTGGAGGATACGCCTCGTTTCCGCCACGCGGGAATCCTAGCGCATCTGCCTTAGGGCCGCTTTCGACGGCTCCTCGACGGTTTTCCGTCTATCTCAGAAGGGAGCCACGACGGCCCCTGATGAAACCGATGCGCGAGCTCGCCCAGGCCACCCACTGCTGCCCCACACCCCCTCGTGGGATGGGCTCCCTGTCGTCGCCGGGCCGGGTGCCGGGGCGAGCGCGCTTCGTGCTGGTGACCCGGGCCGGCAGCGGCGGCATGGGCGAGGTCTACCGCGCCTGGGACCGCCGCGACCGCCGCTTCGTGGCTATCAAGCTGTTGCACGGTGAGGATCCGGCACAGCAGGAGCGCCTGTACCGTGAGGCACGCCTCCTCGCCACTCTCCACCACCCCCACATCCGCGCCGCCTCCGAATGCGGCCGGGTGGGCCGGCGTCCCTACCTCGCGATGGAGTGGGTCGAGGGGCCGACGCTCAAGGCAGCGGCTCGAGATCTGACCCTGGCCGAACGGCTGCGGGTGGTCCTCCAGGTCGGCGAGGCGGTGGCCTTCGCCCACTCGCACGGGGTGCTCCACCGCGACCTCAAGCCGTCGAACGTCCTGGTGGGACGGGACGGCGCAGGGAATCCCCACGCCTACCTGATCGACTTCGGCATCGCCGCCGAGCTGGACCGCCCAGGCGGCACCCGGCCCGGGCTCCTGCTCGGCACCCCGGCCTACCTGGCACCGGAGCAGATCGGCGGCGGCCCGGCCGACGAGCGTACGGACGTCTGGGGCTTCGGCGCCCTGCTCTACGAGACGCTCAGCGGCCACACCCCGTTCGGCGAGGGCGATCCCGGGTTGGTCCTCCGGCGGGTCCTGACCACACATCCGCCGCGACCGACGCGCTTCGAAACGGCGCTCCCCCCCGCGCTCGAGGCGGTAATCCTCCGGTGCCTGGAGAAAGCGCGCGCAGCGCGCTACCCGACGATCGAAGCGGTGCTCGACTCCCTACGCTCGAGCTGCGGCCTGAGGCATCACCCCATCGGGATGCCGTCGCCGAGGACACCGCCCTCGGTCATCGACCAGGGGTCCAGCACTTCGTCGAGCTCGGCCGGCGGCAGCACGGCCTTGGCCATGGCCACCTCACGCACCGTGCGGCCCGTGGCGTAGGCCTCCTTGGCGATCGCCGCGGCCTGGTCGTAGCCGATCTTGGGAGCCAGGGCCGTACACATGGCGAGCGACTGCTCGACCATCTCCCTGGCCCGCTTGCGGTCGGCCTCGAGGCCCTTGACGCAGCGCTCGGCGAGGAGCCGTGAGGCGCTCGCCAGGATCTCGATCGACTGCAGCAGGTTGTAGGCGATCACCGGCATCATCACGTTGAGCTCGAAGTTGCCGCCCATCCCGCCGATGGTGATCGTGGTGTCGTTGCCGGCGACCTGCGCGGCCACCATCAACACCATCTCCGGGATCACCGGGTTGACCTTGCCCGGCATGATCGAGCTGCCGGGCTGTAGTGACGGCAGCAGAATCTCGCCCAGGCCACAGCGAGGCCCGCTGCCCAGCCACCGGAGATCGTTGGCGATCTTGGCCAGCGAGGCGGCGATGGTCTTGGCCGCGCCGGAGACTTCGACACAGGCGTCCTTGGCCGCCAGGGCCTCGAAGCGATTGGGAGCCGGCACGAAGGGATGGCAGGTCGCAGCCGCCAGCCGGGCGATGACCTGATCGGCGAAGCCCGGCGGGGCGTTCAAGCCGGTGCCCACGGCCGTGCCGCCCAGGGCCAGCTCCGCCAGACGGGGCTTGACCGCGGTGAGCCGGGCCAGGCCGTTCCTCACCTGCTGAGCGTAGCCGCCGAATTCCTGCCCCAGGCGCACGGGCACGGCGTCCTGGAGGTGGGTGCGGCCGATCTTGACCGCGTCGTCGAGCTCGCGGGCCTTGGCTTCGAGGGCTTCGGCCAGCCCAGAGAGGGCCGGCTCGAGGTCCTCGACCAGGGCGCCGTAGGCGGCGACGTGGATGGCGGTGGGGATGGTGTCGTTCGACGACTGGCCGGCGTTGACGTGATCGTTGGGGTGCACCGGACTCTTCGAGCCGACGACGCCGCCCAGGATCTCGATCGCCCGGTTCGACAGCACCTCGTTGACGTTCATGTTGGTGGAGGTGCCGGAGCCGGTCTGGAAGATGTCGAGGGGGAACTGCCCGTCGTGTCGACCGGCGATCACCTCGTCGGCAGCCTGGCGGATGGCCGCGGCGACGCTCGGCGGTACGATGCCCATCTCCTCGTTGACCACCGCCGCCTCGCGCTTGATCCGGGCCATCGCCGCCACGAAGCGTGGCGGGAAGGTCAGCCCCGAAACCGGGAAGTTGCGGCGCGCGCGCTCCGTCTGGGCGCCGTAGTAGGCCGAAGCCGGGACGTCGATCTCGCCCAGGCTGTCCTTTTCGATCCTCGTTTCGCTCATGAGATCGCCTCAGTGAAGGGTGTCCGAGCCGCCCATCCAGCGGGCCAGGAGGTAAGCCTGGGTCTGGGCGACGGTGTCCTGGTCCATGCCCTCGAGCAGCAGCTCGATCGCCGCGGGATGACGGGCCAGGGCTTCGAGCAACCGTCGCGTCAGGTCCGGCGAGCCGCCCGCTTGGTAGAGCCCGCCAGGCTCGGCGGCAGAGTCGGCCCGCGCCGGCTCGGCGCCGCCGACAGCTCCCTCTGTCAGCTCGCCACCAAAAGCGGTCAAGACCGCGGCGGCGAGGTAGGCCGTGCGGCGATCGGAGAACACCGCGTCCGGCATCGCCAATTGCGGGGCCTGGACCGAGACCACGGCGAAGCGTCCGGGCTCGACCTCCCGCACCTGCCACACTGGCTCGTCCTCGAGCCGGAGGGACTTCCGGCCGACCTCACGCCGGCGATCGCCCGAGCCGAGGTAGCGGCCCAGGAAGCGCTGCCAGTCCGAGTCACCGGGGTCGTTCATGAAGAGGGCTCCGCGCCTCCAGGCGCGGCGGCCTCGGAGTATGGCATAGGGGCCGTCCCCGCGGCAGGCGGCCGGCTGCACGCGGAGCAGGTGCTCCGGCCGACCCCTCCTGTCTCCGGAATCCAGGTCTCGAGCACTCTCTTCTCTAGACCTCAGTCCCCCTCTCGAAAAGGAGACTCTAGATGCCGATGCGTGCACGGAGGTCCGCCTGGCTGTCCTTCGCCCTGGCGGTCGCCTCGACCTTCCTCGCCTTCGCCGTCCCGACCGAAGCCCAGCAGATCGACGCCGCCCGTGGTGTGGACCCGCGGGTCGACTATGCCTCGCTGATGGACATCGGTCCCTGGGACGACCGCAACTTCGCCCTGACCAAGGAAGACCTCGCCCTCCTCGCCCCGAACGAGCGCGAGCAACGCGACCCGGTCCCGGCGTTCTTCCGCGTCGTCATGCGCAAGGCGAACCCGAAGCTCCGGCGCGAGGGCCCGGCCCAGTACCCCAGGAGCGCCCTGCAGATCTTCCAGCTCAACTACGGTGGTTACCTGATCGACGGCCAGATCTACCAGAAGGCCAACTACCGGGACGGCCGCTACTACGTGATCCGGGAGAACGGTGTCAGCGAGGAAGAGTGGAGCCTACGGGCCCTCTCCGGTGAAGTCCGCGTCACCTCCCCGACCGGCGGCGCGGAGTCGGCGATCAAGATCAACCACACCAACATCGCTCGGGTGGTCGCCGGCTCGAACGGCCCGGGCACCGGTCAGAAGATGCACTACTCCTCGAACGGCGGGGCCACCTGGACCCAGGCCACCGACCTGCCGCTGGGCAGCACCTGCTGCGACCCGACGGTCGACTGGTCCTTCGACGGCACCAAGGCTTACACCGCGACGCTCGGCAGCTGCACCGGCTCGGGCTGCGGCGTCTGGTTCTACCGCTCCGGCGACAACGGCGCGACCTGGTCCGACCTCGGTGCGGATCCCCGCCGTGAGCTGACCAGCACCGGCTCCGACAAGGAGTACATCCACGTCGACAAGTTCGGCACCTCGCCGTTCCGCGACAACGTCTACATCACCTGGCACGACAACAACACGATGAAGTTCTCCCGGTCGACCGATCTCGGCCAGACCTGGAGCGCGACGCTCACGCTGTCCTCGGGCTCGACCGAGCTCGGCATCGGCAGCGACATCACCAGCGACCAGAGCGGCAACGTCTACTACTTCTGGCCGGCCTTCAACAGCAACCGGATCCTGGTGCGCAAGTCGACCAACGGCGGCACCAGCTTCAACCCGGTCGTCCAGGTGGCCTCCACCAACGACGGCTTCGATTTCGCCATTCCGTCGATGGAGACCCGCCGGGCCTTCATCTACGTCGCGGCGGATGCCGACACCACGGGCGGTCCCTTCGCCAACCGCATCTACGCGGCGTGGACCGACACCACCGCGGCCGAGTCGGGCACGCCGGCCAACAACCACGCCCGCATCCAGGTCGGTTACTCGACCGACGGCGGCGCGACCTGGAACCTGCGCACCCCGCACTCCACCGCCGACCAGAGCACCGTGGACCGCTTCCACCCCTGGCTGGCCGTGGACACCGACGGTACGGTCTACGTGGCCTACTACGACACCCGCCACTCCTCCGGCCGCACGGGCACGGACTTCTACTACAGCAAGTCCACGGACGGCGGAAACACCTGGAGCACCCCGGCGCGCTTGACCACCGCGACCTCCCCCAACATCAGCGACAGCTTCGAGTGGGGTGACTACAACGGGCTCGACGTGCTCTCGGCCCAGTTCCTGTCGATCTTCACCGACAACCGCAACGAAAGCGGCGGCACCGGCAACTCGGTGGACGTCTACTCCGCCGCTGCGAGCACGGGCCCCTGCACGCCGCCGGCGGCGCCCACGGGCCTGACCGCGACGGCGGTCTCCTCGAGCCAGATCAACCTCTCCTGGACGGCCGTCTCCGGCGCCACGGAGTACCGCATCCTCCGCTCGACCACCAGCGGCGGCCCGTACTCGCAGGTGGGCACCTCGACCACGACCAGCTTCTCGAACACCGGCCTCGCCGCCTCGACGACCTACTACTACGTCGTCCGGTCTTTCGCGACCTGCGAGTCCGGCAATTCCGCCCAGGCTTCCGCGACCACGCTGCCGGGTGGCGGCTGCACCGCGACCACGCTCTACACCCACAACTTCGAGACCGGCACCGGCCTGTCGAACTGGATCAAGGGCACATTCGTCTCGGGCGGCAGCACCACCTCGTGGCGCGGCATCCAGACTTGCACCGCCCAGGGCGGCACCAAGATCTTCCGCTTCGGCGGCACCTCCTGCACCGCCAACTACACCAACAACAACTTCAACTACGCGCAGCCCAACGGTGCGGGTGGCATCACGGTGCCGGCCGGCTCGACCGGCGCGACGCTGACCTTCGGTCACCGGCGCCGGTTCGAGAGCGGCTTCG
>JBIOYC010000266.1:0-5463 GCA_044869955.1 Thermoanaerobaculia bacterium | reverse complement strand
GCATCGGCCCGCGCACCGTGACCTATGGCTACACCAACGGCTATCTGACCTCGGTGCCGGGCTGGGCGAGCGCCATCGCCTACCACTCCAACGGCATGGTGGCCTCCGTAGCACACAGCAACCTGGTGACCGACACCGTCGATCTCAAGGCGGCAGACAACTGGATGCAGCGGCCGTGGAAGATCTCGACCTCGGGAGTCAACTTCAGCCAGAATTTCTTAACCGGCGAGTACGCCTACGACGGAGCCGGAAACATCAAAACCATGGGGACGAGCAGCTTCCTCTACGACAAGCTCTCGCGGCTGACCGGCTCGACCGTCTCCCTGCCGAGCTGGGCGGGAGGAAGCGCCAGCCAGGGCTACACCTTCGACGACTACGGCAACCTCACCTCGGTGACCGGCACCAACGCCCGCTCGACCCCCACCAGCGCGACGACCAACCGGCTCACCGGCTCCGGGGTCTCCTACGACGCGGCAGGCAACCTCACCTGCTGGGGCGGGACCACCCTCTGCAACGGCACCTCCTACCAGGTCGACAAGCTCAATCGCCTCCAGCGCATGACCACCGCCGCCGGGCCGGCGCAGGAGGACTGGGTCTACATCTACACCGCCGACGACGAGCGGTTCTGGTCGCTCAAGCTCAACGGCTCCGATTCACTGTGGACGCTGCGCGACCTCGCCGGCAACCCGGTGCGGCTGTTCCAGGCCCATCTCGGCTGGTCGAAGACCAAGGACTCGATCTACCGCCACGGCCAGCTCCTGGCCGCCGACCATCCGGACGAGGGAGTGCGCCACTACCACCTCGACCACCTGGGCACCCCGCGGCTGACCACCAACCCGGGGCGCAACGTGGTGGCCCACCACACCTACTTCCCGTTCGGCGAGGAGCTGGTAGGGAGCACCACCGACGGGGAACGGCTGAAATTCACCGGCCACGAGAGGGACCTGAACAACCTGGGCGGCACCGGCGACGATTTGGACTACATGCACGCGCGGTTTCACAGCCCGGCGACCGGGAGGTTTCTGAGCGTCGATCCGGCTGGTGGGAATCCACGTTCACCGCAGAGCTGGAACCGCTATTCCTATGTTTCGAATCGTCCCTCTGTGATGACCGACCCAACCGGCCGGGTTGGACTGGAGGCATTCCTCCTGGTACTCACGGCGGTTCAGTCCGTCCCCAACGATTCCACGGATCTCACGGGCTTCTTCGACTTTCTCAACTTCTCCGCGTTCCTCCGGGAGAATCCCGATATGGTCATGATTTACGAGATCCTGAATCGGGCGATGCCTGGTGCTCGGTATGAAGCCATGGGAGACTGGCACGATGAACAGGGAGACATCGCCGGCTCGACCATTTTCCACTCCCTTGCTGACCTATTTCCGAAGAGCACTGGCGACCTTGCTCTCGCAGCCGTCCCCGGGCCATTTGGAAAAGTTGGAGGCATTGCCGGCCGGACTCTCACGAAAAACTTCAAGTACGCTGTCAAGAAGCTTGGTCTAGACGCTAAGAAGGCGAGCGCTGCACTACACGAGGTGAAGGCTGCGTTTGGTCACCGTGCTGACGTCCTCTTCGATATACGGACTGGTGACATCATCGCACCTGAAACCGGCAAGGTGATAGGGAATCTACTCGATGTCTACTGAGACCGATCCACAGCACGAAGCCGAGTCCGCCAACGTCGAGGTCAAGATTTCATTCAGAGTGATGGGGACCGACCTCGAGCCGGCTGAGGTGTCGCGCCTGCTCGAGATGGAGCCAACGAAGGCTCACGCCCGCGGAGGCGCTAATCTTGGCCAATCGGGTCGCCGATACTCCGACTTCTCCGAGGGCCTATGGGCCTGGAGCCCTGATCTCTCCTTGAGCGCGCCCTTGGCAGCGCATCTGAGGGTACTGATCGAAGTGTTGGAGCCCAAGGCCGCCGCGGTCAGGCGCCTGAAGAAGATGGGCTTACGACTTGACCTCTTTGTTGGAATCTTCGGAGCCGAGGGCAATTTCGCGCTCCTGCTCGAGCACGATCTTCTCATGCGCCTGGGAGGCCTTGGTGTCGATCTTGTCTTTGACGTCTATGCTCTGCCTTCCGAGGTTGACTGGTCATCCGCGAATTCCGCCTGATACCCTGGCTGCCGTGTCGGGCCCGTCTGCAATAGCCGATATTGGGCATTGCCAGTAAGCGAGGCGCCTATGAGCTATTCGTCGCGACAACCTGATTTCCAGTCACTTTTCAAGAGTTACTTTGCTTCTGCTCGGCGGCCGCTCAGGTACTCGGTGCGAACGGCGACCAGCGACATGGCTCACGACCTCCAATTCGTCGCCAGCTTGGTTACTCTTGCCACGTTGCGCCCGTCCTGGATGAGGCACGAGCGCCAGCGCCTCTCGATTCCGCTTATCAGGCTCTGTTCGGAGATTCCCACGGTCGAGGGCTCGGAGGAGCTGGCGATACGGAGCAGGCTCGTCCTTCGGCCCGTGGTAGGGGTCGCATGGACGACGAGTGGGAATCTGATCTCGCCTGACACATCGACCCAGCTCGAGTGGATTTGCGTCGCAGCCGACTACTGGGACCATGAGCCGCACGGCTGCTCTCTGGTGATCCTCGGTGACGAATGGCGGTGCACGGTGGAGCTGGCCCGGAAGGACTTCTCGCTGGTGCTCGCTGACGAGGGCGAGCCAACGCCGGCACGCGAGCTGCTCAGTCGATTGAGGCCGTGACGAGGATCACCAGCTGCGAAGGCTTCCTTACATCAGCTCCTATCAGATGTGAGGTTTGGTCGATGAAAGGCCAAGACTGGTTCAGCGCGAGGATTCGGCTTGTGATCTTGATTGAGAGTCAGGGAGCTGTGGATTACATGGGCTCGGTCTTCGCTTTTCTTGCACGAGATTTTGAGGCAGCTTTCCAGCGGGCGATCGCCATCGGCCGCGCAAACGAGAGTGAGTACTTAAATGGGTACAACGAGCGAGTTCGATGCCGGCTAAAGGAGGTCATTTCGCTCGATATCGTCGGAGCCAAAATACTGGATGGGGCGGAGGTCTACTCCGAGGTCGTTCCACTCGAAGCAGGAGTCCAGATCGCGTTCGACACATCCTTGGATCCCGAGAGCTCTCATCCTACGCAGACCACCTGAGGTGTGGACCGTGGCCGACGACTACATCTACCGCAACGGGGTGGTGCTCGCCTCCGACACCCCGGCCGGAGCGCGCCACTACCACCTCGACACCCCGCGGCTCATCACCAACGCCCTCGGGCGGGAAGGTCGCCTTCCACACCTACCAGCCGCTCGGAGAGGAGGCCACCGCCATCAACCAGGATGCGGAGAGGCAAGTTTACAGGCCACGAGGGGGACTTCGGAAGTCCGGCGGGAATAGGGACTTGCTTACTCCTGAGCCAACACAGGAGGCCCCTCCACCGGAGGAGCCGGAGGACCAGTGAACCAAGAGGAACTCCTGCTTGCAAGATTCTCGCCGCAAGCTATCAGAAGTGGGGGCGAACTCTACTTTTACCCTAGTGATGCACAGACCTTCTTAAGGGAAGCGGAGGCGCTAGATTTCGCTGTAGCGGGTCTCGAAGCTTTCGACCACGTCGAGGGAAAGCTGCGGCCACGCCTGGATCGTATAGCCGACTACTCAGCAGCGCCGACGGCTGCCTGGGAAGAGTATAGAAGGGATACCCATCTGCTTGCTCAGAGCTGGCTCAAAGCTCTGTCTGGAGACGAGATTGCTGTCGTCAACATAACCGTCCTATCAAGGGCGGAATGGGAAGGATGAGCACAAAAGGGCCGCTAGAAGGGTCGTCCGATGTCCAGAACCAGAAGGAATCCAGAGTCCCCGCCCATCCAAGCGCGGATGTGCCCGGTGTGCAAGCGGCGGCCTGTAGGCGAGCCACACTCATTTGTGGAGCTGGCCGGGGGCGCTCTCGTCTTTGACAAGAAGCACCGAACCAAGGCGCCAGTCGCTGGTGATGTTGAAGCGTTTCTCGCCCTTACGTGGCATGGGGCCCATGACCAGGGCCTCGGCGACTTCCGAGAAACCAGCGTCATCACACCGGTCCTCGCCGAGCCGCACGGCGGATTCTGCTCGATGTTATTCTGTTCGACCACCTGCCTGCGCAGCTTCCTGGAAGGCAAGATCGGGGAGCTCGAAGCCAGCCTGCGGCTCACCCAGTCGCCGGTGCAGGTCCCGTGATTTCCTCCGAGTAGCACGGCCAATCTGCAGCAGCTCTGCGTAGGCCATGCCAGACCCCCGGAGGACACTCATCATCCCTGCGAAACCGCGGCGGAGCCGCTTCCCGCCCAGGACAGCTGGGACCTCGCGGTCTCCCGAGGTGTGTAGTAGCTCGCCCATGCGGGCGAACCCGCGCATCACCCCTGAGCGCACAATAGAGCCCAGCTAGCCGCCCCGGGCGCTCCGGCCGCGCCGGTTGCGGGTTGCACCGCGGCGGCGAGGAGGCTCTATGTTCCGCTGGATGTCGAAGGGGCGGGCGGTGGCTGCCGCGCTGGCGCTGCTGGTCGCGCTTGCCGTTCCGGCCTGGGCAGGCGGTGGCCAGGGGCTCGGGTGGGGAGGCTGGGGCGCCTGGGGTTGGGTGCTCATGCTCGTGGAGCGCTGGGTGGGCGAGGAGAAAGACGGGCCTTGCATCGACCCGGCGGGCAAGCCCTGCACGCCGGGGGGCGCGCCGGCGCCCCAGCCGAACCGCCGGGCCGGGGGCGGGGGGAGCGTGCCGTGAGGCAGCCTCTGGCCTAGGTGCGGAGCGGCGGCGCAGGCAAAGGCAGCCGGAAGGGGGCATTTCCCCTTCCCGGTTGTTTCTGTCTCGTGTATTCTCTTGTACAACGTGCCCGCCGAGGAGCCGGAGATCGCACCCAGCGTCGGGAGCTTCACACCTCGGGGCCTCGCCCGGGGCTGGACGGCGCTTTCCCCCGAGGAACTGGCGCGAGCCTGCACCTGGATCTTGGGCCTAAAACCGGTTGAGTGCCCGCTTCGAGCCCGCAATTCGGCACGGGCCAGGCATCCCGACGTGGCCTGCCGGCTGATCGCGGCCAGCTACGAGCTCCGCCTCTCCGATCCGGCCGAAGCCCTGAGGGTCGCACGCGCCGCGGTAGACGTGGCCGAGGCGCTGGCGCCGAGGCCGAAAGCGGCCCGGTGGCTCGCCGACCTTCGAGCCCGGGCCTGGGGGAACCTGGCCAACTGCTGCCGGCTGGTCGACGATCACGTGCAGGCCGAGGAGGCTTGGACCCGCGCAGGGTCATTTCTCAAGGCTGGTAGTCGCGACAAGCTGCTGGCAGCCGATCTGGCATGGCTAAAGGCGGCTCTCCGGCGAAGTCAGCGCCGCCTGGAAGAGGCAGCGGCACTGTATCGCCGCGCTGCCGAGCTTGCAGAAGAAAAGAGGGCCCACCCGATCGCTGCAAGGAGCCGCCTCGGCCTCGCGATCACTCACTTCTACGCCGGCGACGCCAAGCAGGCCCTCGCGGTCGCCAC
>JBIOYC010000265.1:0-14810 GCA_044869955.1 Thermoanaerobaculia bacterium | reverse complement strand
TCCTTCCTCTCCCTCTCGAGGTCCGACCCCCGCAGCCGAACCGACTCTACGGCGCGCGCGACGATGCCCCCGTAGCGACCCGACGACCGCTCCGCAGCGGCATTCTCGCTCTCCCGCCAGGCCCGGCGGCATTCTGGGCAGACCGACAACAGATGGCGGAACAGCTCCACGACCACTCGGCCCGCGGGCTCGCCCCCTCGAGCCAGGCGTTCCAGGGCCTCGGGCGACAGATGACTCTGGCGCATGCTCTCCTCTCTTTCTTCCCCTGCTCCGGCGAGAGATGTTATCGAAATAGGATACTTCTCGGCACGCACAAAGAGAAGGGCCGCGATCCAGCGGATCGCGGCCACACGCGGAGCCCGACCTCAGCCCGCGGTCCCTGCCCCCGGCTCAGCCGGCGGCGGCGCGGGGTTGCCATGGGGGTCCATGTGGGGGCCTTCCTTGTCGAAGACCTCGGACCTGCCGACGGGCGCCGCGGGATCCAACCCCGCCAGGATGCCTTCCACGAAGGCCAGCCCTTCCGCCAACAGCCGAGAGAGGATCCCGGGGCCCGCCTCGCCCCGGATCGGAGCGGCGCCGGCGGTGAGTGCGGTGGCAAGCATGAGGAGAGACGCGAGCGCGATGCCCACGCGCCGACGAGAGGAGCTTCGAGAGAGCACGGCAGCTTCCTTCCCGGTGGCTACCTCCGGCCGCCACCCGTGACGGTCGGGGTCCACCCACAAGGAAAGTACTGCTCAGAGATAATTTGTGGACATCTAATTCGGAAACATCGAGGCGCGACTCGAATCGGCGTCAACGTTGGGGGACCGTGACGCGGCCGGACACCCGATCGAAGTCGATCGAGCCGGAGCCATCGTGGTCCACCCGGAAGTCGCCGCCGACGCCGAAGACTCGGATGCTGCCGGAGCCGTCGTCCCGCACCACCACGTTGCCGACCACCCCGGTCACCTCGACGTCCCCGGAGCCATCCTCGAGCACGGTGACGTCCCGCCCGGACTCTCGGATCGCCAGATCCCCCGAGCCGTCCTCGACCTCGACGTCCCCCGTCACACGGGCGATCTCCAGGGGCCCCGAGGCGTCCTCCAGACGCAGCGAGCCAGCCACGTCCTGGACGCTGATCGAGCCCGAGGCGTCGACGATCACCACGTCACCGCCGATGCGCTCGACGATCAGGTCGCCCGAGCCATCGTCGATGCGCAGGGAGCCGAAGCCGGCGATCTCGGCGAGCCCGCTGCCGTCCTCCACGGTCAACGCCAGGTGAGGCGGCCCCTCGATGGTGAGATCGAGGGAGCTGGCACCGAAGGCAACGTTCTCGGGAAGGACCGCCCGGATCACCAGCTCTTCGCCGACCCGCTCGGCCTCGAGACGCACCCGCGCGAGGAGGTCCGCACTCGACGCGCAGGCGGTGGCCTGGACGTCGAGATCCTGCCGCCCTGCCACCGCCTGGAGCCGAAGGCTGCCGGCCCCGGCGACCACCCGCAGGCGCTCGGCGCCACGGGCGTCGAGGCGGGCCGAGCGGGGCTCGGTGACCCGGCAAGGATCGACCGGACCCAGGCACCCGACGGTCGACCTGGAGAGCAGCGCGAGACCGGCCAGGGTGAGCAGGCATCGAGAGAGGCGGCGAGCTGGGGGGCGATTCAAGGTAGTGGCCTCCGCTCGGCTCTACGCCCCCGGCCTCGCCGCGGTTTCACATCCGGCCTCGGGCGGCGCCGAAGGTGATCACCAGCTCGATCCGCCGTCCCTCGCGTTCGACCACCGCCGTCGCCTTCTGGCCAGGCTTGGCCTGGCGCAGCACGAAGACGAAGTCGTGGATGCTGGCGAGCGGACGACCGGCGAGCTCGACCAGCACGTCACCCCGCCGGATCCCAGCTGCCTCGGCCGGACTCCCCGCCCTCACCCCGGCCAGGGGCACACCGGTCCGGCCAGCCTCGGCCGCCGCATAGTCCGGGATGGTCCCCAGGGAAGCGCCGAAGGAGCGCACGTCTCCCGACGGCGGTGGGGCGGCGACCGCCCGATAGCTCAGGGCGCCCGGCCGCGCCGCCAGCGCGAGAGCGGTTTCCGCGGCCAGCGCGGCCACCTGAGCACCGCCGGCGGCGTTGATCCTCTCGGTGTCGTCCGAGGGTCGGTGGTAGTCGTCGTGAACGCCGGTGAAGAAGTGCAGCACCGGCACTCCGGCGGTGTAGAAGGACATCTGGTCCGAGGGGCCGTAACCGTCGCCGCCGAGCTGGCACTCGATCCGGATCTTGTCGCAGAGGGGCGGCAGCAGCTCCTTCCATTCCGCCGCCGACTCGCCTCCCAGCACCGCCAGGCGGTTGCCGGACAGACGCCCGACCATGTCCATGTTGATCATCGCCACCAGCTTGCCCGGCTCGAGGCCGCCCGTGGGGTTGCGCACCAGGTGCGAGGAGCCCAGCAGACCGCGCTCCTCGCCGCCGAACGCCACGAACCACACGTCACGCCGCAGCTGGCCGCGGGCGGCCGCCACTTGCCGAGCGGCCTCGAGCAAGGCCGCGGTGCCGGAGGCGTTGTCGTCGGCGCCGTTGTGCGCGGCGTGCTCGTCCGGGGCCAGGGAGCCGTGCGGCCCGAAGCCCAGGTGGTCGTAGTGGGCGCCGACCAGCACCGCCCCGGGGAGGCGCTCGGTCCCGCCCGCCCGCACCACACCGATGAGGTTGTCGACCGGCGCCGTCTTCTTGTCGAGCTGCACCACGAGACGTGCCCGCTTGCCGCCGGCGAACAGGGGGGCTCCGACCTCCCGCTTCAGAGCGACCACCGGGATGCCCGCCTCGCCGCCACTCTCGACGTCCAGCCGCGGCAGAGCCGCCTCCTCGGGCGGCTTCTCACCCAGTGGCAGGTCGACCACGATCAGCCCGACGGCCCCGCGCTCGCGGGCGGTGAAGGCCTTGAAGCGCAGATCGGAGGCCCGTCGTTCGACCTGGGAGTCGGCGAAGGGGCCACCCTCCGGCACGAAGCGACGGACGGCCACGATCTTGCCCTTGACGTCGAGGCCGGCGTAGTCGTCGATGTCGTGGTCGGGAAGCACAATGCCCCAACCTGCCGGTGCCACGTCGGCCTCGACGGTGCCGTTGGGCGAGAAGGAAGCCGGCAACCAGGCGTCGGACGGCAGGGGTACACCGTCGATGCTCGCCGCGGAGCCGGCAGCAAGCTCCACGGCATAGGGCACGGGAAAGCGCTGGCGAAAGCCTCCCCCCTCTCCTGCCGGTTCGAGACCCAGCTCGCGGAAGCGGTCCGCCAGCCAGCTCGCGGCAGCCGCCAGCCCATCCGTGGCGACACCTCGGCCCTCCCGGGCATCGTCCGCCAGCCAGGCCACCGAGCGCAGGTAGCGATCCGGCGCCCTCTCTTCCGCCAACGGCGGGCCCACTACCCAGCGCGCCAGGAAGAGGTTGGTCTCTCCCGGTCGCGAGGCGTTGCGGTTCGAGGCGAAGACCAGGGAGCGACCGTCCGGCGAGAACATCGGGAAACCGTCGAACTCGGCGCTGTAGGTGATGCGCTCGAGATCGGTGCCGTCAGCGTCGACCGCCCAGAGATCGAACTCGCGTCCCCGTGGGTCGCCGTGGTTGCTCGAGAAGATGATCCGTTTGCCGTCGGGGAAGAAGAACGGTGCGAACGAGGCGGCGTCCAGGTAGGTGACCTGGCGGGCGTGGGTGCCGTCCGCCTCGGCCACCCAGATCTCGAGCTTCGACGGCCTGACGAGGTCTTGCTCCAACAGCCGCTTGAAGTCGTCCTGCTCGGCCCCGGGCCTCGGACGGGAGGCCCGCCAGACGATCTGCGAGCAGTCTGCCGAGAAGAAGGCGCCGCCGTCGTAGCCGACCCCGTCGGTGAGCCGCTTGACGCTGTTGCCGTCGGCGTCCATGCGGTAGAGGTCGATGTCGCCGTCCCGGGTGGAGGTGAAGATGATCGAGCCGTCCTTGGGGCAGACCGTCGCCTCGGCGTCGTAGGACTGGTTCCGGGTGAGCTGGACGAGGTCGCTGCCGTCCTTGGCGGCGGTGAAGATCTCGAAGCTCGAATAGAGCGCCCAGACGTAGCCCTGCGATCGGTCCGGGGGGGCCGGGCAGCCCTCGCCCGAGAGGTGGGTCGAGGCATAGAGGATGCGGTCGCCCGTCGGATAGGAGAAGTAGGAGCAGGTGGTGCGCCCCTTGCCCGTCGAGACCCGCTGCGGCGGCTGGCCCGAGCCCGGAGCGAGACGGAAGATCTGGTCGCACTCGGCGGGAGGGGCGGTCGACTGGAAGATCAGCTCCCGGCCGTCCGGCGACCAATAGGCCTCGGCGTTCTCGCCGCCGAAGGTCAGCTGGACCAGGTCCGCGAGGTGCGTCTCGTGTGGATCGAGGCTCGCCTCGCCGCCCAGGCCGGCCAGGAGCCCGGCCGCCGCGGCCGCCATCCAATACGCGCTCATGTGATCCCTCCCAAGGAAGCGGCCGCTGGCGGAAAGGAGGCGATAGGATGCCCGCGAGCCGGACGGGCGCTAGTTTGGCGACCGTGCCGGGGCCTGTCAACGCCGCTCGCCCGGAGATCCCATGCGCCGCTCCTGGATTCGCTTGCTCGTCGTTCTCGCCCTGCTCGCCGCCGCCCTCATCGCCTTGCCGAGGTTTCGCCGCCCGGAGCGGCTGCCGGTCACGGTGGTGGCGGCCGCCACCGGCACGGTGGCCGAGACCGTGAGCAACTCCCGGGCCGGCACGGTCAAGGCCCGCCGTCGAGCCAAGATGTCTCCGGAGATCGGCGGTCGGGCGGTGGCCATTCCGTTCCGAGAAGGCGATCGGGTGCGAGCCGGAGAGGTGCTGCTGCGCCTCGAGGACGATCAGTACCGGGTGCGCGTGCGGCTCGCCGAGGAGGATCTGCGCACCGCCGAAGCCGAGCGCGAACGGGCCTGTCTGGCCGCCGACAGGGCCCAGCGCGAGCGTCAGCGGCTGGCCCGCCTCAACCAGGAGGGCATCGTTTCCGCGGATGCCCTGGACGCCGCCGGCAGCCAGGCCGAGACCCTCCTCGCCGGCTGCCGGGCCGTGCAGGCCGGGGCCGACCGGGCGCGTGCGGCCGTGCAGGTGACACGGGTCGACCTCGGCAAAACGGTGTTGGCGGCGCCTTTCGACGGCGTCGTGGCCGAGCTCTCGATCGAGCTCGGCGAGTGGACCACTCCCTCTCCACCGGCCCTGCCGGTGCCCCCGGTCATCGACCTCATCGATCCCGCGTCGGTCTACGTCAGCGCCCCGATGGACGAGGTCGACTCGGCCCGCATCCGGCCCGGGCAGCTGGCCAAGGTGACGGTGGACTCCTACCGCGACCGGGTGTTCTCGGGTCGAGTGGTGCGGGTCGCCTCCTTCGTCACCGACGTCCAGGAGCAGAACCGCACGATGGAGATCGAGGTAGAGCTGGACGACCCGTCGGTCGCCGCCAGCTTCCTGCCGGGCACTTCCTCGGACGTCGAGGTGATCCTCGCCGAGCGGCCGAACGTCCTGCGCATCCCCACTTCGGCGATCCTCACCGGCAAGAAAGTGCTGATGGTCGAGGGTGAGACGCTGGTCGAGAGAGCCATCGAGCTCGGCCTGTCGAATTGGGACTTCACCGAGGTGGTCAGTGGCCTCGGGGCCGGCGATCGGGTCGTCACCTCCCTCGATCGGTCCGAGGTCAAGGCCGGTGCGCTGGTGCGCATCGAGGCCGACGGGGCCCATCCGGGAGGGCAGAGGTGATCCGTCTCGACCGGGTGTCGCGCACCTTCGAAGTGGGCGGCCGGCCGGTCCATGCCCTGGTCGACGTCTCGACCGAGATCCGCGCCGGCGAGCACGTGGCGATCATGGGCCCGTCGGGCTCGGGCAAGTCCACCCTGCTCAACATCCTCGGCTGCCTCGACCGCCCCACCACCGGCGAGTACTACCTCGACGCCCGGCCGACCAGCTCCCTCGACGACGCCGAGCTGACCCGGCTGCGCCGCGAGAAGCTCGGCTTCGTCTTCCAGTTCTTCCATCTGGTGGCGCGACTGACCGCCATCGAGAACGTCGAGCTGCCGATGGTCTTTGCCGGCGTCTCGGCCGCGGAGCGCCGCGAGCGGGCCGCAGCAGCCTTGGCCGAGGTCGATCTCACGGATCGCGGGGAGCACCGTCCGGCCCAGCTCTCGGGCGGTGAGCGCCAGCGCGTGGCGCTGGCCCGCGCGACGGTCATGGAGCCCAAGATCCTGCTCGCCGACGAGCCCACCGGCAACCTCGACACCGGCTCCGGTCGCCAGGTGCTCGCCTTGCTCGACCGGCTCAACGGCGAGGGGCTGACCCTGATCGTGGTCACCCATGATCCCCTGGTCGCCCGCCACGCCGAGCGCATCCTCGTGCTGGTCGACGGGCGCCTGGCCCTCTCCGTGCCCGGCTCTCGGGTCGAAGATGCGGTGGCCGCCCTGCTGGTGGAGGAACCGCTCGCGGATGGAGGCAGCGCCGCTTGAGGCCCCTCGACCTCTTCCGCTTCTCGGGTCGGGCGGTGGGCGGCCACCGGCTGCGAAGCGCCCTCTCCCTGCTCGGGGTCGCCATCGGGGTGGCCGCGGTGATCGTCCTGACGGCTCTCGGTGAGGGGGCCCGCCGCTACGTCGTCGACGAGTTCGCCAGCCTGGGAACCAACTTGCTCGCCATCCTGCCCGGCCACACCGAGACCACCGGCGCCATGCCGGGAGTGGTGGGGGTGCCCAACGACCTCACCCTCGACGATGCCCGAGCCATCGCCACCCGCGTCCGGCAAGCACGCAACGTGGCACCGGTCTCCATGGCCACCGAGACCGTGGCCCGCGGCGAGCTGTCACGCCAGGTGGCGGTGATTGGCACGGCTGCGGGATATCGGCAGATCATCGACTTCCGGGTGGCCCGCGGCCAGTTCCTGCCCGAGGGCGAGTTCGATCGCGGCGCGCCCGTCGTGGTGCTCGGCCACAGTGTCGCGAGGGAGCTCTTCGGTGCCGAGGAACCGCTCGGCCAGGTGGTGCGCATCGGCGCCTGGCGGATGCGGGTGATCGGGGTCAACGAGCAGCTGGGGACCAAGGTCGGGGCCAACCTCGACGAGGTGGTCTTCGTGCCCGTGGCGACCGCCCTCTCGATGTTCAACCGCACCTCCCTCTTCCGCATCCTGGTGCGCACTCATTCCCACGCCGACATCGAGGCGGCCCGGGCACAGGTCGGGGAGATCCTGGTCGAGCGCCACGGCGAGGAGGATTTCTCCACCCTCACCGAGGAGGCCCTGGCCTCGACCTTCTCCTCGATCTTGACCGCCCTCACCCTGGTGCTCGCGGCGATCGCTGCCATCTCGCTCTCGGTAGCCGGGCTGGGGATCATGAACGTGATGCTGGTGTCGGTGTCGGAGCGGACCTCCGAGGTGGGGCTGATGAGGGCCGTTGGCGTCTCCCGCCGCCAGGTCGGCGCGGTCTTCCTGCTCGAGGCTATCCTGCTCTCGGGTCTCGGCGGCCTGGTCGGGCTCGGCACCGGCTACCTGGTGGTGCGCCTGCTGGTGGGCCTCTACCCGGCCCTGCCTGCCAGCCCGCCGGTCTGGGCGGTGGTCGCAGCGGTGGTGGTGTCCCTGGCCGTGGGAGCGTTCTTCGGCTGGCTGCCGGCTCGCCGGGCCGCCCGCCTCGACCCGGTGCTCGCGCTGGGAAGGAGGTAGGCGATGACCGAGCTCCTAATTCTCGCAGCGAGCGCCCTGGCGGCCAACCGGCTGCGCTCTGTGCTCTCGATGCTCGGCATCACCATCGGCATCACCTCGGTGGTGCTGCTGACCTCGATCGGCGAGGGCACGCGCCGCTACATGGTCGGCCAGTTCACCCAGTTCGGCACCAACCTGATGGCGATCAACCCCGGCAAGTCGAAGACCGTCGGAGTGCCCGGTGCCCTGGGCGGCACCACCCATCCGCTCACCCTCGACGACGCCGAGGCCCTGGGCCGGGTTCCCGGAGTCGAGGCCTGGGTGCCGGTGGCCTGGGGTACGGCGCGCGTGGAGGCCGGCAACCGCGGTCGCAGCGTCATGGTCTACGGGGTCACCCCGGAGGTACCTCGGGTGTGGAAGTGGCAGCTGCGGCAGGGCGCCTTCTGGCCTGAGGGGGATCCGCGCCAAGCTCCACCCGCTGCCGTGCTCGGCCCGACGCTCAAGCGCGAGCTGTTCGGTGACGACCCGGCTCTCGGCCGGTTCGTGCGCATCGGAGACAGCCGCTTCCGCGTCACCGGGATCATGGAGCCGAAGGGGCGCATGCTCGGCTTCGACCTCGACGACACCGCCTTCATTCCGGTGGCCCGCACCATGCGGCTGTTCAACCTGGCGGAGCTGACCGAGATCGACCTGCTCTACGCCAACTCCCAGATCGCGCCCGAGGTGAAACGGGCGGCGACCGAGGTCCTGACCGAGCGCCACGACGACCAAGAGGACTTCTCGATCACGACTCAGGACGCCATGCTCGCGGTCTTCGGCAACGTCATGGACATTGTCACCCTGGCGGTCGGGGCGATCGGCGGCATCTCCCTCCTGGTGGGCGCCGTAGGCATCCTGACCATGATGTGGATCGCCGTCGGTGAGCGAACCGAGGAGATCGGCGTGCTGCGCTCCCTGGGGGCCACCCGCCGGCAGGTGCTGACCGTGTTCTTGAGCGAGGCCGCCCTGCTGTCCACCCTCGGCGGGCTCGCCGGTCTGGTCCTGGGTCTCGCCCTGTGCTGGCTGCTCCGCCTCCTCGTGCCAGGCTTGCCGGTGGCCACTCCGCCGGAGTTCGTGGCCGCCGCCCTCGCCACCAGCCTGTTGACGGGCGTCGCCTCAGGAGCCTTACCGGCCCGCCGTGCCGCCAGCCTGGACCCGATCCAGGCGCTGCGCGCCGAGTAACCGGAGGTTTCAGGGTCAGCTAGCTGGCGCTGGCGGTCTCGCGAGCCTCGGCCTTGCGCTTGCGCCAGCCCACCATCGCGGCGGCGGCCACACCCAGCAGATAGAGCAGGATGGTCGGCAGCGCAAAGATCATCAGGTTGAGCACGTCCGGGGTCGGAGTCACGATCGCCGCCACGACGAAGATGATCAGCACCGCCCACCGGAAGTTGCGCATCAAGAAGCGGGGGGTCACCACTCCCATCTGCGCCAGGGCGAAGATGACCAGCGGCAACTCGAACATCAAACCGAGGCCCGCGATCACCGTCATCTCGAATCGCAGGTAGCGATCCACCGAGATCACCGGCTCGAACCGCTCTCCGATGCCGAGCAGGAACTCGATCGCGAAGGGGCTGGCAACGAAGTAGCCAAAGAGGCCTCCGGCGGCGAAGAAGAGGGTCCCGGCCAGAACGAAGACCAGGGCCCAGCCCTTCTCCTTTCGGTAGAGGGCGGGCGCGATGAAGCACCACAGCTGGTAGAGCAGGAAGGGGGCCGCTACGAAGAGGGCCGCGAGCAGGGCCACCTTGAAGTAGAGGACGAAGGCGTCGGGTACGCCGAAGATCGCCAGCTTCTTGCCCGCGGGCAAGTGCTTCTTGATCGGCGCCTCGAGCAGGTCGAAGATCGGGTCGACGTAGACCCAGCACGCGGCCAGGGAGGCGGCCACGCCGATGAAGCTGTAGAGCAAGCGGCGGCGGAGCTCCTCGAGATGCTCGAGGAGGGACATGCGCGGCAGTTCATCGTCCGCGTCGAGGCCGGGGGCCGGGCGGTGAGCCATGGGGGGGTCGGCGTTCTAGGACAGCGGCTCGGACTCGCTGGTTGCTTTCCTCGGCCTCGGCGCCCTGGGCCGGCGCGCCGCGGCCTTGCGGGGGGCTGGAAGGCCGCCGGAGATGGTGGGCTCGGCCGACGAAGGGGCCTCCATCGCGGCCGGCGTGGGCCCGAGGCCCGTCTCCGCTGACGGCTCGTCGATCTCCGCATGCTCCAACGACTGAATGGGCGGAGGAGCCACCTCGGGTTGGGCGGCTCGAGGCACTCGCGCCTCGACGCCGGCAGGTGCCGGCAAGGCCGTGGCGGCCAGCCGCTGGCGGGCTCGTTCCTGAGACTCTTCGAGGGCAATCTCGGCGTTGAAGGTGCGCTTGAGGTCGTCGCTCGCCCGCTTGAACTCACCGAATGCCTTGCCGATCGAGCGCCCGATTTCGGGGAGTCGGCGGGGGCCGAAGAGCAGCAATGCCAGCGCCGCAATCAGGAGCATTTCGGGTAATCCGATCGGACCCATCTTGTCGTCTCTCTCGCCGGGCATCTTCCCGTCCCGGACGCCGGGATGTCAAGGCACGGTGCTAGACTTCGCAGCGATGCGCAGACCCTGGAAAATCCTCGCCCTCGTCCTGTTCAGCCTCGCGACCTTCGGCGGCTCTCTGTTCGGCGGGCGGATCCTTGCCCGTGGCGGCGACGTTCGCGACACCCTCCGGGTCTACACCGAGCTGATGGCGTTGGCTCACGAGCGCTACGGCGAGGAAGTCAGCTACCGGGACCTGGTCTTCGCCTCGATCCAGGGCATGCTCCGAACCCTCGACCCCCACACCAGCTTCCTCTCACCGCGGGCCTACAGCGGCATGAGAGAGCGCCAGCAGAGCTCCTTTTACGGCCTGGGCATCCTGGTGAGCATGCGCAATGGCCGGCTGACCGTGGTGACGCCGATCGAGGGCACCCCCGCCTCGCGGTTGGGGATCCGGGCCGGGGACGTGATCAGCACCATCGAGGGCGAGTCCACCGAGACCCTCTCCGTCGACGACGCGGTCGACCGCCTGAAGGGTCCCAAGGGCACCCAGGTGACGATCGAGATCGTCCGTCGCGGCCTCACCGAGCCGCTCAAGATGACGGTAACCCGGGCAGAGATCCCCCAGACAACGGTCCGCTACGCCTACCTGATGGACGCCGAGACCGGCTACATCTGGCTGACCGACTTCAACCGCTCGTCGACCGACGAGATGGCACAGGCGATCGCGCGGCTCAAGCAGCAGGGGATGAAGCGACTGGTCTTCGACCTGCGCAACAACGGGGGCGGACTGCTCGACCAGGCGATCGCCATCGGCGATCAGTTCGTGCCCAAGGGGGGTCGGATCGTCGAGACCCGAGGCCGCACTCCGGACACCGTCCAGACCTTCCGTGCTGCGGGCGACTATCCGCCCCTCGATGTTCCGGTGATCGTGCTGGTCAACCGCGGCAGCGCGTCGGCCGCCGAGATCGTCGCCGGAGCCATCCAGGACCACGACGTGGGCTTGATCGTCGGCACTCCCACCTGGGGCAAGGGCCTGGTCCAGACCGTCTTCAACCTCCCCTACGGCGCCGGCTTGGCGCTGACGACCGCGAAGTACTACACGCCCTCGGGACGGCTCATCCAGCGCGACTATTCCTCGTACTACGACTACCTCACGGTGAGCGAGCAGCAGGAGGGAGTTCCCCCGACTCCCCGAGGTGAGGCCTTCCGTACCGACCTCGGTCGCCAGGTCTTCGGGGGCGGCGGCATCACCCCGGACGTGCTGGTAGAGAACGAGGAGATCACCTCCTTCGAGCAGTACCTGCTCGCTCGCAACGCCTTCGTCGACTTCGCCGTGGACTACCTGAGCGCGAACGGCGGCGAGAACGAGAAGACGGTGGCCTCCACGGCCTGGCGACCACAGGCAGATCTGCTCGCTCGCTTCCGCGAGTGGCTGGCCCGCGAGAGCCTCGCCACGCCCGAGCAGCTCGAGAAGGGCTTCGCCGAAAGCCCACACGCCGACTACGTATTGCGGGTGATCGGCGCCGAGGTCCTGAACGTTCGCTTCGGGCCGGAGGCTCAGAACCGGGTTCTGGCCGAAGCCGACCCACAGATCCAGAAGGCTCTCACCCTCTTCCCCCAGGCCCGCGAGCTGCTCGCCCAACGGGAGGCGCTGGTGGGTACCGGTCTGATCGACTGAGCAAGCGCCAGCCTGGCGTGAGACCGGGCTCCCTCAAGCAAAGAGGCCGTCTCCCCATGGGGACGGCCTCTGGTGTTTCAGGCGATCGTTGGATGGCTCGATCAGGGGTTGAAGACCACGAATCGGCGCTCGCCGATGATGGTCTCCTGCCCCAGGTCGTCACGAACGTAGACCTGGAAGTGGTGCTCGCCGTCCGAGAGCTGTGTCGTGTCCAGGAAGAAGCGCCAGCCGGGAGCGGCGCTGTCCGGAAAGCCCGGGTAAAGGTTGGTGACTCCCGGGCGGAGGATGCCCAGATCGGCATCCCCGACCGGGAAGCCATCGACGTTGACCACCACAGCGTTCACACCTTCGGCGTCGAGAGCCCAGCCGTTGGCCTCGATGATACCGGCGAAGGTCAGGCCGCCGCGAGGCTGGCTGACGGTGCCGAAGGAGTTCTCGTTGCCGGTGAAGTCGAAGCAGGTGAAGGTCACCGGGATCTCGTGGATGTTGTTGATCTGGCCCGCGATGTCTCCGACCCGGACCGTCATGGTGTGACGGCCGGGCACCCAGCCGGCAGTGATCAGCTGGCCCACGTCGATGACGAAGCGGAAGCCGCTGTGCGGGGCGTCGAAGAGGGTCGGGTAGAAGCGGGTGATGTCGAGGCGCGGCAGGCCGTAGCAGTCGGTCAGGCCTCCTGTAGCGTTGTCGAAGCGGCAGGAGGTCGTGCTATCGCGGATGATGGTGCCGTCGACGAGCAGCTGGACGTAGCCGACCCCGTGATCCCCCTGCTCTACGCCGACGTCGAGCGCGTAGCCCCAGAACACCGAGTAGCGGCGGTTGGGATCAGCGGGGAAGTTGCAGTTGCCATACAGCTCGGCGTCCTGATTGGGAAACTCGACGCGGCCGAAGGGCACCAGGTTGGCCGTCAGGTTGAGGAACTCGAAGGTCACGTCGTTGAGCTTGGTGACTTCACCCGTGATGCTGTGCACCTGCGCGCTGACGGTGTGGAGGCCGTTGAGGAAGCGGGTGCTGTCGAGCTCGAAGGCGAAGCCGGGGGCGGCACTGTCGGGGAAGGTCGGGTGCATCTGGGTCACGCCCGGACGGCTGCGGCCGTAGAGGGCGCGGCCCACCACTCGGCCATCGACCAAGACGTCGACGGCGAAGACCCCGTCGTCGTCGAGAGCCCAGCCGTGGAGGGAGACGATGCCGGCTCCGGCGTTGCCGCCGCCGACCTTGCCTCCGAAGCTGCCGAAGGGTACCGCCGCTTGGGCCGCGGAACCCAGGACGAACATCAACACGAGAGCGAAAAGGGTGGCCTTGCGCCGCATGGATCTCTCCTGGCCGTGGGCGGGTCGAAGGAGTCGAAGCTTCTTCCCAGGGATTTTAACTCCAAGAGCCTCAAGTGTTACCTGAGATTTTCCGGCCGATTGTACGGGGCGTATTGATAGAAGTCAATCTGCTCCTGTGCATGTGACTAAGGACGCCGGGGTGAGGGCTTCAGCCAGAACCCGCCAGCCCCTCTTCAAGCCCACGCAGATGGGCGACGACCAAATCCCCCAGCGCCTCGAGATCGTAGCCTCCCTCGAGCAGCACCAGGGCTCGGCCCTCGCATCGTCTGCGGGCGAAGCGTCCCAACCGTCTCCCCCACTCGGCGAACCCTTCTTGACTGACCGCCATGCCGCCGAGCGGATCTCGCAACCAGGAATCGAAGCCTGCGGACAGCACCAGCACGTCCGGCTGGAAGGCCTCGAGGGCCGGCAGGATGCGATCCTCGATGGCCTCGAGATGGGCGTCGTCATCGCCGCCAGCGAGGAGGGGCACGTTCAGAGTGGCACCACGGCCGGAGCCGCGGCCGGTCTCGGAGGCTGCACCGGTGCCGGGATAGAACGGGAACTGGTGGGTACTGGCGTAGAGGACGTCAAAGCGTTCCTCGAAAAGGTGCTGCGTGCCGTTGCCGTGGTGGACGTCGAAGTCGAAGACGGCCGGACGGGAGAAGCCGTGGCGGTCGATCAGGTACTGGGCGCCCACGGCGGCGTTGCCGAAGAAACAGAAACCCATGGCCAGATCGCGCTCGGCGTGATGGCCCGGCGGCCGAACGACGGCGAAGGCGAGGCGGCCCGACCCGCCCACCAGCCAGTCCGCAGCAGCGAGAGTGGCCTCGACAGCGCCTATGGCGGCATCCCACGTGCCGGCGACGATCGGGTTGTCCGCGGAGTCGAAGAAGCCATCTCCACGGGCCACCGCGCGCCGGAACCGCTCGACGTAGTCGGGGTCGTGGACGGTGACGATGGCTCCGAGCGCTCCCGGATGAGCCGATACCTCCTCGACGGGGACGCGAGCCGCTCGCAGACCGGCCAGCACGGAGTCGAGCCTCTCCGGCCTCTCGGGGAAGCCGCCGCCAGGGACGTGAAGGGAGCACTTGGGAGAGGTGAAAGCCTTGAGCACGAGGCGGATTCTACTCGCCACCCAGGTGGGATTCCCCTCGCCTGTGCTATCCTCCTCGTGCCTACCTTGCCGATACGGCGTCTCCCCAGAGCTGTCGGCTGCTCGCTTCGCTCCTCCAGAACCCATGGAGCGATCGATGAGCACGCCCGATCTGTGTTTCGAGACCCCGTCACTGCCGGTTCGCCCGGCCTTTCTGATCGATCCCATCCCTCGCCAGGAGCTGGAGCGCCTGGGCCGTCTATTGCGCCGCCGAGTGCTCTTCGTGGTCCGTCGCTGCGCCATCCGGGCCACTCCCGAGCTGCTCGAGGACCTGGTGCAGGACGTCTTTTGCCATCTCTTCGAGGATTGTGCCCGCCGCTTGCGGTCCTGCCGAGCTGAGAGCGTCGACGCCGCCGACGCCTACCTTGGCCGCATTGCCGAGCGGGTGGCCCTGGATCGGGTTCGATACTGGAGCGCCAGCAAACGTAGCAGGCAGTCTACCGTCTCGTACGGCCTGCTGGAGGACCCCCGGCTACCCCTCGACTGAAGCGGCGGGCATGGCACCTCGCCCGGAGTCTT
>JBIOYC010000264.1:0-14562 GCA_044869955.1 Thermoanaerobaculia bacterium | reverse complement strand
ACAACGACTCTGTTACTCGATTCCTGGCCAGAACTGCGTCCATGGTCGCGAGATGCCGGGCTTCCGTACTGAGACAGAGGCTCCTGATATCCGGGTCTTCTTCGTCCTTGACAAGCTGCATGCATCGAGCAGTGTGATCCAGTGCGGATTCGCCAGAAGTAAGAAGGCTCAGCATAATCTCCACCTGAGCCTCCAAGCCCGAGCGGCCCGCCGCTTGAGCTGCTTCTCGCGCTTCCATCGTCAGTTGTTTGAGGAGGCTCAGGCTCTGGGAACGCGGCTCCTGAGCAGCTTCTTCAAAGATGATACGAGCAGCGAGGTACCGAGCCGATGAGTGGCTGTAGGGAGTCTGGATCTCTTGGGGCAGATTCAGAAGGATCCGGTTAACCTCAGCTGCTCGATCGGCAAGTCCAAGGTCAAAAAGGACATTCGCCTCCCAGTACAGGCAGGTTCGCATCACGTTCGTCAAGCCCTCTGCAGGTAGTGTGCTCCGTGCCTCAACCAGTAGCTGAAGTGCTCGCTCGAGGTCTCTTTGCTCTTCGACCAGTTGACGGGCCTCGACGATTCTTGCTCTGACTTCCAACTCGGCGACGCCCGATCGACGGGCGATATTTCGGATCAGCTCCACCTGCCGCCAAGCTGCTTGCTTGTCATCAACGGAGATAATTCGCACCAAGTTCGACCGAGCGATAAGCTCTCCCCGTGGCTCGCCCCACGAACGGAACCGCTCAGCTGCGTCTTCGTACTGTAGCCTGGCCGCTGATCCTCTAAGGAGATGTCCAACAAAGAGTGCGAGCCAGGCATCGTCGGGATCTCGCGCGAACAATTCCAAAAGGCGTGCTCTTGCCGGGTCATCACGCTTTGAGGTACAGGCATCGTAAAAACACTCGGCAGCAGCCTCTGACCTGGGCTGCCGAGTGTTGAGGTCTTCACAGTGGGCGAGGGATGCCGCCCGACACGTTTCGGAGTCTCCGATACCGGCCGCGAGGCAGGTGCAGAGCAACAGGCTACGAATTCGGGTGTTGCACTCGAACGCCATCGCAACTCCTCAGTGAGGTGCCGACAGCTGGCACTTCACCTGAAGTGGACTTCAAGCACCAAGGTCCCCAGCTCATCAGACTACCAGAGTGCCGCCTGGAACCGCAGGCCCGTGCAGACGGTCCAACGCTTGGCTCTCACAGATTGCGAACTTGCCGAGACCGCAAACGGCCCGATTCAGCTTCTGCTCTTTCGCGTTCCCGGTTTGACCTCCCGACTCTGGGACTGGGCTCGCCGAGGTGGGCAACGATCAGGTGGGGGATAATCCTGATCCTTCGAGCTTGCGTTGCGCAGCGGTTCGGCAATCGTAGTCTTCACAGGGCGAGCTGCTTTGCTCTTGGTCTTCGAGCCGGATCTCGGCGGCAGCGCGGCGCCGGGCCGCATGCTTTCTGGCGAGATCTGCATCGGAGGGGAGCCGGTACTCGGCGCCGCTACTGGCCCCTTCTCCGCGGTGGACACCTGCGTCTGCTGGTTGTCGCTCTGCGGCGTGTCGGGCTCGTGCAGGTCCTTCTCCTTGATCGTCGAGCCTCGCTTGCCTCGCCGATTGGTCACCTGCAGCGGCACCGTTGCCGAGGCGTCCGCTACCCTTGCTTCGATGGGCTCAGCAGCCATCAAGCCCTTCTGGACATCTGCCTCCTGCTCTCGCTTGTAACCCATATCATCATCCCTCCTGCGTCGTTTGGACACATGCCGTGGCCTACCCGCTCCCAGGTCTTCCGGGCCACGCGCCCGGTCTCCCTGGTCAACACCCCTGTTAGCAGATTCACCGTCCATAGAGTACTGACGGACACGCGAGCCAGTTCCCCTCACCCCGCCCCGAATTCGGGTGCGGGAGAGGGGGCCATTGCCGGTCTTGAGGGAGAGGAGGTCGCCTATTCGAGGCGCGTGGAGAAGGTCTTGGAGGTGAGGGGGCCGGCGTCGGTGAGGTGGACGGTGACTTGCCAGGTGATCTCGGCGCCTGGTGGCAGGTCGGCGAGCGTCTCGGGAGGGAGCCGCAGCTCGGGGGCGGTCAGGCCGCGCACGTTCGCCAGCTCGGTCAGGTCCGGCGTGGCCACCACGACGTCGTACGAGGTGGCGCCGGAGATTGGGCTCCAGCGCAGGACCGGGTTCTGTCGTGAGAGGGGAGCGTCAGCCGGAACTAAGGACTCGATCTCTTGGGCGCCGCCCCGCTCGAGAGGTCCCCGGTCTATGGGGCGCTGAAAGTAGAGAGCGACTCCGCCCGCCACGACCAGCACCACTGCGGCAGTCGGCACCAAAACCTCGCGGGGAACTTGCTTCAGCCAGTCCACCCCTCGGCTGAGCCGGCGCCGCCACGAAGGTGCCGGCTCTGCCACCACGGGTGGCCGGGATTGGGCCTCGAAGGACCGCCAGTCCCGGGCGCAGGCCGGACATCTGAGGATGTGATCGACCAGCTTGTGCAGCCTCGCACCGCCGAGCTGGCGGTGGGCAGCCAGCCACAGCTGCTTCGGATGCGGGCAGCGGCGGGGGTCCGGCCGCTCGTCACCCAGGGCGTCCAGGGCCTCGCGCAGACGCTTCAGCTCGCCTGGCTCGAAGTCCCCTCTCACAGCTCCACCCCCTTGCCCTTCAGGCAGGCGCGCAGGCGCTGCCGGCCTCGGGTGATGGCATTTTCGGCTTGCTTCTCGTTCCCGCCCATTTCTTTGGCAACCTCCGCGATCGTGTAACCCTGGATGCGCAACGTCACCGCCAAGCGGTAGCCTCCTTGCAGGGCCCGGATGCAGTCGAAGATCTGCTGCCAGCGCTGCTTCGACCGGACCCTCTCTTCCGGGTCGGGCGAGGGATCGATCAACTCCGGTTCTGGCTTTTCTTCCTGGCCCGCCCCGCCGCCCATCTGCTCTTCAGCGAGGCCGTTGACCTTCCGGATCGCATCCCGGACGCCATTGACCGCCGCTCTACCCAGATAAGACGCAGAAACCTGCCAACCTTCCTCATACCGATCGTGGATTTTAATCACGCGGAGGAATACGTCCTGGCGGATGTCGTCCTCGTAGGCGGAAAGCCAGTCTGGACACTGGCGACGCACCTTGGACCTCAGGACCTTGTCGATCCAGGCGAGGTAGTCCGGGGGGAGGTCTCGACCAAGAGCCATGGCTGGGCGGCGAAATGGGCCGCGGGAATGGTACATCGGGTGCGAGCCATGGTCGCACCGCGGCGGGGAGACGGCTACGAGCCCTGCTCGATCACGCGCTCCTGGTCGACCCGGACACCGGCCACCTCCTGCCGCGTGCCGTCCGGCCAGGTGATGGTGAGGGAGTCGATCGCCTCCGCCTGGCCCAAGCCGAAGGTGAGGATGGGCTCGGCCTGGGAGAGATAGCTCTTGGTCGGCATCAGCTGGCGGCGGAGCGTCCGGCCGCCGACCCCGAGCTCCACCTGGGCGCCCACCGCGTCGCGGTTACCGGCCTTGCCCACCAACTTGAGGCGCAGCCAGTGGTGACCGAGGGCCTGGTCGTTGCGCAGCAGCAGCGGGGGGCCGCCGACCTGGGTGAGGGCGAGGTCCAGGTCGCCGTCATGGTCGATGTCCGCGTAAGCGGCTCCCCGGCCCACGATCGGCCGGGCGAGATCCCCCACCGTCGCCTCCGGCACCAGCACGAAGGGAGGCGAAGCCTCCGGGCCGGCGTTCCAGAACAGCTGGGCCGCCTGGCGATAGTGCTGGCTAGGGTCGACCTTGCCGATCTCCTCCTCGAGGTGACCGTTGGCCTGGAGCAGGTCGAGGCGCCCGTCGAGGTCGTAGTCGAACAGGAAGAGGCCGAAGGACAGGGCCCGCCGCGATGGCGTACCGATGCCGGTGGAAATCGCCTCGTCGACGTAGAAAGTGGGGTCGTCCTGGGCCACGTAGACCGAGGTCATCTCGTTGGCGAAGTTGCCGATCAGGAAGGCGAGGTTGCCGTCGCCCCGCAAATCGCCGGAGTCGGCACCCATGGAGCCGGTGGCGTTGCCGTCGCGGTCGTAGGCGAGACCCCAGGCCTCACCCACCTCCTCGAGCTTGCCGCCGCCGAGGTTGTGGAAGAAGAACTTGCGCACCGTGTCGTTGGCCACCAGCAGGTCCATCTTGCCGTCGCGGTCGACGTCCACCGGCGCGAGGCCGAGGACCTTGGCCATGGGCCGCCCGGTGGCGGGGTTGTTGACCCGCACCCCGGCCGCTTCCGAGACGTCGGTGAAGCGGCCTCCGCCCTCGTTGCGATAGAGGACGGACCAGGTCCCTTCGTAGTGGGTGGGCGGACCGTAGGCGCGGCCCACGCCGGTGAGGCGGAAGTCCACCTGGAAGTCGATCTCCTTCGACCACTTGACGTAGTTGCCCACAAAGAGATCGAGATCGCCGTCGCCGTCGGCGTCGAAGAAGCTGGCGGCCGTCGACCACTGGTCCTTCGGGCCGGCCACCCCGGCCTTGGCCGTGACGTCCTCGAAGCGCCCGCGGACGTTGCGCAGCAGGCGATTCTCGCCCACCCCGGTCAAGAAGAGGTCGCGCCAGCCGTCGCCGTCGTAGTCGGCCGCGGCCACGCCCATGCCGTAGATCGGCACGGCGAGGCCGGCCTGGCGGGTGACGTCGACGAAGCGGCCCCGGCCGTCGTTGGCGTAGAGGGCCGGCGTGGCCGCCGGACGGCTGTCGCGGGCGTGGGCCCACGCCGTACCGTTGGTGAAGAAGAGGTCGGCGTCGCCGTCGTTGTCGTAGTCGAAGAAGGCGAGGCCGCTTCCCATCGACTCGGGCAGCAGCTTGTCCCCGTAGGCGCCGGTTTCGTGGACGAAGCGGATGCCGGCCTCGGCGGTCACCTCCCGGAAGGCGACCCGGGGGGGATCCACCTTGCGCGCCACCTGCTCCGGCGCGGACTTCTCGATCTTCTGCTCGGGCAGCGCCGCCTCGGGCCGACTGCTCAGCCACAACCCACCGCCGACTACGGCAAGCAGCCCGCCGATCACCAACAGCGACCAGCGGAAGGCCTTGCCGATCACCGCATCGTCGGCGGCGACCAGCTCTTCCTCGTCCTCGGCAGCAGCCGGCTTCTCTCTCTCCTCAGTCATCTCGGGCGTCTCTCTCCCCGCTCGGTGGCCGGGTCTCGCTGGGCCACGCGCAGCGGCGCGGCCGGCGTCGGTGCCGGGGGCTCGATCTCGAACGCCGCGGCCCGGCGGGTCGGTCCGGCGTCGGCCAGCTCGTAGGCTCCCGCGCGGGACAGGTCGTAGATCACGATCGCCTCGGCGGCGTGGTCGGCGGCCGGATCGGCCGCTCGCGCGATGGCCACCGCGCGGTCTCGCGCGTTGTCGTCGGGCTTGTACTTGCGGTAGAGCTCGAGGTGCCGTTTGGCGTCCTCGGGGCGGTCCAGCTGCCGGTAGATCAGCGAGAGGTTGTAGTGCGCCGACATGTCCTCGGGCTCGAAACCGAGAGTGCGCTCGAAGAGGCTGGCGGCCTCGGCCAGCAGCTCCTTGCGCCGGGTCCCCCGGCTCTCGCCGTGCTCGAGCTTGGCGCGTTCGAAAAGGGTCTGGCCCAGCTCGTTCAAGAGCCGATAGTCCTGCGAGAAGTCGAAGCCGCGCTTGCGCGTCTCGGCGTCGTCGAGGGCGAGGATTGCCTTGAAGTCGGCGATCGCCTCGTCGAAGAAGCCGTTCTGCTTGTTGACCAGGCCACGGAACCAGGCCACCGACCAGGAGGGCGCGGGCGGATCGAAGGCCGAGGCGCGGGCGAGGGCGGCCACCGCCTGGTCCTGGACGGTGCCCTGCGCGAGGTAGACCCGGGCGAGGTTGACCGGACCCTCGGGCCGCCCCAGAGCCTCCACCCGGGTGAATGCCTCCTCGGCCTGCTTCAGCTCCCCCTTGCTCTTGCCCCCCTTGAGCAGCAGGCCGATGCCGTAGTCGTTCCAGCGCTGCCACTCCAAGATCGGGCTGATCTGCTCGCCGGCAAGGGGCGGCCCGCCGGCGATCGGCAAGCTCACCCGGTCGGTGGCGAGGGTCATGATCGGCAGGTCGTTGGCCGGCTTGTCGGGGAAGACGAACTGCATGTAGCGGGTGTCGAACTTCCGGTACTGGAGGCGAGCCTCGATGGTCAGCGGGCCCCGGACGTCCCGAGGCACGGTCAGACGATAGTGGATGGTGTCGGCCGCGCCCGGCGGGATCTGGTGGTTGTAGAGGGGGATGAAGATGTCCTGCGCGTTGCGACGGTCGATCCGCCGCCCCTCCCGATCGAGCACGTAGGTGTTGGCGAAGTGCGACCAGGGATCGACCTCGTTGGCCGGGCCGAGGCCACCGCTGCGGCCGATCACCCGCTCTCCGTCCTTGATCACCAGGTCCAGCCACACCTCGTTCGAGTCGGTGGTGCCCTGGGTGAAGTGGTGGCCCATCTTCGCCGTGCGCACCACCGTCTCGAGCAGGTAGCTCTGCCCCGGCTCGAGGGCCGGGACCGTGGGCCGCAGGGGAGCGGTCAGCGGGCCGTCGATCTGGCCTCCGGGCTTCAACCCGAAGAGGTCCACGCGCATCACGCCTTCGTTGAACTGGAGATGCTTCTGGTTGACCCACTCGGGCATGCCCAAGAGGTGCGGGATGCCGGTGTTGGCGCTCGGGAATTGGTGGTCGTGGATCTTGAGGGTACCGGTGCCGTCGAAGTCCCGCGCCGCGAATTGAGTCGAGGGCTGGAGCTTCAGATGGCAGCCACTGCAGTTGTCCTGGGCCTTGTCCGGAAAGTAGAAAGCCTGCACGCCGTGCCCGGAGACTCCGGACAGGTGGTACGAGTCGTAGTGGTTCTGGCCGCGTAGCCATTTGTACTTGTTGAGCTGCTCCGGCAGGTGCACCTTGTGGCAGCCGGCGCAGAACTCCGGCGTCTTGTGCAGCGGCTTGAGGAAGGTCCGCTTGTGGAACTCCGGCTTGGCCTTGATCAGCTGCTCGTTGAGGAAGGCGAGGAAGGGGCTGTCGCTGCCGGTGAAGGGATAGTGCACCGGCTCCTCGATCGTGTAGTCCGAGTTGCCGCGCGCGCTGTTGACGTGGGTGATGGAGTGGCAGCCGCTGCAGGTGATGCCGGCCTGGCCAGAGGGAGCGGTGCCGAGCTCGAAGCTCGGTTCGTCGAACTTGCCGCTGAAGAAGGGCACCAGGTCGTGGCAGCCGGCGCAAAAACGGGAGGCCTGGACGTCACCATCGCGCTTGTACGCCACCTCCCGGGTCTCGTTCACGGACTTCAGGTAGGGCGGGTTGTTCCCGGAGCTGAAGCGGTGGGCCGAGACCGCCCAGCCGGCGTGGGTGTCCGCGTGGCACTTCAGGCAGTACTGAGAATTGTCGAGGACCTTCTCCGGGATGAAGTTGCCGGTGGCCGTACGGGCCAGGGAAGGGAAAAAGTACTGTTCGCCCGAGGCCGGGCCGGCGACGTTCCACTGGCGCGGGTCCTGCGCCTGCCAGATCACCAGCACGCCGGCGAAGACACCCGCCACCGCCGCCCAGCGCAGCCCCACCTGCCAGCGGATCTTGCGCCCTGCAAGGCGATGGAGCACGAAGAGCCAGGCGGCGAGCACCGGCGTGATCACGTGCGCCCAGTAGGCGACGCTGCGGACCTTGGGGTCGTTGACCACGATGATGCCTTCGAGGCGGGTGAGCACGATGCCCGACGCCAGGAGGACGAGGGCCGAGGAGAAGAGGGCATAGCCCGCGTACACCGCCCGGCGATTGGGCCGATTGTGGGCGTTCTTGATGTGCGCGAGGCCGAAGATCAAGATCGGCAGGAGGATCAGGGCGCCGAGCGCGAGGTGGACCAGGAACATGTTGAGGTAGAACCAGTTCTGGTACACCTTGCCGGTCGCCCACTCGAGCAGGGACACCCCGAGCAGGTAGGTGGAGTTCACCGCCAGCAGGGCGAAGAGCCCGAGGACCAGGAAGAGCACCTTCTTGAGCCGTGGCCCAACCGCGGGCACGTACTTGCGGCGCTGGGGTGGGGTGGTGGGCGGCGAGCCGTGAGGCGAGTCTGGGGCGACGGATGACATGTGTCGACCTCCGGGCGATCAGTGCGGCCGGCTCCCCCAATCGGGACAGGGCACGGCCGAGGATCCCCTCAGGCCCTAGCAAGGGCCGATCCTCTGGGGCAAAGTCTCGGGAAGGCCGAAGGATCTGGGGATCGCCGACGTCAGAGCGCTCGAGGGACCCGCGGATCACAGGATCTATGCCATAGAAACCGCGGAGAAGACCCTATGGCGGGTCCGGGGGACAGCTACACGCCTCCTGCCAACCCTCGCGGTAGACCTCGACGAGATCGGTCGAGACCCTCACCCCCGGGGTCAGGAGGTCGCCGAGGTAACGGTCGAGGTCGCCGTCCGTCTTGTTGGCCCGTGCCAGGAGCCGAGGGTCCCCGGGGAAGAGGGCGAGGCCCTCGCGCCAGACCTGGCGCGCCCGCGGAGTGTCCCCCAAACGCCAGTGGCCGTCGCCCAAGGCCGCCCAGGTCAGGGCGTGGTAGCTGCGCCTGGGCTTGTCCTGAACCAGCTCGCGAGCCTTCTCGAGGTCGGCGATGCCGTCGCGGGTGCGGCCGAGCATGCGTGGGAAGTAGACGTTGAGGTTGCCCCGGCTGTAGAGGGAGAGCCAGGTCGGCTCGAGCTGGACCGAGCGCGCAAACTCCGCCAGGGCCTTGTTGGCCAGACCGAGGTGCGAGAAGAAGGAGGCGTCGGGGAGCTTGTCGACGTAGGCATAGCCGTAGTTCAGGGCCACGTGGGCATCCTTCGGATGCGCGCTCGCCAGACGGGCGAAGAAGGTGATGGCCCGATCGTACTGCTTGCGCTTGAGGATCTCCTGACGGTAGGCCGCGCCGTAGCGCAAGCCCCTGGGCGCGGCCGAGACCACCGCCTCGAGCCGGGTGAGGCGGACGGTCGGGTCCTTCTCGGCCATGGCGGCGGCGAAGAGCTCCGCCGGTTGGGTCGCCCCGGAAGCCTCGCCGGCCCCCCGGGCCCACAGGCCCAGGAGGGAGAGTGCCACGGCCGCGAGGCCTCGAAGGAGTTGGTGACTCATGCTGGACGCCCCTTGACGCACCTGGAGACCGGCCCATATCCTCCGCCCGGAACCCGTCCGAGAGAGTAGCGCGTGATCCCCGCTCTTCGCCAGCACCAGCGCGGCCCCTGCCCCATCCTCGTCGTCTTGCTCGCGTCGGCCATCGCTCTCGCTGCCTGCGGCGATCGGTCCCGGTCCCCGGGAACTGCCCAGGCGGGCGCCAGTCGCGCCACCCCTCTCAAGATCAAAGTGACCGACCGCGCCGGGCGAACGGTCGCCCTGGTGCGCTCCTCCGGCAAGAGCGTTCACCTCGAGCTCACTCTCGGCGCGAGCACGGTGATCCTCGACGGCGAGCGTGCCGGCGAGCTCCGGCGCTACAGCGCCGGGGCGCAGATCGTGGCCGAGGCGACCACCCGCAACGGAGTCACCCGCGCCCAGGCCGCGGACGGCCGCCAGCTCTTCGAGCTCTGGTCCTCGGGCCGGCGAGCACGGGTGCTGCTGGGCGAGGCGCCCGGCAAGCTGGTGGTGTTCGCGCGACCCGCCCCGGATCGCCTGCGGGTGCTGGGGGGCGAGCGGGAGCCGGAAATCGGCCGGGTCACCCATGACGGCGGCAAGGCCAGGGTGCGGGTGCGCGACCCCCAGGGCAAGGCCCTCTACGAGAGCGCGAGCCCACGGCTGTCGGCCCTCTTCGGTGTGCTGCTGCTGGCCGACCTGCCCGACCTCGACAAGGCCCTGCTGATGTCCGAGCTGCTCTGGAACGGCCTGTGATCGCCGGCGTCGACGTCGGCGCGACCCTCGCCAAGCTCGCCCTGGGGGGCGAGCCGGGAAGCCGGCTGCGGCTTCCCTCTCGCGACCACGAAGCGATCCGTGCCCAGCTCCAGGCCTGGTCCCCCGAGGTCGTGGCCTTGACCGGCGGCGGCGCCCGTGAGCTCGGCGCGGGCCTGACCGGCGGCGAGATCCGCCTGATCCCCGAGTTCGAAGCCTGGACCGCCGGTGTGGCCAGCCTCGCCGCCGAGCAGGGCCTGGAGCTGCCGGCCGAGCACCTGGTGGTCAGCCTGGGCACGGGGACTTCGATCCTCGCCGTGCGAGCCGGCGCCGCCGAGAGGGTGGGTGGCACCGCCCTGGGTGGCGGCTCGTTCGTCGGCCTCGCCCGCCTGCTCGGTGGGGCCGAGACCTTCGCCGACGCCGCCGACCTCGCCGCCCGAGGAGATCGCCGCCACGTCGACCTGCTGGTCGGCGACATCTACCCCCACGGGGAGATCGCCCTGCCGCCGGACCTGAACGCCGCCAGCTTCGCCAAGCTCGCCTCGACGGCCGCCGCCGACCTCGCCCACGCCGTGGCCGGCATGATCGGCGAGAACGTCGCCTTGCTGGCGATGGCCCACGCGCGCGCCGAGGGCATCGGGACGGTGGTCTACGGCGGCTCCACGTTGGACGGCAATCCCGCCCTGGGGGGTCCGCTGACCTTCGTCACCGAGGCGCTCGGTGGCAAGGCCCTGCTGCTCGCGGAGGGTGCCTGGTGTGGAGCGGTGGGGGCCGCTCGCCTGGCCACGGGTGGGGTGATGCCGAGACTCTGACCGGCGCCGAGAAGGGCATGGTAGTCTCGCGCGACCAACTCCAAGAATCTCGAGAGAGCCAACGTCGCGCCCTCGATGAAGCGGACAAGGAGAGCAATACCATGAGGCGATCGAACTCTCGGCTGGGTGCTCTCGGCGCCGCAAGCCTGGCGCTGCTGCTGGCCGCTCCGGCCGTGGCGAACGCCCAAGAGGTCAAGGACCCCAAGCCGCCGACCGCTACGGCCCGTCTGCAGCCCAGGACCACCGGCGGTCCGGACTCCTTCGGCTACACCTTCGCCGACGGCGCCGAAGCCAGCTGCGCCGCGACGTCCCTGGTCGACATCAGCGGGACCGGAACCAACATCGTCACCGGCGACGACACCGCCTCGGTCGCGCAGACCCTCTCGGCTCCTTTCAACTTCTACGGCACGGCCATCACTCAGCTGGTGATGGCTTCGAATGGCTACCTCTCGACCGACCCGACGGACACCGGTCCGGACCTGTCGAACGACTGTCCTCTGCCGGCACCCCCTTCGACCGGAGGCGGCGCGCGCATCTATCCCCTCCACGACGACTTCATCACCGCTGCCGGGTTCATCCAGTATTTCGCGAGCTGCCCGCGCCAGAGCGACCGTTGCAGCACCAACGAGGACTGCACGGTCTTCATGTGGGACGACGTCGAGCACTTTGGTGGCGGTGGTGAGCTGTGGGACTTCGAGGCGATCCTCTACCACGACACCAACGACATCGTGTACCTGCTGGGCGCGGGCAACCCGGAAACCGGCTCCGGCTCGACCACCGGCATCCAGAACTTCCCGCCGCCGACCATCGGCCTGACCTACGCCTGTAACGTCGGCGGCTCGGTGGGATCGAGCGCCACCAACAGCACGGTGTGCATCTTCCATCCCAACGCTTTGCCGAGCGGCTGCCTCGAAGCGGACCTCGCGCTCACCAAGAGCGCGGCGCCAGCCAACCTGGCCCCGGGCGACAACCTGGTCTACACCCTGGACGTGACCAACAACGGTCCGGGGGATGCCGCCGGGGTGAGCGTCACCGACAGCCTGCCGGCCGAGGTGACCTACGTCTCGAACGACTGCGGCGCGGGTTTCGCCTCGCCGACCGTCACCTGGAACGTCGGTGCCCTGGCCAACGGCGCCTCCGCGACCTGCAACATCACGGTGACGGTCAACGCCGGTGTCAACGGCGCCGTGGTCAACTCGGCCACGGCTTCGGCCACCGGCGTCGATCCGGTCTCCGGCAACAACGTCGGCACCGCCACGATCAACGTGCAGCAGGCCACGATCGACATCCCGGCCCTGTCGACCCTCGGCATCGCGGCCCTGGCCTTGTTGCTGGCGGGAGCGGCCCTCTTCCTGGTGCGGCGCGGCTCCGCGGCCTGATCCCCACCACCACCTTCGCCTGTCGAGCGGCCGACCCTCCGGGGCCGGCTGTCTCGCCAGACGGGGACCTCGATGAGCATCCACCGCGTCGAATCGATCACCGAGAAGGCCCGGAAGCAGGGCGGCATCGGCTGTGTCATCGCCTTCCTGTGCCTCTTCGGTGTGGTCGGGCTCGGTGTGGGAGCCTTGGTCCTCACTCAGGGCAACCTCGACGAGGCCGGAGCTGCGGCCATCGTGCCGGCGATCTTCACCTTCGTGGGCTTCGGCAGCGCCTTCTTGGTGTGGCGGATGAGCCGAAAGTCCGCCAACGCCACGGCCGCGAGCTGGCAGCCCTCCCCGGCGGTCACGGCCAACCCCACGCCCGACCTCGGCCTGTTTCCAGGCGAGGGGCCGGTCGAGCTCCAACCTGCCGCCGGGCCCTGGGGCAAGCTTCTCGGCATGATCTTCGTGGCCCTGTTCTGGAACGGCATCACCGGAGTTTTCGTGGTGATGTGCCTGAGCGGCTGGAAAAGTGGCTCGGGCGACGGCTGCCTGACCATCTTCCTGATCCCCTTCGTGCTGGTCGGCCTGGCTTTGCTCGCCGGGGTGCCCTACCAGATCCTGGCGATGTTCAACCCGCGCCCGGTGCTGACCTTGAACCGCGCCCGTGTTGCGCTCGGCCAGAGCCTGGAGATCGGCTGGCGCTTCCGCGGCGCCACCTCTCGGATCCGTGAGCTGACGATCGAGGTCGAGGGCCGCGAAGAGGCTACCTACCGGCAGGGCACCACCACCAAGACCGACCGCCAGGTCTTCGCGCGGCTGTCGGTCCTGGCCACCTCGGACCCGATGACGATCGAACGGGGCTGGGCCTCGGCGACCCTCCCCCTCGAGTCGATGCACTCCTTCGAGGCGAGCCGCAACAAGGTCCTGTGGGTCCTCAAGCTCGCCGGACGGATCGAGAGCTGGCCGGACGTCGGTGAGGAATTCGCCCTGACCGTGACGCCGCCGGAGGTAGCCGGATGACCTGGCTCGACATCACGACGACCGACCGCCGGACGGTCTTCGCTCCCGGAGATGTCATCACCGGCAAGGCCGCCTGGTCCCTGGAGGAGGCGCCTCGCGAGGTGGAGCTGCGCCTTTTCTGGTACACCTCGGGCAAGGGGGACCAGGACGTCGTGGTGGTCGACACGGTGCGCTTCGACGCCCCGGGACATCAGGACCAGCGAGCATTCTCCCTGCGCCTGCCCGACGGCCCCCTCTCCTTCTCCGGCACCTTGATCACCCTCGCCTGGGCCCTCGAGCTGGTGGCCCAGCCGGGCAGCGAGACGAGCCGGCTGGACCTCCTCGTCACCGTGATCGGACGGGAGATCCGTCTCTCTGCCGTGGCCAGCAACGAGGAGGAGCAGATCGAGAAGAAAGGGCCGCGCTGGCTGGCGAGGATCATCGACAAGAAGCGTGCCGCGCAGGGGCAGCCCGGCTCCTGAGGCAGGTGGCACCGCCATGCGCCCGGCGGAGAACCCCTTCCGGGCCCAGCGGCTGGCCGCCCTCCGCTACCGTTTCCTCCACGGCTCCTCGGCCGAGTTGCTCGAGAGCCTCGAGCGTCTCGGCCAACGGGCGGCGATCGTCGGCCCGCACGGCAGCGGCAAGAGCACCCTGTTGCGCGAGCTGGGCACCGGCCTCGCCGCTCGTGGCTTCAAGCTGCGCCACACCCGGCTGCATCTCGGTCCTGGCGAGCTGGAGCGCCTGGCCCCCGGATTCCTCGACGACCTGACTCCCCGGCACTTTCTGCTCGTGGACAGCGCCGGAGTGCTCGGACGCTGGTCGCTTCGCAGGGTTCTCCGGGCCAGCCAGCGGGCCAGTGGCCTGCTGGTCACCCTCCACCGGCCCGGCCCCCTGCCCACCCTGCTCGAATGCCGCCCGACTCCCGCCCTGCTCGCGAAGCTGGTCGAAGAGGCGGCCGGAGCGGAGCTCGCCGCAAGGCTGCCGCCGGCAGTAGAGCTCTTCGCGCGGCACCAGGGCAACCTGCGGGAGGCGCTGCGGGAGCTGTATGACCGGTGTGGGAGGCTCGACTCGAATCCTGTCTCCGGTTGACACTTCGTAGCCCACTAGGTAGAGTAGCTCTCGTCGCCTAACGCAATGACAGCCCCGTGAGGGACCTGAACATGGCGATCTCCCTTCTAGAGCAGCCGGCCCTTCTCGAACAGCGTGGTCTGCGGTCCACCAAGGAAGAGCTACTGGCCATGTTCGAAGAAGCCCTGCGGCGGCTGCCGATCATCAACCCACCCGAGAACCCGGCCGCAGACCTCACCCCTCAGGAGGTGGCGGTCCTCGAGGAGGGCGGTTTCGACCTCTCCCCGGCTCGCCCGGGAGAGCCCTCGGCACTTGCCCGAACGATCGCCGACTACGCGGTGATGGAGGCTTCAGCCCTCACCACGCAGCAAGCCGCCGAGAGGCTGGGAGTGGACCCCAGCCGGATCCGGCAGCGCCTGACCTCGGACCCTCCCACACTTTACGGCCTCCGAGTCGACGATGCATGGCGGCTCCCCCTCTTCCAGTTCCGCGAGAACGGCGGACCGGTCCCCGGCTTCGACAAGGTGCTGAGGCACCTACGCAGCGGCCTTCACCCGCTGACCGTC
>JBIOYC010000263.1:0-10317 GCA_044869955.1 Thermoanaerobaculia bacterium | reverse complement strand
CCGGGCCTTCCGCGAGGCGGCCTCGCACGCGCCCTACGATTTCGTCGAGATCCTGGTCAACGGCACCACCTACGGCGGGGGCGGGATCTTCCAGCTCTACGGCACCGTGGCAGTGGACAGCATCTGGGCCCCCTACGTCTTCGTCCACGAATTCGGCCACCACTTCGCGGCCCTGGCGGACGAGTACTACACCTCGCCGGTGGCCTACGAGGCTGCCCAAGGCCCCCGGCCCGAGCCCTGGGAGCGCAACGTCACGGCCGATCCCCGGGGCGGCAAATGGGGGGACCTGATCGCCGCCGGCACGCCCCTGCCCACGCCATGGGAGAAGGAGGCGTTCGAGGCCTTCCAGCGCGACGTCCAGGCCCGCCGCCGGACGATCCGCGCTTCCGGCCGTCCCGAGGCCGAGATGGATGCCTTGTTCCGCGAGGAGCAGGCCCGCGCCACCCTGCTCCTGGGCCAGGGAGAGCATGCCCACCACGTCGGGGCCTTCGAGGGTGCCTCCTACGAGGCCAAGGGCCTCTACCGCCCGCAGGCCGACTGCATCATGTTCAGCCGCGACGAGGTCGGCTTCTGCGCCGTCTGCCGCCGGGCGATCGAAGAGGTGATCCGGCTCTACGCGGAGTAGGGGAGGGGCATCGGCCGCGAGAGCCGTGGTCCAGGTCCAGGCAGGGGAGCGGCTCGGAGTGGCTAGAGCTCTAAGCAGCCGTAGACGGTGACCTTGCTGTAGGGTGTCACGCACCCCCAGGCGTAGGTCAGGACGCCGTCGCAGTCGTAGTTCCTCCCGCCACACTGTTGGGTTTTGGCGGGGGTCGTGAAGTAGACGCGGTAGATGCCGTCCGGCGGCACCGCGTCGACCTCGGAAGGGACCAGGTAGCCCGCGGCCAGGACCGCGGTGAGGAAGAGAACGGCGAGGACGACTCGGGTCCGGGTGAGAGAGGCGCGCAGCAGGTGCATGCAGAGGCTCCTTTCGAAGGGCGGTGGTGGGAATGCGGCTCGGTGGCTCGCGGTCGACGCCCGCGGAGCAGGGTAGTCGGCTCGTTCCCGCGCCACCGCACGATCGCCGTCGGCCGAAAATCTCACGCTCGCCCCTCCCTTCTTCTGGTATCTCTGAGTCGTTCGCACCCGGGACATGGAGCCGTTCGAGCAGAGCTTCGACCTCGCCTACTTCCTGCTCGGCGACGAGCAGGACGCCGGCGAGGCCGTCGCCTGCGCTCTGGTGCAGCTCCAGGCCGCAGATCGCGTGCAGCGCCGGCGGGGGCTCTACCCCGCGCGGCTGCGACGCAATCGCATCTCGACCGAGCGAGGCCAGCTGCTCCAGCGTCTGATCCTGATCGCCTGCGAGCCCTTCGAACGGCGAGCGGAGCGTGACCCCGCCCGCTCGAGCCAGGAAGACCTGCTGGTGCGCTACGTTAAGCATCTGGTGCGCCTGGCCTGGAAGCGCAGCTCCTTGCACGCCCTGGTGGGGCTGTGCCGGCTCCTCTACCGGTTCGAGACGGCCGAGATGCTCGACCTCTTCTCCCTCCTCCACCAGGATCCGAGCCGGCTACCGGAGGAGAGCTACTGCCGCTCCCGAAAGGCCAGGCTGATGGAAGAGCTCGTCGAGCGTTTCGGCTCTCTGCTGGAGGTCGTGAGGGAGGGGCGCGGGGAGCTGCGCTTCGTCACCTGCGGCGACTCCGCGAGCTTTGGCGATTTGGTTGCCGAGTGCCTCGAACGGCTCTCGCCGTGGTCGACGCCGTGCCTGGTGCCCCGCGATCCCGCAGCTGGGCGGGCCTGGCGTTGGCCGGTCCGCGATTCCCGGGGCGACGGCGCGGCCGAGGTGGCGCGCTTTCACTCCCTTCTCCACCCCGCATGCTTGGAGTCCCTCTGCGCCTCCCTGGCCCTCGGTTCGCCCCGGACGAAGCTGGCCGTTCCGCGGTTTCGAGCAGAAGTTGGAGGGAAGGGGCTCGAAGCCCGGTCCAGGGAGCTCGATGACGACGGGCGCCGCGCGATCCTCGCCCGGCTGAGCGAGGCGGAGCGGCTGCGCCAACAGGTCGACGGGCGGTTCCTGAGGGTGCTGGTGGATGGCCGGGAGCAGGCTCGCTTCCAGGGCGACCGTCCGGCGAGGGCGGTGGCATCCCTCGCCGAGGCGGAGCGGATCGAAGTCAAGGCGGAGGGAGAGGTACCGATGGCCCTGTTGCTCCTGGGGCCCGGCGTGAGGCCGAGGCAGGCATGGCAGGTGCGCGTGGCCGGCGCGAGGCTGCTCTTGCGCCTGGCTGACGCCGGTCGCCTCGAGCTGCGCTACCGGCCCTCGGGCGGCCGGGCTCGCCGGGTCGCCTCGCGGCTCTCTCTCTCCTGGCCGCGCCTTCCCGACCTGGCCTGGGCGGCCCTTGCGACGGCGATCTCGCTGGCGCTGTCGCTGACCTGGCTGGACGGCAGGCAGGCGCCGACCCAGACTCCGGAGCAGGCCGAAGCGTCCTCCCCGCCGGCCCTCACGCGTGAGGCCCATCCGCTGCCGGAGGAGATGTCCCTCGGGCAGGTCCGGCGGATCTTCGTGCTGTCGCCTGCCCTCGCGGAGGCCCTCGGTGAGGGTGGGCGCTTCTCCGCGGCCGACGCCCCCGCCGAGGCCGACGCGGTGCTCAAGGGCTCGCTCGACGGCAGCGAGGTCCTGCTCGTCGACCGGCAGGGCAGGGTGCTCTGGCGGCTGCCGCTCGCCGAGGTTCCTGCGGCCGAGCCGGCGAATCGTGCGGCGAGGATTCTCTCGGCCCTGGCGGCTGCCGCGGCGGAGGCCGAGACCCGGCCCTAGCGGTACTCCCCCTCGAGCACCACCGAGGCCCAGTAGTAGGGATGGCGCCAGCGGGGCCCCTGCATCATCCGGCGCTGCGCCTGGCGCAAGGCGGCCGCTGGGGAGAGTCCGCGGGTGAGCAGCCCGCGGTAGAAGTGCACCATCAGGTCGGCTCCGGCCTCGTCCTCACCATTCCAGAGGCTCGCCATCACCCTCGGCACTCCGGCGTGGAAGAACCCCCGAACCAGGCTGATCAAGCCCTCTCCGGGCAGGTCCTTGCCGAGGGCGGTGCGGCAGGCCGAGAGCACCACCAGGTCCGCACCGAGCTCGAGGTCAGCCACCTCGTAGAGGCGCAAAAAGCCGGGCACGTCCCGGCCCCGGCGATCGACCAGGGAGAGCACGATTCCCGACAGCTCGGGATGGCGCTCGTTGATCAGGGCGTGAGTGGCGAAGTGGAGGATCCGGAAACGCTCTGGCTGTGCGGCTCGCAGTGTCGCAAGGCTCGCTTCGAAGTCGAGGGCAAGGAGGTTCGAGGGCTCGGCCGCCAGGCGCAGGATGGTGTCGGCCTCGCGGCGGCTGGCCGGCAGCCGGGGAAGGGGCAGTCCCTCCCGGATCAGCCCGAGCTCGGTGGCCGAGCGGATCAGCTCCGCCCGGCCCTCCTCGCGGGCACTCTCGGCTTGGTGAGTCCCGGAGCCGGTGACGCGGCCGTCGCGACGGTCGAAGACCGGGTCCGCGAAGACCGCCAGCCCGGCCGGTGCGGGCGCTCGACGTGCGAGCTGCCGGCGCACCTCGGCCAGGACCGAGGCCGAGGGCAGGATGACGATCTCGTGGTCCTCGATCAGCGCCCGCCCCGAGGTGGGGGAGGACAGGGCGGCGAAGGGGATCTGTTGCAGGCTCTCGGTGGAGACGATCAGCAGTCGCTGCCCGGCCAGCCGGTCGCCCAGGGGCGAGAGCAGGACCTGTGAGAGCTCGCTCAGCACGCCGGGCAGCCGGGAGTCGGCGTCCGCGACGCGCTGCGTACGCTCGGCCTCCGTCTCGAAGGAAATGCGCTCCCCCCGGGCCGCCACCAGGTCCCGCGCCGCGAAGGCGATGCGCGCGAGCGTCGAGCGCGGCGGCAGCTGCCAGGCGCCCAGCTCCCTGTGGGTGACCCAGAACAGGAAGCTTCGCCGCTCTCCCAGGACGATTTCGAGCACAGCCGTGCTCTCGTCCAGCACCTCCCGCCTCAGCTCCTGGAGACCCAGTGGCCTCGGCTGGGTCAGGGTAGCGTAGCGCGGAGAGGCGGCCTGGATCCTCCTTCCCAGCTCGTGCAGCTGGACCAGCAGGCGGTCCGTCTCCGCGGCGAGCTCCGGCAGCGTCGCCTGCCCCTCTCGCTGGGTCTCGGCCCAGGCTCGGGCGCGCTCCAGGCGATCGAGCTCGTTCCTCAGCTCGGCCTCGCGGCGGAGCAGGGGATCGTCGGAGGCTCGGCGCAGCTCGGCACCGGTGACGGCGAGGGCGTCGAGGAGGCTTCGGGCTCGCGAGGCCTCGGCGGCCTCGAAGGCCCTTTGGACGAAGTCTCCCGCCGGATCGAGAGAGGCCCGCCGCATCAGGATCTCGATCTCGAGCTCGTAGAGCGAGTGGCTCGAGGCGAGGTAGGTGGAGCGCAGCAGCCCGGCGGGAACGTTGCCACGGGTCCTCTCGACCCGCGCCAGGGCCTCCTCGATGCTCTCGGCGGCGCCGGCCAACCGGCCGGCGTCGAGCTCCACGCGGGCCAGGCTCGAAAGAGCGGTGATCAGCGCGCGGGAGAGGCCGAGCTCGCGGGCCAGCCCGGCCGCCCGCCGGCACTCCGGCTCGGCGCCCGCGGCGTCACCGCGGGCGGCGTCGGCGAGGCACAAGCCGATCCGTGCGTCCACCTCGCCGGCGCGGTCGTCGTCGGCCAGGCGGCGAGCCAAGGAGGCCCGGTAGCGGCTCACCGCCTGCGGCCAGTCGCCGAGGGCGGCATGGGCCTCGCCGATCCGGGCGAGGAGATCGGAGGCGGCGAAGCGGTCCTTTGCCGCCTCCAGCCTGGGAAGGACGGCCTCGAACAAGTCGAGGGCGTCGCCTGGCCGGCCTCGGGCGAGCAAGGTACGGCCGCGATCGGCCAGCAGGGCGGCTTCGCTGTAGCGCTGGTCGAGGGCACGTGCGGAGACCAGGGCGCGCTCCGAGACGGCATCGGCGGCATCCCAGTCACCCAGCTGGCCGTAGAGGCGGGCGAGGGCGGTGGAGGCCTGGAGCTCGACGTAGGGATCCTCGGCCTCTCGGGCCCGCGCCAACGCGCGATCGAGGCTCGCGAGCGCCGTTCCGGCTTCGCCCAGGAGCAGCTGGGCTTGCGCGAGCTGGAGCAGGCTGGTGGCCTGGGAGCTGGGGTCGCCGATCCTCTCGAGCAGGGCCAGCGCCGGCTCGAGCTGGCGCACCGCGTCCCGAGGGCGGCCCTGGGCGATCAGCGCGCGCCCCAGGTTCGATCGTCCGGCTGCCTCGTCGGCGCGCTTGCCGAGCCGGCGGAAGAGCTCGACCGAGCGTTCCAGAGCATCGAGAGCCTCAGGCAGGTGGCCGGTAGCGCGGAAGGCCAGGCCGAGCCCGTTCCAGGCTCGGGCGAGGGGCTCGTCCCGGCCGGACTGTCGAGCCAGGGCCAGGGATCGCTCGAGGTGAGGCAGGGCGCCGCCGCGGTCGCCCGTGCGCAGCGCGATCATGCCCCGCACCAGCCAGCACTCCGACTCGCCACCGAGGTCGCCCAGCCGCTGGTGGAGGGCCAGAGCCCGATCGAGCTCGGCCCGGGCCGGGTCGACCTCGCCCAGGAAGACGAGAGTGGTGATCTCCTGCAAAATGAGCTTCGCTTCCCAAGTGGTCTGATGGGTCGAGCGAGCCAGCGCCAAGCCCTGCTGCTGTGCGGCGAGAGCCTCCCTCCGCCGGCCGAGCTTGAAACGAACCTCGCTCAACAGGGACCTGACCTCGAGCTGCCCCGCCACGTCGAGCTCGGTCTCGATCCGGGGCAGTGAGCCCTCGAGCAGCCGGGCGGCCTGTTGCCAGCTCGCGGCGTCCTCGGCAGCGGCGAGATCCCGCGCGGTGGCCAGGACCACGCTTGGCGGGTCGTGCTCAGCTGGTGGAACGGCCGGTGGAGGGCTGGCATCACCGGCCGAGGCCAGGAGGAGCAGCAAGACGGCTGCGGAGAACATTGAAGCGATGCTATCTCCGTTCCCGAAGCGGTAACGAATTCCCCCTCGGCCCCCCCAGATATCTCCATAGATCCATATTTCCGAGCCTGCTGCGCGCGGGATCGAACGGAGGTGTCGACATGAGGGCTTCGAGCAGCAACGCGACGAGTCGCTGGCGGGTGGTGAGCCCGGCCCTGCTGGCTGGATTGACGATCGCCGGAGTCTTCGGCTGGTTGGGCGCCGGGGGCCGGCGGCCGGACACGCCGGCCCGGCAGCACGCGGCCAAGAAGTACGTCGCCGGCTTCGTGGTCACCCGCCTGGGCGGCCAGACCGGCCTCACCGCCGCCGCGGGCAAGAGCCGCGAGATCTTCCTGCCCGGCATCGACGTCGCCTTACTCGATCCGGCGACCAGCCAGGCGGTGGACAAGACGGTCACCGACCTCTCGGGCCGTTTCCACTTCCCGCCGCAGAAATCTGGCGAGTACAAGCTGTGCTGGAGCGGTCGTGGCTGGGCGGAAGAGTGCCTGCCCAAGCCGATTCAGGTGGTGGCGCGGCCGGTCAACGTCGGGGTGCTGGCGATCCGTCCCAAGGCGGACGGCGACCGCCGGACCTCGATCTTCGGCGAGGTCCAGCTGCGGGATGGCGACTCCACCCGCACCCTCGAGCCGGTGGCCGGCGTCAACCGCTTCGCCACCGTCACCGCCCTCGACAAGAACGGCAAGCAGATCTATCAGACCCTGGTCAACAACTTCGGCGAGTACGTGATCCCAGCCGTGCCGGCGGTCAAGGACGCCCACCTCCAGCTCGTCGCCCAGGTGGAGAAGGGGCGCACCGTGCGCTCGATCCGTGGCGAGCAGCTGACCCGCGGGCCGGTGCAGCGGGTGGACATCACCATGCGCAACGCCTCGCCGCAAGTCGACGAGCTGGTGGCCACCTTGAACGGCCGGCAGACTCGGACGGCCGAGCCGGGCGACGAGGTGGTGCTCACCGTCCAGGCGGCCGACCCCGATGGCGATCCGGTCAACCTCAAATGGAGCCTCGCCGCCGGCGCCGGCACTCTCTCGGCGGGTACCGGCAGCCCGGTGCGCTGGCGCTTGCCGGGGGCCCCCGGCGCCTACTCGATCACCCTGCTCGCGGGCGACGAGAAGGGCGGCTCCGACCGCGCCACCCTTTCCCTCTCCGTGGGATCGAAGGGCGTGGCCTTTTCCGGGCGCATCACCGACCTCACCGGCAAGCCCCTCGAGAAGGTCGAGGTCGAGGTCGCCGGCAAGACCGCTGGCACCGATGCCGACGGCTTCTTCCGCCTGGAGGTGTCGCGCAGCAAGCGCTACGTGCTCAACGCCCGCAAGAGCGGCTTCGCCCTGCTCTCGCAGGTCTACGACAACGGCGTCAGCGGAGGCCGCTGGCGGCTGAATCCGGTGCGCCGGGTGAAGGTCGACCCCACCCAGGAGATCCGGATCCAGGACTCCTCGCGCAAGGAGGCCGGCTGCTATTTGCCGGCGAGCACGCGCATCGACTGGAAGACCTTCGGCCGCCGCCGGATCCCGCGGCGCCAGGACGGCCGCGGCAACACCCTGGGCCTGGACGAGAAGGCCCAGCGCAGCGCCATCCCGCCCACCGTGATCCGCCAGCGCTCGCAGCGCCAGTGCGGGCCGGGGACGGAGGTGGTCATCCCCGCCAACGGCCTGGTCGACGCCCAGGGCAACCCGCCCCCGCCGGGCACCCAGGTCGAGGTCTCCGTGGGCACCATCGATCTGCTCGATCCCGACTCCATGCCGGGCGACTATTCGGCCCGCAGTGCCGGCAACCAGGACTCCTGGATGATCAGCTACGGTGCCGGCTCGGTGGACGTCGAGGCGGGTGGCAAGAGCTACAACCTGCGGCCGGGGGTCACGGCGCGGCTGCGCATCCCGGTGGCCGACGTCCAGCTGGCGGCCGGCGGCGCTCTGCCGCCCAGCGTGCCCCGGCTGGTCTACGACCCGAAGTCGGGCCTGTGGAACGAGGAAGGGTTGCTCAAGCTCGACCCCACCGGCCGCTTCTACGAGGCCGACGTCAAGCACTTCTCGACCATCAACACCGACGTGCTCAAGCAGGGCCAGTCCTGCGTGCGCTTCAAGAGTGAGGGCCTGCCCACCCCCTTCCGCCTTGAGGTCGTGGTTCCCCTGGGTGCCGGCCAGGCGCCGCGGGTGCGCGACGTCCAAATCGACGAGAACGACGTCTACTGGGCGATCGTCAACCTGCCCAACGACACCGACATCACCTTGACCGCCTACCAGCCCCAGGGCGCTGGCGGCATCCCCTACGGGGTCTACACGGTCGACACCGGCGGCTCCCAGACCGGCACGCCGACCGAGCCCAACTACTTCGAGTGCGAGACCAAGGTGGTGCTGCGCGAGGTGGAGGCCCCCGAGCCGGGGCCGGACGCCTTCCTGCACGGCCTCTACTCGTTCTTCGCCACGCAGGTCAACGAGATCGACGGCCAGGTGGACCTCGCCGATCCGCTGGTGCAGGCGACCATCGCCTACTACGGCACGACCGACCCCCGCGGCCTGCGCAAGACCTTCACCGAGTTCAAGGACGCCAACGGCTTCGACCCGGAAGGCGACCCGACGTTGAAGGCAGCCTACGGTCCGGTGGACGAGGTGCGCGCGGCCTACGCCAACTCGGTGGACCTGGGCTTCGGCCGCGATATGCACGGCAAGCGCACGCTGGCCGACGACGGCCAGTGGGACGTGGCCTTCTACGTGTCGAACTACGGCTTCTATGACACCGACGACGAGGGCGACTTCGAGAACGCCGTCAACCAGGTGGGCAGTGAGCTGGTGGCGACGGTGGCCATGGAGTGGTCACGCATCGAGGACGGGCCGGCGATTCCCTTCAACCCCTACGACCCGAACGCCGGGGCGGACCCCAACGACCCCACCGCGCCGGTCTCCATCTCGGACAACGAACGGGTGATCAAGTTCTACGTTTACAACGCAGCCGGCAACCCGGTCTTCGCCGCCGATCTCGACGGCCGGGGCACGCGGCCGATCCCGCAGCTGTGCATGGTCTGCCACGGCGGCGTCTATCCGGGTGGCAACAACACCGGCACCCCCACCTTCGCGGCGCCGGCGGACGTCAAGCTCGGCTCGGTGATGCTGCCTTTCGACCTCCACGGCTACGTGCTCAACGGCGCGGTGCCGGCCGCCTTCAGCAAGGCCAACCAGCAGCTGGAGTTCTCGGAGCTCAACGAGATGGTGGTGGACACCGAGCCGGGGGAGGCGGTGGTCGAGCTGATCGACGAGATGTACAACGGCGTCTCGGTGGTCCAGGAGGAGAACTTCGTCGTGCCCGGCTGGGACGCCAACGACGCCCATCGGGACGCCTATCTGAACGTGATGAAGCCGGCCTGCCGCACCTGCCATGCCGCCCGCCCCCTCGAGGACGACGGCCTGGGCGGCGAGCGCGACATCCGCTTCCGCACCATCGACGAGTGGCTGCTGCCGGCGCACCAGCTGGCGGAGCTGGCGTCGTTGCGGGTCTGCACGCAGCGGGTGATGCCCCACGCCTTCGCCACCTACAACCGCTTCTGGGGCAGCTTCGACGTCAACCAGCCGGCGATCTTCCCGTTCCAGGTGTCGCGCTTCAAGGCTTTCTTCGACGGGGTGGTGGAGCCGGCTCTGGCCAGCCAGGGGACCAACGTGCAGCTGGGCAACGGCTGCGTCACGCCGGCCGATCTCGACGAGGACTTCGTCGAGCCGCCGGTGACGCTGGCGATCATCCAGACCGAGATCCTGGACAACAACTGCGGCGTCTGCCACGACAGCCCGCCGAACTTCACCAACGTCACCGTCGACTTCGCCAACGCGGCGCAGACGCACGCCACCACGGTGGGGGTCAACGCCCAGGAGCTAACCAACGGCGGCGACCGCGTGCAGGCCTTCGCCTCGGGCAGCAGCTACCTGATCAACAAGGTGCAGAACAACCTGGGCGGCCTGCCCTGCACCAACTTCCCGGGCGTGGACGACCGAGACAACTGCGGCGACGGCATGCCGCCCCCCGCGGGTGGCCTCTCCGGTGACGACATCGACGACCTGATCGAGTGGATCGACGCCGGGGCGCAGAACAACTGAGCACTTGCGTTTCCTCCCTGCTCCCGAGCGCCGTGAGGCGATCGGGGGCAGGGAGCTTCCTCCACGGTGGTTAGACGCTTCGAGCACACTCTGCGTAAGAAGTCGCGACCATGGTGCGGTGGCGATAGGACCTCGAGCGGCGACTGAGGCGTAGACCGGTGGCAATGTCCGCTCCTGGTCCGTCCAACTCGGGTGAGGGAACTAGGATCCCCGCTGCGTCAAAGGAGCAAGGAGCGGAATACCTCCGCTCCCTCGAACTTGGAGACCTCGGAAT
>JBIOYC010000262.1:0-6430 GCA_044869955.1 Thermoanaerobaculia bacterium | reverse complement strand
GGCCGCCTTGCCGAAGGAAGTCCCCCTCACCCCGACCCTCTCCCCCCTGCGGGGGGCGAGGGGGCCGGCTCCTCCGCTAGACTCCGCGGATGCCTTCGGCGGAGCGCTTCGACGCGGTGGTGGTGGGAGGGGGCCTGATGGGCCTCACGACGGTGGATGCCCTGGTGCGGCGGGGCCGGCGGGTGGCCTTGGTCGAGCGCTTCGGTCCGGGCCACCGCCGGGGCAGCTCCCACGGCGACGGCCGGATCTTCCGCTTCACCTACCCCGAGGCGGTCTACGTGGAGATGGCTCGGCAGGCCGAGGTGGGGTGGCGCTCCCTCGAGCGGCGCGCGGGCATGGTCCTGCTCGACCTGGTGGGCAACTGGGACTGCGGTCCGGAAGGCAGCTCCGACCTCGCCGACCTCGAAGCCAATCTCCGCCGGGCCGGCCTCCCCTTCGAGCACCTCTCGGCCGCGGCGAGCAACGCCCGCTTCCCGCAGCTCCACCTGCCGCCCGGCAGTAGTGCCCTCTACCAGCCGGACGGCGGGGTGGCCTTCGCGGACCGCGCCCTCGCGGCCCTCTGGCGGCTGACGCGAGAGGCGGGAGCGGAGCTGGTGACGGAGGACTCGGTCGAGGGCCTCGAGGCCGGGTCGGCGGGTGTCACAGTGGCCACCGCCTCCGGCCGGAAGCTGTCCGCAGCGGTCGCGGTGGTGACGGCGGGCTCCTGGAGCCACGCGCTGCTGAGGGCCCTCGGCCTCGAGCTGCCCCTCGCGATCACCCGCGAGCAGGTGGCCTACTTCCCGGCCCGTGGCGGCGCCGATCACCGCCGCATGCCCACGGTGATCGACTACCACGCGCCCCTGGCCTTCTACGCCTTGCCGCAGATCGAGGTGCCGGGGGTCAAGGTGGGTTGGCACCACGCGGGCCTGCCGATCGAGCATCCCGAGCAGGAGACCCCGCTCGACGCCGCCAACCTTGCCGCGGTCAAGGACTTCGTGCGGCACCGGCTGCCCCACCTCGAGCCCGAGCCGATCGAGGTGGCGACCTGCCTCTACACCACCACGCCGGACAAGCACTTCGTGCTCGACCGCCATCCCACCGAGCCCTGCCTGGTCCTCGGCGCCGGCTTCTCCGGCCACGGCTTCAAGTTCGGCCCGGCGGTCGGCGAGATCCTGGCGGCGCTGGCCGCGGGCGAACCACCGCCGCTCGATCTCGGGACGTTCCGGGTGGGGCGGTTCGGCGAGCGGTAAGAAGAAGGGGATCGGCCTCAGGCCGCCTGCTGGCCTCGAGGGGTGTCCCCGACGTCGGGGAGATCCTTCAGGGCCTCGGGAGCCAGATCCGCACCGTTCGGCCAGACCACCGTCCGGGAAACGGGGTCCACCGTTACGCGCGCGAAGTAGTCCGGATCGCGCAGTGGCTCGAAGACCGGGCCGTTGAGGAGGGGGAGAACGTCCACTCTCCTCTGCGTGCCGTCGTCGAACCTCAGGACCAGCTGATGAGGTCCGGTCACTTCTGCCTTCAGGACGTGGAGGATCATTGCAGCGGTCCTTTCACTGGAGGGGAGGGATTCGCTCGAGCGGCTGACCCTGGCGGGCCCGATCCCAGTTTTGACCGAGCTCGTCCCGGTAGACCTGCACCCAATCGCGAACCAGGCTGAGTGCTCGGGTCGGCAGGTAGCCGTCCTTCACGGCGCCCGTCGAGATCTCGATCTCCGCTTCGAAACTGCCGTAGATCGCATGAAAATGCGGTGGGCTGTGGTCGTTGAAGTACATGTAGATCGTGACCCCGTAGAACTCCGAGATCCGTGGCATGACGCCCAATGATACTTGCCAAGGCGCCCGGCACGAGCCGGTTTGCAAAGACCCACCTCACTTCCGCCGCGCCAAGCCCAGCTGTTCGAGGCGGGGCAGGCTGGGGGCGGGGATGAAGCCCTCGGTCGCCGTGCGGACGTCCGACACCGAGATGAAGGCCTGGGGCTCCTCTTCGCGCACGATGTCGAGGTAGCGCCGGAGCTCGCGGCGGCGGATGACGCTGAAGATCAGCCGCACCCGACCCTGGAGCCCGCGGGCAGCGAAGCTGGTGACCCCGAAGGCCGCCTGTCCCAGGGCTTGGAGCAGGGCCGAGGCGTCCTGCTCGGTGATCACCCGCACCGAGATCAGCCCGAGGGCAAGCTTCTCCTCGAGCAAGACTCCGACGTAGGTGCCGGTAGCGTAGCCGCCGGCCCAGGCCAGGTAGTGCATGGGAGTGTCGAGGTGGCGCATCACCTGGCTGATGGCGATGATCCAGATCAGGCTCTCGAGGAAGCCCGCGATCGGCGCGGTCCTGACCAGACCGCGGGAGATCATGGCGATGCGCAAGGTGCCCACGGCCACGTCGCAGACCCGGGCGCAGAAAATCAGAAAGGGGATCCCCACCAGGGGCCACCAGGCGAAGTCTTGGAGGTTCATGAGGGTCTCTCGTTTCAGGCCCAGAGGATGGGCACGCCGTACCCCTCCAGGGTGCGGTCGTGGGTTACCAAAGTCAGGCCCTCGGCTCGACTCTGAGCCACGAGGAGCCGGTCGAACGGGTCGCGCTGGAGGAACGGAAGTCCCGTTACTCCCTCAGCATGCGGAAACGTCACCGCGAGGCGCTCGAAACCGCTATCCAGAACGCCTTGCTCCACGGAACCGGGCAACTCGATCCGCCCGAGACCGGCTTTGATCGCGATCTCCCAGGCGGAGGCTGCGCTGACGAAGACGAGATCGGCTTCGGCAATCGCCGCCCGGGCCTCTGGCGAAATCTTCGCCGGCTCGGCGCGCCACCAGATGAAGACGTGGGTGTCTAGGAGCAATCGCCTCGGCGGCACCATCACGAACGACCCTCGAAGGCCGCCAGCAGTTCTTCCGGCAGGGGGGCATCGAAGTCTTCCGCGATCACTACCTGGCCCTCCCAGCCACCCGGCCGGCGAGGCTTGGCGACCTTGGGCATCGGAACGAGCTTGGCGAGTGGCTTGCCGGACTTGGCGATCACGATCTCCTCGCCTCCGGCGGCGCGATCGACGAGCTGCGAGAGAGACGTCTTGGCTTCGTAGAGGTTGTAGACCGCCGTGGACATGCGTCGACCTCCTTGGTCAATCTTGACCAACAAGACTAGCTCAGCTGTCAAGCTGGGACAACCGCATCCCCTACCAACACTTCACCCCACCCGCGCGTTTGACCTGGATGTGAGCGACGGTATGGCGATCGAAGCGGAGGTCCCCATGGTGGCGGCGGAAGGGGTTGGAGCCGAGCGGCTGGCCGGGCTCTTCGATCGCCATCACCAACGGCTCTATCGGCTGGCACGCCGCCTCTGCCTGGATGACGAGGAGGCGGCCGACCTGGTGCAGGAGACCTTCCTGCGGGCCGCCCGCAACCCCCGCTCGTTGCCGGCAGCCGAGCCGGATGGGGAAGCTTGGCTGGTGCGGGTGCTGGTCAACCTCGCCAAGGACCGCTTTCGCCGCCGCCACGTGAGGGAGAGGGCGGCGCCGCACCTCGACCCGGCCCCGGTGGGCCATCCGGAAGCCGGTCTGGTGGCGAAGACCGCCGTGGCCCGCGCCCTGGCAGGGCTGGGCGCCCGGCGACGGGCGGTAGTGGTGCTCACCGAGATCGAGGGGCGAACCAGTCGAGAGATCGGCCGGCTACTGGGTGTGACCGCGGTGACCGTGCGCTGGCACCTCGCCGCGGCCCGACGTGAGCTGGCCCGGAAGCTGGCGCCGCTGTCGGAGAAAGGAGCGGAGCGATGACCGGGCGGAGCGATTCGTGCGACAACCACCAGACCGCCCTTTCCCGCCTCCTGCGGGAGGCTGATCCGGTCCGCGATGGGGGCGAGCTGGCACCCGAGACGGTGGCGCGGATGCGCCGCAGTGTGCTCCGGGCCGCCCGGGAGGCCGCCACGCCGGCACCCGCCCGGGTGTGGCGGTTCGCCCTCGCCGCGGCCAGCGTCGCTGGAGCGGTCCTGGCGCTGCTCTGGGCCGCGGGTGCGCCGCAGCCCGTCGAGCCGCCTCGGGTCGCCTCCCTCGCGCCGGGGCCGCCGGTCTCCACCGCCCTTCCCGCCGAGGCCCTGCTGGCGATCGAGGCTCCGGCCCGCCCGCGACCGCCTCAACGCCGGCCCGCGGCGACCCACGCGGTCAACCGGTCGGCTCCGGCGCCAGAGCATCCCGGCGTCGCTCGCGCCGAGCGGCGGCAGATCCACCTGCAGAGCCCCTCCGGCATCCGGGTCGTCTGGGTGCTGGACCCCGATTTCTCTCTCGACTCCCAAGGAGACGCACGATGACCCGTTGCCTCGCCTCGCTGCTCCCTCGCCTCGGCCTGGCGGCCCTGCTGCTCGCGGTCACGGCCCTGGGCCGGCCCGCCGCGGCCCAGACCCCGGTGCCGCCCGAGGCCTTCAGTCGCATGTACCTGATCCGCTACCTCAGCCTCCCCGAGGCCGAGACCCTGGTCTGGGACCAGTGCCCGAAGGACGGCAAGACCACCTGCCGAGTGACCTCGGCCGGCCGCAACGAGGTGGCGCCCTACCTGATGGTGGACGCCAACGCGGCCACTCACGCCAAGATCGCCCGCGCCCTGATGGAGAAGGACGGCGTGCCCCGCACCCACAGCTTCCGCGCCACCCTGCTGGTGGCCAGTCGCGAGGGCGGCAAGGGCAGCACGCTCCCGGAGGGCATCCGCAAGGTGGTGGACGACCTCAAGAGCTTCCTGCCCTACGCCTCCTACCGCATCTTGGACACCGTCACCATCACCACCTCGCGGGGCGGCTCAGTCAAGGCTATGGGGCCGGACGGGTTGCCGGTGGACGTGCGGATCTTCATGAACGCCCAGGTCGGCGAGCAGCTCGAGATCAGCGGCTTCGAGGTCCAGGCCCTCGGCAGCACGCCCAGCGCAGACGGCCGCGCCATGGGCCGCAAGCTGATCGAGTCCACTTTCAGCATGAGGATCGGCGAGAGCCTGGTGGTCGGCACCTCGGCCCTGGACGGCGGCCAGGAGGCCCTGGTGGTGGTGTTGACGGCGGTGTCTTGAACGCTGCTCGAAACCACGCTGCGAGGCACGCAATCCCTCGCGGCACCGGGGCTACATCCGCTCCGGCAACGGCACCCCGAGCAGGTCCGCCAGCGCCGCGAGGCCTCGCTCGTAGAGGGTGACGGCGGCGAGGCGGGCGGTGCGGAGGGCCGGGTCCGGCTCCTGCAGCAGCGGGTACTTGTTGTACGCCGTGTTGAAGCGCTGGCATAGCTCGAGGACGTGGCGCGCGAGGAGCGACAGCTCCAGGCTCTCGGTCGCTCGTTCCGCCACCTCCTGGGCCTGAGCCACGGCGAGGGCGAGGTCCCAGAGGTCCTCTTCGAAGACCTCCGCGGGCAGCGCGGCCACTTCGGCCGGCTCCACCCGGCTCGCCAGCCTCGCTTCCGCGAGCTTGCGCCGGATGTTCTTCGGCCGCACCGCCGAGTACTGCAGGTAGGGCCCGGTGTCCCCTTCGAAGGCCAGGGCCTCGTCCAGGTCGAAGGCGATGACCCGGTTGGTCGTGGCCTTGACCATGAAGAAGCGCACCGCTGCCGTGGAAATCTGGCGCGCCAAAGCGTCAACGTCGGCCTCCGGCAGCTCTCGGTTACGCTTCAGGATCTCGCCACGGGCGCCCTCGATCAGCCGGTCTATCAGGTCGTCGGCCTTGACACCGATGCCCTTGCGGCCGGACATCTCGAGGGTCTTGCCCCCCTCCTCCCCCTCTTCGAGGAAGCCCAGGGCGATCGCCGTCGAGGGCGACAGGGCCACCATCTCGTAGGCGAAATGCACCGAGCGGGCCGCCTCGTCGCCGAAGCCCAGGGCCTCCAGCCCGGCACGGACGATCTTCTGGAGGTAGCTCTGCCGGGCATCGATGACGTTGACCACCCGATACGCCCCGCCGAACGGAGGGTGTGGCTCCTCGCCGCCCTCCACCACCGACTGCCAGAGCCCCTCCTGGTGCCAGAAGCGGTACCGGAAATCCTGCCCGAGGAGGCCGAACTTCCACAGCTGGTAGGCGATGTCCTTGCCGACGTAGGTCACCGTGCCATCCGAGCGCACGATCACCTTGTCGGGGTCCTCGAGCCCGGCGAACTCCTCGCTCTCGGCGAGCGGCATCACCCAGCAGCCGCGGTTCTTGCCCTCCGCCTCGAGGCGCACGGCGCCGCGGGCCTTGAGCTGCTCGAAGGCGGTGGAGAAGAAGTGCAGGCCGAGGATCGCGTTCTCGTGGGTCAAGAGGTCGTAGCCGATGCCCAGCCGGCGCATGGTGGCGAGGTGGCGCACCAGCACCCGCTCCGCCACCCGCCGCGCCATCCGTGCCCGCTCTCCCTGCCCGCTCTCTAGGGAGTGCAGGGTCTCGCGGCGCAGGGCCTGGCGGGAAGGGTCGCCCTCGTACCAGCGGCCGACCTCGCTGTAGAGGTCCCAGCAGAGGTAGTCGAAGGGCT
>JBIOYC010000261.1:0-4998 GCA_044869955.1 Thermoanaerobaculia bacterium | reverse complement strand
CTCGGAGGAGCAGGCGAAGCTGCTGCGCCTGATGCGCTGCGACACCGTCCAGGGCTTCCTCTACAGCAAGCCGGTGGGCCTCGAGGCAATGACCGGGTTGCTCCGCCGGCACCTCGAAGTCGGACGCTTCGAGCGGCTGGAGGAGTGAGGCGACCGGGCCCCGCTGCGGGGACCCGGCCGAGAGGAGGGGAGTGGGGCTACTGGGGCAGGGCCTGGGTGTCGGCCACGACGCCGGCCGGGCAGGCTGCGTCGGCGCCGGTGATCGAGCCGAGCAAGCCGATACCGGCTCCATTGGGCCACTTGTTGGTGAGCCGCACCCGCAAGCAGTTCTGGCCAGGCCGGAAATGCTGGGTTGCAGCGTTGTTGATCGCAGCCAGGGTAGCGGCTGGCGCCGTGCCGAGGGGCAGCGTCCCGATCGAAGGGGGGCCGTTCAAGAACAGCTCAGCCTCGTCGTCCACCTGGGCCGCCGCCAGATTCAGCTTGACGTTCTGAGCACCGGAGCAGAGGCAGAAGCAAAGCTGAAAGTCCCACCAGGCCGGTTTGAGAGCGAGGTCCACCTTCGACAGCCCGCCGATGTATCCAGCGCCGGAGGGGAGCGTGGAATACACGTTGGCGGGGCGCGGCAGTGGTCCACCGGCCTGGCTTTCCGCGATGACCTGCCAGGGTGCGGTCCCGGTGGTCAGCTTCAGGTTCAGAGGTTGACATAGCTGGAGTCGCCTGGGCGCCACTCGCTCGGTGTGGATCGAGCTGACGGCCGAATCGCAGCCGTTGGCGGCCGTGTAGACGGTATCGACGTCCAGCTCGAGTGGGCTCTCGATCACAGCAAAGCCTTCCACGAAGGAGCTTGGGGGAATCCCCAGATGCTGGAAGATGTCGCCGCAGTCGATCTGTAGCGCTTCGTCCGCTTTGAGGGTCGCCGTGAAGTACTTCGAGACATCTCCGGGCCGCTCGAGGGGCAAGGCCACGGCGAACTTCTTACGGAAGGTAACGGTCTGGAAGCGCGAGGGGTTGTGGACATTGGTCTGGCTGAAGTACTGCCCACGCGCGATCAACGTGGGCACGCCTGTGGTGGCTGGCGTGGTGCCGCAGACGAACTTTGCAGCGTACTGCCAGGTAGCCGGCGGCCCGGCAGGTTGGGCAACCTCAGCTGGCTGACCGAGCGCAGCAACCGCAACGAAACAGAGACTGAGAGCAATGAAATATGGCTTCAGGACTTGGCCCTCCTTGGGGCGTGGAGCGGCCGAAGAGGCCGCGGTTCTAAATCATTACAATCCACCGCGGCATGAAATGTTGCTTTGCCAGAAGGAAAACCGGCCGACCCTCTCGGGCCGGCCGTGGGGAACGACACTCTTGCGGTGAGTGGGTGAGCTATCGGACGGGGTCGAGGCGGATGCGGAAGTCGATGAAGTTGCCCCAGGGCAGGGGCGAGGTGTTGCAGCCGGTGACCGGGGCGAACCAGGAGAGGATGGCCCGGGCCTTGAGCGTGATCGGTCCGGTCGTGGTCTGCACACCCACGCCGCCCGGGCCGGTGCGCATGTGGCATTGCCGCGACAGGCTGCCGGGCGGGTCGATGTCGCGGTAGACCGCGTACTGCCAGACCGGCTGCGAGGAGGGGATCGGCGGGACGGGGCCGGGCAGCTCGTCGTGCATGTGTACGATGCCCATGCCGACCGCTTCATCGGCGGAGAAGGAGCCGTTGCAGTTCCAGTCCACGCAGAAGTAGACGAACTCGTGGGTGGCGCGGCTCGGGGCCGGCCCAAAGTAGCCAAAGAGTCGCTTGATGTCGAGGATGCACTCGAGGCGCGTCTCCTGCGGATAGAAGCCGCAGGCCTTGATCTCCTCGAAGAACACTGAGCCGTTCTGGATGCCGGGGGCGGCCTTGGCGGCGGAGCCCGCCGCGAGCTCGCTGAAGATCTTCTCGGCGCCAGCCGCGTCGCCTTGACCGATGGCCCGCAGGACGCGATCCCGGCCCGCATCCCCCGAGGTCGTGGCCTGCGCCGCCTCGGAGCTGAGCTTGCGCTCCTGCTCCTGGGCGGCACCGGGCTGCGCCGCCAGGACGAGGGCAAGTGCGAGGCACCATCGCGAGACCGATGACAGCTGTTTACACATGGAGAACCTCCGTTCTTCTTTCCCAGGTCAAAGGGACCGAACCAGCTCGGCCCCTTGCCTCAGAGACTGCAATCCGTTCTGCCTCGATTTGTTTCGTCGCCGGGTCGCGCTTTCTGACAAGGCACGGCCAACGGAGGCCGGCCGGCCCCGGAGGGCCGGCCGTGGGGAAGTGGGCTCAGACCTTCGCCGGGTCCACGAACCACCAGGTGATGCGGCCCACCTCCTCGCCCTTCCACAGCTGGCGGATGGCGAGGCTGTGGCCGTGCTGCAGGGCCGAAGTGTCGGGGATCACGAAGCGACCGGGGATCCTCACTCCGGGAGCGAGGCGCACTCGGCTGAAGGTGATGCGTGAGCTCGTGGGCAGGCGCATGGTTGCCCACTCCGGGCCCGGTGCTTTGGTCTTGCCGTTACTGACCGCCGGCTGCCTCTGGCGCAGTTTCGCTACGAAGGCGGCGCCTGCCTGGAGCTCGACCAAGGCTCCCTTCGGCATGCGCTGGACGACCTCGAAGTCGAAGTGTCGGGCATAGTCTGGTGTGCCAGCGAAGAGAAAGGCGAGCGGCAGCTCGAGCACAGGGTTGGCTGGCTTGACCGCGATGGCGTGAGTGTTTCGCCAAGCCATGGTCCGGCTGTGCAAGAAGGCCCGGTACTCGCTCCAGTCGAAGTAGGGTGGCCCGGGAGGCAGACCGCTGGCCCACTCGAAGCCGAGCGGGTTGACCGTTGCGGCCTTCGGCTTGAGGACAGCCAGGAAGGACAGCGGCTCAGCGGGCAGAGCCAATGGTGGGGGCGAGCCGGCGGCGGCAAGGGTCTGTGCCAACGCAGCCGCCCAGGGATGTGGGGCGGATACCTCGAGGGTGTCACCCTGCGGGATGTTCGGCAGGTCGAGAGCACCGATCGGCACCCATCGCTCCGGAGTGATCAGGGTGGCTGCGGGGCTGGCGAACAGCTGCACGTGAGCTGTGCCGACGGCTCCGCCCCGGTTCCGCAGCCGGACGTAGAGCGGCTTGGTGAGCAGGGCCTGCGGGTTGGCGATGTCGAAGGGTGTGCCCGGGGCGGGCTTGTTGGCCCGCGGCCCCTCGCCGAAGCCGTCTCGCGCCTGCGTGGGGTCTCCATCCCACAGCAGGATGTCCGGGCTGGAGCTGACCTCGGTGCTGGGGGCGCGGCGGGAGCCGTCGTCGCAGAGGTGGCGGCGCAGGTAGACGTCTGACACCAGCTGGAGTTGGCCGCGGACGATGGCCTTGAGGTCCGGCATCACCCCGATCAAGCCCGCGACGTTCGTGCCCTGCGGAGTGCCCGTCGCGGGGTCCGAGAGCACCGAGCGCATGGCCAGAGGTGCCAGCCAGCTGCCAGCAGCGTGCTTGTGGAGGGCCTGCACCAGGGCCGCGGCGCCGGCGATGATCGGCGAGGCGCTGGAGGTGCCGGAGAAGGTGTTGGTGTAGAGGTCGGTGTCGGTCGTCCCGGCGAGGTCGCCGTAACCGCAGCTGGTCACCGCCTCGCCCCAGGCGTAACAGTCCAGGCGCGAGCCGTAGTTCGAGAACGGCGCCCGGTGGTGCGGGACGGCCGAACGCGAGGCCCCCACCAAGATCGCCCCCGAGTCGCGGAAGCGGGAATCACCCCGGCGCAGGGACAGGCCGGTGTCCGGGTCGACGTAGGCGTCCAGGTCGAAGCCGCCGTTGCCGGCCGCCTCCACCACGACGACCCCAAGGGCCGAGGCGAGGCGGATGGCGTCGAGGTCGGCCGGGTCGATCTCGGTCGGCCGCAGGCCCCGCTGCACCTCGAGCAGCAGCACGTCGCCCTCGTGCAAAGAGGTTGGCGCCACCAGGGCCTGGACGATCGCGGCCGCCACGTGTCCGCCGGTGCCTGCGAAGGGATGTGAGGACGTCTTCTCGGGCGGCCCCGCTTCCTCGTAGAGGGCCTTGTAGTGCGAGGTCATCAGGAACTCGCCGAGCTCGGAAGCGGCCCCCTTGACGCCGTAGAGGCTACCTCCGGTGGCCGCCAGCTGCCCGAGCACGGCCGTACCGTGGTGCCCAGGTGAGCCGTCGCCCAGCGCTCCGGCGCGGTTGGCACCGTAGATCAAGGCCGCCAGCGGCAGCTTCAGGTCGACGTGTTCGGGGCGCCAGCCCTGCTCGAGGTCGCAGACCCGGAGACTCGGCAAGGTGCTGCTCTTCTTGACCTCCTCCAGCTGCGTCCAGGCCCAGGAGGCGCTGATGCCCGCCGGGGCGTCCTCCAGGTAGCCCTGGTCCTCGGCGAAGGCGCTGCCGGCGACCGCGCTCGGAGGCGGGTCCTGCTTCGGGTCCTCCTGGGGGTTTTGCTTAGGATCGGTCGCCGTCAGCTCCCGGTAGGCCAGGTCCACCTCGGCCAGGGCGTTGAAGGCGGCTACCACCTCTTCCACCTTCTCGGGGTACGGCCGCAGGTCCACCCGCCAGTAGAGCTTGAGGCTGTGGAGGGGCGGCAAGGGACCGTGAGCGGCTCTCGCCTCCAGTTCTTCGAGGAGCGTGACGGTCTCGCCACGAGGCAAGATTCCCTTCACTCGACCACCTCCCCCCGATTCCAGCTCGATCAAGGGGCGTGAGACCAGGACACCCGGCGGATCGAGCGGCGCGGGTCGTCTCGCCTTCTCCTCGCTCTCGCCGGTCTCGAGCTCCAACTTCAGGACGGCTTGCAGGGCCGTGAGCTTCGATTTTGTCGCCAGCTCCCAGAGGGTCGGGTAGTCCATCTTCAGGCCTTGGGCCATCCTGACGATCACGAAGCCGCTGTAGTCGCGCGGAGTCAGCCCCGGGCGGGGCGGCGTCGTGGTCTTCGAGTCCGTGCCGCAGCAGCAACCGCAGGCCGCCGGCTCCGGGCCCTGGCTGGCATAGACCACTCCCGCCACCTGGCCGGCCATTGGCCAGC
>JBIOYC010000260.1:0-14726 GCA_044869955.1 Thermoanaerobaculia bacterium | reverse complement strand
CCGTTGAGCGTGATGCTCGCGTCGCAGCCGGCAAAGCCGCCCGTCGAGTCCACGCTGCGGCAGATCTCGTAGACCAGAGGCGCCACGCCACCCGTCGCCGGAGCCACGCTGATCGTGAAGTCTCCCGTCACCCAGCAGTCGTCGTTGATCGCATAGGCGCAGGCGACCGTCGTCGGGCCAGGAGCAGTCGGCGGCGCGGCCGCGGCGAGACGCGGGAACGCCACCGTGGCGAGGGTCAGCGCGACCCCGGAGGTGGCGCGGCCGAGACGGGCCAAGGCGCTGATTCCGCGAACGATATGGTTGGTGCTCAGCCCAGGGCTCCATGGCTTGGACATGTGGCTCTCCCTCCTCGTCGACCGAAAGCTCTCGGTATCCTTGCTGGGGGATGCGCCATCGGCTGGCAAAACTCGTCAAACAGGTTTCGACCGAGCTCGCCCTTGCGCCACCTTGAGATCTATCGATATGCTCGCCGGGCATAAACGACTCGGGCCCGCCGCGCGTACCACTCGGCAGCCTACTCAGCACGGAGGTATATCCATGGGCAAGAGAAGGTTCGCCGGGCTGGTGTGCGCCGGCCTTGCACTGGCGTGGAGCGCCACGCTGGCCGCGCAGGAGATCCAGGTCAATACCGACAGCTCGGGCGACCAGCTCACGCCGGCGGTGGCGTCGCACTCGGCGGGCAGCTTCGTGGTGGTGTGGCAGACGGCCAGGGAGCCCGGTGCCGCGGTCCCGACGCAGATCCGCGCCCGCCGCTTCGCCGCGGACGGGGCCCCACAGGGAGCGGACTTCGTCATCAACTCGACCACCACCGGCTTCCACGGCTCGCCGGCGGTTGCGGTGGCGCCCAACGGCGGCTTCGTGGTCGCCTGGCTCAACTTCCTCGACTTCTTCACCCCCGACAGCTTCGACATCCGCGCTCGGCGCTTCGCCGCCGACGGCACCCCGCAGGGAGCGGACTTCATGGTCAACACCCACCTCCCCGGCCGCCAGGTCGAGCCGGCGGTGGCGGTGCTCGGCAACGGCGAGATCGTGATCGCCTGGGAGGGCCCCGGCCCGGCGTCGATCGACGTCGCGGACGTCGACATCCAGGCCCGGCGCTACTCGTCGGCCGGCACCCCGCTCGGCGCGGAGTTCCGGGTCAACTCCTTCACCACCGGACCGCAGGCGGGGGCGGCGATCGCCGCTCTGCCGAGCAACGGCTTCCTGATCTCCTGGAGCGGCGAGTCGGCGGGCTCGGACGACTCCTTCGGCAGCGTGCAGGCGCGCCGCTTCGGCTCCGGCGGCGCGGCCCAGGGCCCGGACTTCCAGGTCAACACCTTCGTCGATCGCCGGCAGCACAAGCCGGCGGTGGCGGTGAACGCCGGTGGCGCGTCGGTGATCGCCTGGCAGGGCGAGGAGTCGGGCGGCTCGGACCATGCGCTGGCCAGCGCCCACGCCCAGCTCTTCGCCGCCGGCGGCGCCAACGCCGGCGCGGAGGTCCAGGCCAACACCACGACCGCCGGCTCGCAGGACGAGCCTGCCGTGGCGGCGGGCGACGAGCAGGTGCTGGTCGCCTGGCACAGCCTGGAGAACCCGCTCAATGGCAACCACCAGATCCGCGGCCGGCTGGTCGACCTCGACGGCACGCCCCAGGGCGCCGAGTTCCCGCTCAATGGGCCCGGCGTGGCTCTGCGGGAGGACGTGGCCGTAGCCGCGCTCCCGGCCGGCGACTTCGTGGCGGTGTGGTCCGCCGCGACGGGAAACGCACTGGCCAACATCCGCGCCCGCCTGCTGACCGGCGACTGCACCGCGGGGCCGACGCGCCTCTGCCTGGGCGACGGCCGCTTCCTGGTCGAAACCCGCTGGCGCACCAGCAACGGCGAGTCCGGCGACGGCCAAGCGGTGCAGCTCACGCGCGACACCGGCTACTTCTGGTTCTTCCGTGACACCAACGTCGAGATGGTGCTCAAGGTGCTCGACGCCTGCGGCGTCAACCAGCGCTACTGGGTGTTCTCGGCGGGGCTCACCAACGTCGAGGTCGACATCTTGGTCACCGACATCCTGACCGGCGCCACGGCCGACTACCACAACCCGCTCGGCCGGCCCTTCCCGCCGATCCTCGACACCGACGCGCTCGCCATCTGCCCCAACTCCTCGGCGAGCTCGGTAGAGTTGGATCTCGCCAGCTCGGAGCTGGAAGCCGGGCCGCGCGCCGCGGAGCTGGAGCTCGCCGGGTTCGAGGAGGAGGCTCTCGCAGCCGTCGCATCGAGCGACGCGCCGTTCGACTTCGCCGCCCTCGAGGCCAAGGGTGACGACACCGAGCTGCTGCTGAACAACGGTCGCTTCCGGATCTCGATCGACTGGCAGACGCCGCAGGGCCAGTCGGGCGAGGCCCACGGCGTGCAGCTCACCGCCGACACCGGCTACTTCTGGTTCTTCAACGCCAGCAACGTCGAGGTGATCCTCAAGGTGCTCAACGCCTGCACCCTGAACCAGCGCTACTGGATGTTCGCCGGCGGCCTGACCAACGTCCGCGCCGTGATCACCGTCGAGGACACGCAGACCGGGACGGTCGAGACCTACACCAACCCCCAGTCGACCCCCTTCCAGCCGATCCTCGACACCAACGCCTTCGCCACCTGTCCGTAGGGCGGTGAGCTCCCTGGAAATAACAAACGGCCGAGCCCGCGCTCGGCCGTTTCGGTACTGCACGCAGAAGAGCCGCCGCTTCTAGTCGCCTTCGAGCAGGATGTCGTGCGGCAGGGTGCGGATGTCCTCGTCGCCAAAGTCGAAGAACAGCTCCTCCTCGGTCTCCGGCTCCACGGGGTACTCCTCGGCCTCCATGTGGAAGTCGTGGTAGAAGGCCATGCCGGTGCCGGCCGGGATCAGCCGGCCGACGATCACGTTCTCCTTCAGGCCCCGCAGCAGGTCCACCGCGCCGTTGATCGCCGCCTCGGTCAGCACCCGCGTCGTCTCCTGGAAGCTCGCCGCGGAGATGAAGCTGTCGGTCGACAGCGACGCCTTGGTGATCCCTAAGAGCAGCGGCCGGCCGATCGCCGGCTGGCCACCGGCGGCGACCACGCGGTCGTTCTCCTCCTGGAACTTCCAGCGGTCCACCTGCTCGTCGATCAGGAACTCGGTGTCGCCCACTTCCTCGATCTTGATCGAGCGCATCATCTGGCGGACGATGACCTCGATGTGCTTGTCGTTGATCGCCACGCTCTGCGAACGGTAGACCTCCTGGATCTTGTCCACCAGGTAGCGCTCCAGCTCCTTCTCGCCCATCACCTGCAGGATGTCGTGCGGGTTGATCGGGCCGTCGATCAACGGATCGCCGGCGCGCACCCGCTCGCCTTCCTGCACGTTGATGTGGATCGAGCGCGGCACCAGCGCCTCGCGGGTCTCGCCGTCGTCGCTCTCCACGATCACCTTGCGCATGCCCTTGTGTACCTCGCCCAGGTGGACCACGCCGTCGATCTCGGTGATGATCGCCGGCTCCTTGGGGCTGCGGGCCTCGAACAGCTCGACCACGCGCGGCAGACCGCCGGTGATGTCCTTGGTCTTGGTGGTTTCACGCGGGATCTTGACCAGCGTGTCGCCGGGGTAGACCCGCTGGCCGGCGGCGACCACCAGGTGCGAGCCCGAGGGCAGCAGGTAGCGCTTCTCGCCTTCCTTGCCGCGGATGATGATCGCCGGCACCCGCTTCTCGCTCTGCGGGGCCTCGACGATGATGCGCTGCGACATGCCGGTGACCTTGTCGGTCTCCTCGCGCACGTTCTCGCCCTCGACGATGTCCTGGAACTCGACCGTGCCGGCGATCTCCGAGAGGATCGCGTAGGTGAACGGGTCCCACTTCACCAGCTCGCGGTCGGGCTCGACGATCTCGCCCTCGTGCACCAGCAGGTGGGAGCCGTAGGTGAGCGCATAGCGCTCCTTTTCGCGGCCTCGCTCGTCGACGAGCACCAGCTTGCCGTTGCGGTTGATGACCACCAGGTCGCCGGTCTTGGACTCGACGGTGGCGACGTTGAGGAACTTCACCGTGCCCGGGTTCTTGGCCAGGTGCTTCGACTGCTCGGAGACGCGCGACGCCGTACCGCCGTAGTGGAAGGTACGCATCGTGAGCTGGGTGCCGGGCTCGCCGATCGACTGCGCGGCGATGACGCCCACCGCTTCGCCGATATCGGTCATCCGCCCGGTAGCCAGGTTGCGGCCGTAGCACTGGGCGCACACCCCGCGGCGGGCCTCGCAGGTCAACACCGAGCGGATCTTCACCCGCTCGATGCCGGCGGCCTGGATGGCGTTGGCCAGCGTCTCGGTGATCTCCATGCCGACCTCGGCCAGCAGCTCGCCGGTCATCGGGTCGTAGATGTCTTCCTGGCTGACGCGGCCCACGATGCGGTCGCGCAGCGGCTCGAGGATCTCGCCGCCTTCCATGATCGCCGTCACGAAGATGCCGTCGATAGTGCCGCAGTCGATCACGTTGATGATCACGTCCTGGGCGACGTCCACCAGACGGCGGGTCAGGTAGCCGGAGTCGGCGGTCTTGAGCGCGGTGTCGGCCAGGCCCTTGCGCGCGCCGTGCGTCGAGATGAAGTACTGCAGCACCGACAGGCCCTCACGGAAGTTGGCCTCGATCGGCGTCTCGATCACCTCGCCCGAGGGCTTGGACATCAGGCCGCGCATGCCGGCGAGCTGGCGCACCTGCTCGCGCGAGCCGCGGGCGCCGGAGTCGGCCATCAGGTTGATGGGGTTGAACTCGCCGCGGTCTTTCTCGGTCTGCGCCATCTCGCGGAACATCTCTTCCGACACCTTCTCGGTGGTGCGGTGCCAGATATCGATGATCTTGTTGTGCCGCTCGCCCTGGGTGATGACGCCGGCCGAGCGCTGGTTCTCGATTTCGATCACCTCGTCGCGGGCGCGCTCGATGAGCCGCGCCTTGGAGGAGGGGATCACCATGTCGTCGATGCCGATCGAGATGCCGGCCAGCGTCGCGAAGAGGAAGCTCACCTCCTTGATCTCGTCCAGCATGCGCACCGCGAGATCGTTGCCCAGCTTGATGAAGCAGTAGCCCACCAGATCCTGCAGCCCGCGCTTCTTGAGCAGCCCGTTGATGTACGGGATCTCCTTCGGCAGGTGCTGGTTGAAGATCACGCGGCCGACCGTGGTCTCGATCAGCGCCTGCTCCACCTCCTCGACCTCGGCGTGCACCACGTCCTGCTTGTCCAACTGGGTATCGAGGTTGATGTACGCCCCGGTATAGCGCACGCGGACCGCCGACTGGGTCTCGACTTCGCCCGCCTCGAGGGCCATCATCACGGTGTCGAAATCCGGGAAGGTGCGGCCCTCGCCCTTGGCGCCGGGCTTGGCCAGCGTCAGGTAGTAGCCGCCCAGCACCAGGTCCTGGCTGGGCACCGCGAGCGGCCGGCCGTGGGCCGGGGACAGGATGTTGTTCGAGGCCAGCATCAAGATCTTGCTCTCGATCTGCGCCTTGGGCGACAGCGGCACGTGCACCGCCATCTGGTCGCCGTCGAAGTCGGCGTTGAAAGCGGCGCAGACCAGCGGGTGGATCTGGATCGCCTTGCCCTCGATCAGCGTCGGCTGGAAAGCCTGGATGCCGAGGCGGTGGAGGGTCGGGGCGCGGTTCAGGAGCACCGGGTGATCGGCGATCACCTCTTCCAGCGCGTCCCACACCTCGTCGACCTCCATCTCGACCAGCTCCTTGGCCGCCTTGATGGTGCCCACCAGGCCCTTCTCCTCGAGCCGGTTGTAGATGAACGGCTTGAACAGCTCGAGCGCCATCTTCTTCGGCAGGCCGCACTGCGAGAGCCTGAGCTCGGGGCCGACCACGATCACCGAGCGGCCCGAGTAGTCGACGCGCTTGCCCAAGAGGTTCTGGCGGAAGCGGCCCTGCTTGCCCTTGAGCGTGTCGGAGAGCGACTTCAGGGGGCGGTTGTTCGAGCCCTTGAGCACGCGGCCGCGGCGGCCGTTGTCGAACAGCGCGTCGACCGCCTCCTGCAGCATGCGCTTCTCGTTGCGCACGATGACCTCGGGGGCGCGCAGCTCGAGCAGCTTCTTCAACCGGTTGTTGCGGTTGATGACGCGCCGGTAGAGGTCGTTCAAGTCGCTGGTGGCGAAGCGGCCGCCGTCGAGCGGCACCAGCGGCCGCAGCTCCGGCGGGATCACCGGGATCACGTCCAGGATCATCCACTCCGGGCGGTGACCGCTCTTCCTGAACGCGTCCACCACCTTGAGCCGCTTGGCGGCCTTCAGCCGGCGGATCTGGCTCGACTCGGTGCGCATCACCAGGCGCAGCTCCTCGGAGAGCTCGTCGACGTCGATGCGCGTCAGCAGCTCCTTGATCGCCTCGGCGCCCATGCGGGCGTCGAAGGCGCCCTCGCCGTAGTCGTCGCGCACCTCGCGGTAGCGCTCCTCGGCCAGGAGCTCGCGCTCCTTCAGGTCGGTGTCGCCCGGGTCGATGACCACGTAGCTCTCGAAGTACAGGATGCGCTCGAGGTCGCGCAGCGAGATGTCGAGCAGGTGCCCGATGCGGCTCGGCAGGCCCTTGAAGAACCAGACGTGCGACACCGGGCAGGCGAGCTCGATGTGGCCCATGCGCTCGCGGCGCACCCGCGAGCGGGTGACCTCGACGCCGCACTTGTCGCAGATCACGCCGCGGTGCTTCATGCGCTTGTACTTGCCGCACAGGCACTCCCAGTCGGTGATCGGGCCGAAGATCTTGGCGCAGAACAGACCGTCGCGCTCCGGCTTGAAGGTCCGGTAGTTGATGGTTTCCGGCTTGGTGACCTCGCCGAAGCTCCACGAACGGATCTTCTCCGGCGACGCGATCGAGATCTTGATCGCGTTGAAGTCGCGGACCGGCGGTGCCTTGTCAAAGCTGCTGAATGGTTGCAAAGGAGTACCTCCCTAGTGCCGGATGATCGTCAACTTCTAGACCTTGAGAAGCTCCACGTCGAGGCAGAGGCTCTGCAGCTCGCGCACCAGCACGTTGAACGACTCGGGCAGGCCCGGGTCGTCCGGGACCGCGCCCTTGACGATCGCCTCGTAGACCTTGCTGCGGCCCTCGACGTCGTCGCTCTTGACGGTCAGCAGCTCCTGCAAGGTGTAGGCGGCGCCGTAGGCCTCGAGCGCCCAGACCTCCATCTCGCCGAAGCGCTGGCCGCCGAACTGCGCCTTGCCGCCCAGCGGCTGCTGGGTGATGAGCGAGTAGGGCCCGATCGAGCGGGCGTGGATCTTGTCGTCGACCAGATGCGAGAGCTTGAGCATGTAGATGTATCCGACGGTGACTTTCTGCTCGAAGTTGTCGCCGGTCATGCCGTCGTAGAGCGCCGTCTTGCCCGACTCGGGAAGCTCGGCGTCGCGCAGCAGCCGCTTGATCTGCTCCTCGCGGGCGCCGTCGAACACCGGCGTCGCGAAGGTGAAGCCCAGCACGTGGCCGGCCCAGCCGAGGTGGGTCTCGAGGATCTGACCGACGTTCATGCGGCTGGGCACCCCCAGCGGGTTGAGCACGATCTCGACCGGCGTGCCGTCGGGCAGGTACGGCATGTCCTCCTCGGGCAGGATGCGCGAGATCACGCCCTTGTTGCCGTGGCGGCCGGCCATCTTGTCGCCTACCTGGAGCTTGCGCTTCATGGCCACGAACACCTTGACCAGCTTGATGACGCCCGGCGGCAGCTCGTCGCCCTTCTGCAGGAGCTGCACGCGCTCCTCGTCCACCTTGTCGAGCACTCCCTTGTGGCGCTCGGTCTTCTCGTAGAGCGCGGTAACCTGATCGAGCAGCGCCGTCTCCTTGATCGGCAGGCGCTGGATCTCGGCCTGCGACATCCACTCCAGGGCCTCGCGGGTGATGGTGGCGCCCTTCTTCAGCACCTCGCCACCGGCCTGGCGGGCGGAGACGTTGGCGGTCACCGTCTTGCCGACCAGGAGGTCGGTGATCTGCTTGTTGCGCTCCTCCTCGAGGATTCGCTTCTCGTCCTTGCTGTTCTTCTCGAGGCGGGCGATCTCTTCCTTCTCGATCTCCTTGGCGCGGGAGTCCTTCTCGACTCCCTTGCGCGAGAAGATCTTGACGTCGACCACCGTGCCCTCGATGCCCGGCGGCACCTTGAGCGAGGCATCGCGCACGTCGCCTGCCTTCTCGCCGAAGATGGCGCGCAGCAGCTTCTCCTCGGGCGTGAGCTGGGTCTCGCCCTTGGGCGTCACCTTGCCGACCAGGATGTCGCCGGCCTTGACCGTGGCGCCGATGCGGATGATGCCGGAGACGTCGAGATCCTTGAGCGCCGCCTCGGAGACGTTCGGGATGTCGCGCGTGATCTCTTCCGGCCCGAGCTTGGTGTCGCGCGCTTCGAGCTCGAACTCCTCGATGTGGATCGAGGTGTAGTAGTCCTCGCGCACCAGCTTCTGCGACACCAGGATGGCGTCCTCGAAGTTGTAGCCGCGCCAGGGCATGAAGGCCACCAGCACGTTGCGCCCCAGGGCCAGCTCGCCCTGGTCGGTGCAGGGGCCGTCGGCCAGCACGTCACCCTTCTTCACCCGCTGGCCCTCGCGGGCCACCGGCTTCTGAGTGATGCAGGTGTTCTGGTTCGAGCGCCGGAACTTGATGAGCTGGTAGATGTCGGCGCCGAACTCCTTGGCCTCGCCGGTCTCGATGTCCTCACCCTCGACGCGCACGATGATGCGCTCGGCGTCGACCGAGTCGACGATGCCGCCGCGCTTGCAGAGGATGACGGCGCCGGAGTCCTGGGCCACGATGCCCTCGAGGCCGGTGCCGACGATCGGCGCCTCGCTCTGCAGCAGCGGCACCGCCTGGCGCTGCATGTTGGAGCCCATCAGGGCGCGGTTGGCGTCGTCGTTCTCGAGGAACGGGATCAGCGCCGCGGCCACCGAGACGAGCTGCTTGGGGCTGATGTCCATGTACTCGACGCGGTCGCGCTCGACGGTGACGAAGTCGCCGCCGGCGCGGGCGGTCACCCGCTCGTTGACCAGGTTGCCGCGCTCGTCGACCTGGGCGTTGGCCTGGGCGATGATGTACTTCTCTTCCTCCCAGGCCGAGAGGTAGAAGGCCTGCGGCTCGACCTGGATCGAGCGCCTGCTCTTGCCCAGGTTCTTGTTCGCTTCCTCGAGCTCGTCCGAGGTGACCATCTGGCCGAGCCGGAAGGGGCCGTCGCCCACCTTGACGATGCGGTAGTGGTCGAGCACGCGACCGTGCACCACCTTCTTGTACGGGCTCTCGATGAAGCCGTAGTCGTTGATCCGCGCGTAGGTGGCGAGCGAGGAGATGAGGCCGATGTTGGGGCCTTCCGGCGTCTCGATCGGGCAGATGCGGCCGTAGTGCGTGGCGTGCACGTCGCGCACCTCGAAGCCGGCGCGCTCGCGCGACAGACCGCCCGGGCCCAGCGCCGAGAGGCGCCGCTTGTGCGTCACCTCGGAGAGGGGGTTGGTCTGGTCCATGAACTGCGAGAGCTGCGACGAGCCGAAGAACTCCTTGATCGCCGCGATCACCGGCTTCGAATTGATCAAATCGTGCGGCATCGCCGAGTCGATGTCCTGGTGCACGGACATCTTCTCCTTGATGGCGCGCTCCATGCGCACCAGGCCGACACGGAACTGATTCTCCAAGAGCTCGCCCACCGCGCGCACGCGGCGGTTGCCCAGGTTGTCGATGTCGTCGACACGGCCGATGTCCTTCTGCAGGCGCAGCAGATAGCTGATGACGCGGAAGAAGTCGTCCGCCGACAGCGTCTTCTGATCGACCGACACCTCGGTGTCGAGCTTGATGTTGAACTTGAAGCGGCCGACGCGCGAGAAGTCGTAGCGCTTGGCGTCGAAGAACATGCCGTAGAAGAGCGACCGGGCGCTCTCGATGGTCGGCGGGTCGCCGGGCCGCATGCGGCGGTAGATCTCGATCAACGCCTCCTTGGCGTCACGAGTCGAGTCCTTGGCCAGGGTGTTGGCGATGGTGTTGCCGATCAGCTCCCAGTCCGGGAAGAACACCTCGACCGGGGTCGAGGAGCGGTCGGTGAGCCGCTCTACCAGGTCCTCGGGCACCAGGTCGTTGGCCTCGAACAGCACCTCGCCGGTGTCGAGGTCGACGACGTCGGCGATGAACAGCGCACGGCCGAGGTCGGCGAGGGGGACCTCCACCTCGAGGCCCTGGCCGGTCTCCAAGGACCCGAGCTGCTCGGGCTCGAGCACCAGGTTGGCGAACATCGGGTAGCGGTCCCGGCGGCCGGGGCTCTGGCGGTCCTTGAGGCGCTCGCCCTCCACCACCCGCGGCGGGATGGCGAGCCTGACCCGGGCCTCGCCCTCCTTCTTCGCGGCGACCGGGGTGATGCCGATGCCGGTGTAGAACTGGCGCAGGATGGCCTCGTTGCTCTCCAGGCCCAGGGCGCGCAGGAAGACCGTGCCGTGGAACTTGCGCTTGCGGTCGATGCGCACCGAGATCACGTCCTTCTGGTCGTACTCGAACTCCACCCACGAGCCGCGGTAGGGGATGATCTTGGCGAGGAAGGTGCGCGGGCCCTCCTTGGTGAAGAAGACGCCCGGGCTCCTGTGGAGCTGGCTGACGATGACGCGCTCGGTGCCGTTGATGACGAAGGTGCCGTTGTCGGTCATCAACGGGATGTCGCCGAAGTAGACCTCTTCCTCCTTGGCGTCGCGCATCATGCGCGAGCCAGTCTCCGGGTCCTTGTCGTAGACGAACAGCCGGAAGGTCACCTTCAAGGGCACGGCGAAGGTCATGCCGCGCTCCTGGCAGTCGGAGATCGTGTACTTGAGCTGCAGGTCGACCGGGTTGCCGCAGATGTCGCACTTGGTAACGCGGTTCTTGTTCACGAAGCCGCACTCGGTGCAGGTCACCGTCTCCTCGTGCGGGTGATCGGTCATGATCTTGGCGCCGCAGTTGGTGCAGATCATCCGCAGGTACTCGAGGCCCTTGAGCTCGCCGCACTTGCACTGCCAGTCGCCGATCGAGTACTTCACGAAATCGAGAGAGCAAGTCTCCCGGAAGTCGGAGAACGGGAAGATGCTGGTGAATACCGCCTGCAGACCCTGGTTGGCCCGCTCCTCGGGGAGCAGGTTCATCTGCAAGAAACGCTCGTAGGACCGGCGCTGCACGTCGATCAGGTTGGGGATCGGGAGCGAGGTCCGGATGCGCGAGAAATCTTGCCGCGTGGCCTTCAGCTGGTTGGTTTCCTGTGTCATATCGCCTTTCCTGCTCGCACGACTAGGCACGCCGCGCTGTTTCGATGCTGCAAGCTCTCGCCGAGCCGAATGGGCCGGGCCGGCCGCAGGGGCCGGCGGGCTTGCCAAAGACAGGCGGAACCATGCCCCTCCCCGCTGCTCTGTCGAGCGCGGGGGTGGAGGGCATGGTTCGTTCTGGGCAGAGTAGCAAGTGCGCTTTGTCTACGCCAAAGGTGGGGGCCGTGAGGCCCCGGATCCACTTGCCGCGCGCTCCCCTGGAAGCGGCGGCGGCTGCCCGAGTGCTGCTGAGCAACGACAGCCGCTTACTTGACCTCGACGGTAGCGCCGGCCTCTTCGAACTTCTTCTTGATCGCCGCCGCCTCGTCTTTGGAGACGCCCTGCTTGACCGGCTGCGGGGCGCCCTCCACCAGGTCCTTGGCTTCCTTGAGGCCGAGGCTGGTGACCTCGCGCACCGCCTTGATGACGTTGATCTTCTTCTCGCCAGCTTCCTTCAAGATCACGTCGAACTCGGTCTTCTCCTCGACCGCCTCGACGGCGGCGCCGCCGCCGGCCGGAGCCACGGCCACCGCCGCCGCGGCGGCGGAGACGCCGTAGTGCTCCTCGAGCGCTTTGACGAGCTGGTTGAGCTCGAGCACGGTCATCTGGTCGATCTGACTGATCAGTTCCTGGGTTGCGACTGCCATCTCTGTCTCCTTAGTCTCACCGCTCGACCGCGTGGGTCCGGTGACGGTCTTTCTTGATCTCTAGGCTTCGGCCTGGCCTTCCTTCTTCAGGCGGACCTGGTCGAGCACCACCACGAAGTCCCGCGGGATCGCCGCCAGCGTGCGCACGAAGCGCGAGATCGGCGACTGCAGCAGGAAGAGGAGCTTGGCGATCAGCTCCTTGCGGCCCGGCAGGTTGGCGATGTCCTTGACCTGGTCGGCCGCGATCGCCTGGCCCTCGACGATGCCGCCCTTGAACTGGATGGCCGGCACGTCCTTGGCGAACTGGGTCAGCGTCTTGGCCAACGCCACCACGTCGCCGTTGGTGAAGGCCACCGCCGTGGCGCCGGTGAACTGCGACTTGAGCTCGGCCAGCGCCTGGCCGTCGATGGCGCGCAGGGCGAGCGTGTTCTTGACCACCACGTAGGTGCCGCCGCTCTGGCGCACCTTCTCGCGCAGCTCCGTGACCTGCGGCACCTTGATGCCCTGGTACCCCATCACGAAGGCGTGCCGCGCCACGGCCAGCTCCGAGGTGTACTTGACCGTGAGATCGTGCTTCTTCGCCTGGCTGAGCGCCATCGTCGTCTCTCCTTACGCTTCCGCCGTCACCAGGGCGCTGTCGTCGACCCGCACGCCCGGCCCCATGGTCGAGGACAGCGCCAGCGACTTCACGTACTTGCCCTTGGCCGCCGGCGGCTTGGCCTTCATCACCGCACCGATCAGCGCCTCGGCGTTGGCGGTGAGCTGCTCCGCCTGGAACGAGGCCTTGCCCACCGGGGCGTGCACGATGCCCGCCTTCTCGACCCGGAACTCCACCTTGCCGGCCTTGATGTCCGAGATCGCCTTGGTCACATCCATGGTCACCGTGCCGGTCTTCGGGTTGGGCATCAGGCCGCGAGGGCCGAGCACCCGCCCCAGCCGGCCGGCGACCTTCATCATGTCCGGGGTGGAGACCACGGCGTCGAAGTCCAGCCAGCCCTCGGTGATCCGCTTCGCCAGATCCTCGCCGCCCACGAAGTCGGCGCCGGCGTCCTGCGCTTCCTTGATCTTCTCGCCGTCGGCGAACACCAGCACCCGAACCGTCTTGCCCGTGCCGTGGGGCAACACCACCGTGCCGCGCACCATCTGGTCGGCGTGGCGGGGATCGACCCCCAGGCGCATGGCGATCTCGATGGTCTCGTCGAACTTCGCCTTGGCGTTGCCCTTGACCAGGCCCACGGCCTCGGCCAGGGGGTATGGCTTCTGCTCCACCTTCTGTGTCGCGGCGCGATAGCGCTTGCCGTGCTTTGCCACCGTCGTCTCCTCGCTTCTGGCCTGGCCTGTCTGGGCCCTAGCTCTGGATCTCGATCCCCATCGAACGGGCGGTGCCGGAGATGGTCTTCACCGCGGCCTCGAGGCTGGCGGCGTTCAAGTCCGGCATCTTGGTCCTGGCGATCTCCTCGATCTGCGCCTGCGTCACCTTGCCGACCTTGTTGCGGTTCGGCTCGCCCGACCCCTTCTGCAGCCCGGCCGCCTTGATCAGCAAGATCGAGGCGGGCGGCGTCTTGGTGACAAAGGTGTAGGAGCGGTCGGCATAGACGGTGACCACCACCGGGATGATCAACCCCTGCTGGCCCTGAGTCTTGGCGTTGAACGCCTTGCAGAAGTCCATGATGTTGACGCCCGCCTGGCCCAGGGCCGGGCCGACGGGCGGAGCCGGGGTCGCCTGGCCCGCGGGGATCTGCAGCTTGACTTGTCCGACGACTTTCTTAGCCATCCTTGCCTCGCGCCTGATCTAGAGCTTCTGTACTTGGGCGAAATCCAGCTCCACCGGCGTCTGCCGGCCGAAGATGGTGACCATGACCTTGAGCGTGTTGCGGTCGAGGTTGATCTCGTCGACCACACCCGAAAAGTTGTTGAACGGCCCGTCGATGATCTTCACCGGCTCGCCCTTCTCGAACACGTACTTGGGCTTCGGCTTCTCCTTGGCGGTCACCACCTGCTCGAGGATGTTGTTCACCTCGTCCTCGGACAGCGGCGTGGGCTTCTTGCCGGTGCCCACGAAGCCGGTCACCTTGGGCGTGTTCTTCACCACGTGCCAGGCCGGATCGGACATCTCCATCTCGACCAGGATGTAGCCGGGGAAGAACTTGCGCTCGATCTCGCGCTTCTTGCCGCCCTTGTACTCGACCACCGTCTCGGTGGGGATGCGGATCTCGCCGAAGGCGTGGCCCATGCCGAGCGCGTCGGCGCGCTGGCGCAGCGTCTCCTTCACCCGCTCCTCGAACCCGGAGTAGGTGTGGACGATGTACCACTGCCGCTCTTTGGTGGGTGCTGCGCTGTCAGCCATTACGCTCCTAGCTTCCTGACCACCCACTGGTAGCTGTAGACGATGGCCTGGTCGACGACCCACAGGTAGACCGCGAAGATGACGCTGGCCACCAGCACCACCGCCGTGGTGGCGACCACCTCCTCGCGGGAGGGGAACGACACCTTGCTCATCTCCGTCCGCACCTCGCGGATGAAGGTCTTGGACTGCTCGTACCAGACTCGCGGGTCCCAGTTCATAGGCTCGACTATTTCCCCAAGAGCTTGGCAGGCCAGGAGGGATTCGAACCCCCAACATCCGGTTTTGGAGACCGGCGCTCTACCAGTTCGAGCTACTGGCCTGTGTTGGTTTTGCTACGACTCCGCTCTTGCCGCTCGCTCACCCTTGCTATGTCTACTTGACGATGTCGGTGACGGTGCCGGCGCCGACCGTGCGGCCGCCCTCGCGGATCGCGAAGCGAACGCCCTTCTCCATCGCGATCGGGGCGATCAACTCCACCTCCAGGTTCACGTTGTCGCCCG
>JBIOYC010000259.1:0-7693 GCA_044869955.1 Thermoanaerobaculia bacterium | reverse complement strand
GCTATCTATCCAGTTTTCCAGAGCACTGACCTTCTGGGTAATCTCATGTCCCATCTCTGATAGCTCAATACCCATCCAGGCAACGCTGGCATTGACCTTGAGTTCCTCTTGGTGGCGAGCATTCACTATGGCAGCCGCACAGAGGCTGCCGAATAGTGACAACATCCCAACTTCGCTCTTCGGAAAGGTGTGGGGGTGATCGTAGTGAACGAAGAGTACTCCGAGCACCTGGTTCTGCACCGTTAACGGCAAGCACAAGTATGCTCGCACTCCACGATCGTATGCCTGTGGGTTGATGCCGGGCTCTTGGTTGGGGTGCGAGACGGCAATGGGCCGCTTCTCGGTGAGGACTCGGAAGGTCAATCCGTTTGGCCGAGGCCTGACTACAGCGTCGTAGTCATCCCCTAGGCCGCTTGACGCGCTGCCCTTCGGGTTCTGGACCAGGCTCAGAGCTGGGTCGTCAGTGTCCCTCAAGAGGAGCATATTGGCCCCCATGGCCCCGCTCACACGAGTGATGCTCTGTACGGCGTGCTCGAAAATCTCATTGATTGTCAGGTCCCCTCGATTTGCACGGACGCTCAGCTCATAGAGTTCGGTGTACAGCCTTGCGTTGTAGATCGCTGCCGCCGCCTGAGCCGCGAAAGTGGCGAGGAGTTCCTTGTCCGGCCTGGTGAAGGCCTTGGTGAAGTTGATGTTGTCAACTACGAGCACCCCAATGGGTCGGCCGGAGGCGAGCAGGGGAACGCAGGCTACGGACTTCTGGAGGGCGACGTCGGGATCACTGTGGAGGATCACCCGACGATCCTTCTCTGCGTCGTCGATCACAAGGCCTTCTTTAGTCCTAAACACCTCCCCTGCGTATCCTTCGCCGACGCTCAGGGATAGCTCATTCTCAAGCGTTGGCCTGTACCCCCGCTGTGCCTCGACCTTGAGTCGGTGGGACTGTTCGTCATAGAGAAAGAGCACGCCCCTCTGCGCTGCAGGCACCGCCCTGATCCCTGCGGTTACCGTGCTCTGTGCGACCTGCTCCAGGTCCAGTGAGCTCGTGACCTCCCTCCCGGTTTCGTAGAGGAGAGTGAGTTGGTCAAGCCGGCGCTCACGATCTCGCACACTCGCCAAAGCCCAGCCCACCTGCCGGAGGAAATCCCGCAAGCTCAGCTCCTCTTCCTGTGGCACAGCCTCGCGACCGCGCACAACAGCCACACCGAACACAGTTCCATCCCGTTGCCGGAGAGGCACGAGGAGGGTGGCGGGATCGGTCTTGGTTGCGAGCTCGTGATGGGGGCTCTGGAAGGCGAGGACCTCTGGCCGGTTCTGGTCGGCAAGCGAAATTTTTGGTGGCGGTACACTGGGCCAGGAGCTGACCGTCAGCAGCTCGGAGCGAGTGGAGTTCACAAGGTAGATCCGAGCCTCTAGGGCTCCGAACGCACAGGCTAGTCGCTCAGCTAGGCGGCTAGTTGCCTGCTCCACCTGCTGAGCAGCGTAGGCAGCATCAACGATCGCGCCCAGAAAGGTTTCGCGATACGAACCTCCCGGGCCAATCTCCTCCCCCCGCTCGAGGTACTCGACGGCCTTCTCACCATGGCCCCAGTGTCGGAGGATCTTTGCGACCTCCTCCGGGTGGAAGTGCCCCCTCAGATACTCATCGTAGATCTCGTTCCTAGGTGCGTAGAGCTTCGCGCCGTCCTTGATCTCAACCCGCACTGCGCCGGTAAGGTCCAGAGGCTGGATATCGGCCTCCACTCCGAGCTTCAGCTCACGCATGGGCACCTGCTTGCGTTCCAGGACATCGAGGAGATTCAGCAAGCTCACGGGGTCATTCTCGAGCTCCCTCACCGTTTCCTTGAGCGGCTTGTAGGAGTTGGCTTGCTTCCTGAGAAACCAACTCTTCGCGGTCAGAACGCCGATTCGCTGGATCGGCCGCTTCTTGCTGCCCTCCTGTGCACAGCGTTCACATAGGACTGAGATCAGGTATCGGTCCCCGCCGGTGACCTGCCAGAGCGCCTGCCGCGCTCCAGGGGCCATGCTAAGACCATAGTGGCGGAGCAGGCACCCGACGAGTTGCTCTGTCTCGGGCTCCGACAGGTCGCCAATCAGGACGGGGTGGGCGATGTTGAAGGGCGAGGTGGGCCCCAGAGAGAGGCTCGCGACGCTGAGCGAGCTCGCCACCACAGCGACAAACCGGTTGGCCAGATCCGGTCTGCGCTCCATCGCGACGGCTCTGAGAGCACGCAGCAGGGCCGAGGCGAGATGCGGTGGAACCTGCTCGAGGTGGTCTAGGAGCAGCACCAAGTCCCCGCGGAGAGCGGCCGGAGCCGCAGCCACGAAGTCCTGAAAGGAACGCTCGTCGGTGGCGCTTTGGATCTCGAAGCCGTCGGGCTGGCTCTCGAGACCGTTGGCGATTTCCGAGGCCAAGCCGCTGAAGAACTCGGCCCCGGGATTGTTGTTGACATTCTTCAGGTCCACGACGATCACGGTAGATCTGGGGTCCGCCGACAGAAGTGCGGTCTCGAGGTCGCGCAGGAGGAAGCTCTTCTGGCAGTAGCGTGGACCGAGAACCGAACAGTAGTTGCCACTCCGAATCTGATTGACAATCTCGGCTATCGTGTCTACGTTGGGGACGTGACACTTCGCGAGCAACTCTCGGTCGACATCGGCCGATTGTCCCTGCCTAGCGAAGCTCATCGACCGAGCTCCTGGCGCGTCTTCTCTAGCTGGAAGACGGGGTCGTAGTTCGCCAGCATCGCCGGGACGAAGGTCGGCACGGCGAACCGAAAGACCAAGCCATCCCTCTCGAGCACTCCGCCCAGGACCAGCCGGTCGCAGATCCGGTCGAGCTCCTCGGCGGACACATGGAAGTTTTGCTGAATCAGAGCCCGATCCATCTCCTCCTGTGAGAACGTAGCTTGGGCTCCATCGTAGGTGGCCAGCAGCGCGTAGACGAGGAGCTTGTCACCTGCCGCCACGTTCTCGCGGAACGCGTTCAGGACCAGGGTCTTGAAGCCCTCGCTACGATAGATGGAGTCGATGTCTTGGAGGCGGAGAGTCCGATCATCACGCCGTTCGATCTGCTCGACAAGGGCCTGGCAGTAGTACTGGACGAAGAACGGGAAGCCACGTGTCTCTGCGTGTATGCGCGAGACGATCCTCTCGGGCTCGTCCAAGCGAACGCGCAGAGAGTCGAGGGGAGTGACGACCATGTCGTGTGTTTCGCGGCGACTGAAGGCTGTCAGCTCGACGAGCTCGAGGCCGAAGTAGAGTGGCGAGTCCCGATCGCATACCTCACGGAGCAGCTTGTGAAATCCGGCCAGGAGGTAGCGGCAGTAGCCGGCGTTGATCGAGGCTCGAAGGAGCTTCAGTAGCTCCTGGTTTGATCGAGCCATCTCCAGGAGCGAGTCGGCTTCGTCGAAGAGGAAGGTCACGGGGCCATGGTGACCCTTGGCCGTCAACCGGAGGAAGTTCAGGAAGTCGAAAGGGTAGGACGGGGAAGTCTCGATCCGCATGAACTCCCGCACGTCCAGCTCGCGCACGATCGTGTGGATCAAGGAGTCGACACTGTGAAAAGTAGAGGTGTCGAAGTAGCGGAGGCGCTCACGGTCCTCGCCGGCTTCCAGCAGGCGGTTCTCCACCTCGTGAAGCAGCCAGGTCTTGCCGACCCGGCGGATCCCAACCACCGCGAAGCTGACCTCCGGGTGCCTCAGGATGCGGCCAATCTCCACCTCTCGGCCGAAGAAGGCGCCTTCGACCAAGCTGCCGCTGACCTGGTAGGGAGCCAGCGTGGAGAGCGGCAGTTGGGCGCTGACCAGGTCAAGGAGGGCGTGAGTTGGAGAGCTGGCGGCGGCAGCCCGGACTTGGTCGTCCCGGTCGCAGACCACGAAGCTGGGGAGGCTCCGGCCACGCAGTCGTTCTTTGAGCACCTGCCCGGACCCGTCGAGCAGCACGAAGCATTCGCGGTCGCGCCAGCCTCGGCTCCGTGCGAGGTCCGTCAGAATCTCGGCCAGTTCGTCCGCGTCTGTGGCTCGGAGCTGGGAGGCGGGAACCGAGATCACCGGCGTATGAGCCGAGAACCGCAGGCGCCAGTTCGACAGGTTCAGGGAGAAAAGGTCGAAACCCAGATCTGAACCGCTTGCGGACAGAGGCGAGATGCGATAGCCCTGCTCCCGCAGCTTCTGGAGGACCCGGGGCCATGCCTCGATCTTCGTCATGGGTACCGCCCTGCGCCAGGGGACGCCGAGCCGCTGGCTACAGATGGTTTGAAGTAGGTTGCTGCACTGTAGGTTGCCGGATTCACTCTGTCAAGAACTTGCGCGGAGTTCCCGAGGACAGCAGTGCCGGCCCTTGCTTGCCTCTCAAGAGGGCGAGTGTCGGGGCTCCAGGCCCCACGCGGCGCAAGCTCTCGAGTCTCTCCTTCAGAAGATGAGTCCGGGGCCCGACCATGGGTGTAGTGGTCGGGCGGCTCGCCCTTCCCGACGTACACTTGCCCGATGCCGAGAGCCAAGACCCGACCGGCCGAAGCCCCCGACCCCCTCACCAAGGCACTGACGCGGGAGGCCGTGCGCCAGCTCGCCGGTGCGAGGGCCTACGCCCGAGGAGAGGAGTATTTCGCCGACGGCAACGTGACTCGCCTGGCGCGGGACGGAGACCGACTGAGCGCGCGGGTGGAAGGCACCGAGACCTACCGGGTGCAGCTTCAGGTGACGCGCGGGGAGGTCGACTACTCCTGCACCTGTCCCGTGGGAGACGACGGCCTCTTCTGCAAGCACTGCGTGGCGGTCGCGCTGACCTGGTTGGCGGAGGCATCGAGCGCGCCTGACCAGCGCGTGGGCTTCAGCCTGAGTGAGCTGCGCGCCTATCTCGGTGGTCAGGAGAAGAGCCGCCTGGTAGATCTCCTCGTGAACCACGCCGTGATGGACGACGCCCTGTTCCGTGCCCTGTCCCTCGAGATGGGGAGCAAGCGGAAGGGAGCGAAAGGTGGGCCGGACCTCGATGCTCTGAAACGAACCATCCGGGCCGCCTTCTCCACGTCCGACTTCCTCTCCTACCGCGAGGTTCCGAGCTTCGCCGCCGAATTGGAGCCGATCCTCGACACCCTCGCCGACCTGCTAAAACGGGGTCAGGCCGCGGAGGTCGTGGAGCTCGCCGAGCTCTCCCTGGCGCAGCTCGAGGAAGCCATGCAGGAGGCGGACGATTCTGACGGCTATCTGGGGGGATTGCTGGAGGAATTTCAGGCGCTGCACCTCGCTGCCTGCAAGAAGGCCAAGCCGGATCAGGAGCAACTGGCCCAGCGTTTGTTCGCGTGGGAGATGACCACGCCGTTCGACACCTTCTATGGGGCGGCGCAAGCCTATGATCGGGTGCTGGGGAAGGTCGGCCGGGCCGAATACAGGCGGCTCGCCGAGGCCGAATGGGACAAGCTCCCAGCCCTCGGCCCCGGCCGATCGAGAAGCCAAGGTGACAACCGCTTTCGGGTGACCAGCATCATGGAGGCACTGGCACGTGCGAGCGGCGACCTCGAAGCCCTGGTAGCGGTCCAGGCCAAGGACCTCTCCTCCGCCTACTGTTTTCTGAAGATCGCCCAGCTCTACGCCGAGGCGAAGCAGGCGGAGCAGGCGCTCGACTGGGCAGAGAAGGGCGTCCGGGCCTTCCCCCAGCACACCGACGCGCGGCTGCGCGAGTTCCTCGCCGAGCAGTACCACGCCCGGCGGCGGTACGAGGAAGCCATGGCCCTGATCTGGGCGATCTTCAGCGAGAGGCCGACGCTCGAGGCCTACCAAGGGCTGAAGAAGCACGCGACGCGCACCAAGAGCTGGCCCGGCTGGCGGCAGAAGGCACTCGAGCACATTCGAGCCAAGGCCCACCAGGAGCGCAAGGGTCTGAGGCCGGCCGCCTCCTGGAGCGCGAGCGGGGACGGGGCCTCTTCGCTGCTCGTCCAGATCTACCTCTGGGAGAAGGACCCCGAGAGCGCCTGGCAAACCGCGCAGGAGCTGGGCTGCTCGCGGGAGACCTGGCTGGAGCTGGCGATGCAGCGAGAGGGCAGCCATCCGGAGCAGGCCTTGGAGATCTACCAGCGGCGAGTGGCGGAGGTGCTCGAGATCACACACGAATCCGCCTACCGGGAAGCCGTGGAACGGCTGAAGAGGATCCGCGCTTTGATGAAGCAGCTGGGCCGGACTCGAGAGCTCGTTCAGTACCTCGAGAGCATTCGCACGGCCAACAAGCGCCGGCGCAAGCTCCTGCAGCTCCTCGACGCCGCGAGGCTCTGAGCCGTCGAGCCGCTCACCGACTCCACGGTCCCCAGGCCGTCACCTTCTCCGGAGTAAGCGCGTACCCGTGCCTGGGAGGATTGAATTGATGGTTCGAAGAGTTGCTCTTGCTCTCCTGCTCTCCCTGTCACCGGTGGCAGCGTCGCTCCTGGCCCAGCCACCGGTCGACGTCCAGGCCCTGCGGGCGGATGCCGAGGCCGGTAGCGCTGCCGCGCAGTACATGCTCGCCCGGCGCCTCGCCCAAGGCGCCGGCGTCGAGCGCAACGAGGCCGAGGCCGCCGTCTGGATGCGGCGGGCGGCCGAGGCCGGCTTCTCCCTGGCCCAGATGTCCTACGGCTTCCTGCTGCTCGAAGGCCAGGGGGTGTCGAAGGACGAGGCCCAGGCGGCCCAGTGGCTGCGCCGCGCCGCCGAGCAGGGCGAGAACCTGGCCCAGCTGCAGCTCGCCGAGATGTACATGGCGGGCCGGGGGGTCGAGCCGAACGAGCAGGAGGCGGAGAAGTGGTTCCGAGCCGCTGCTGCCGAGGGCTCCACGATGCTGTGGGCCGCCCGCTCGGAGCTGGCGCTCCTCTATCAAAGGAAGGCCCTGCGCTATGACATCGGGATGGGCGCGCCGAGGGATCCGGTCGAAGCCCACTTTTGGCTGAGCCGAGCGGCCCAGCTGGACCCTGCGCTGATGGAGGACAGCCTCTCCGCTCAGGCGCACCGCCTCAGCGGGCCGCAGAGGACGGCGGCCAAGGAGCGGCTCGTCAGCTGGGTGGCGGCGAACGCGAGCGGTGAGGAGGCAGACTACGGCCAAGCGGTCGGGCTGCTGGACCAGGTGGGGAAAGAGGGCGAAGGCTCGCGGGCCGAGGCCGAGCGCGGAGACGCCGAGGCCAAGTTCCGCTTCGCGGTGCAGCTGGACGAGGGGGAGGGCGTCGCCCGCGACGACACCGAGGCGGTCGCGTGGTACCGCCGGGCCGCCGAGGCGGGCCACGTGGAGGCGGCCCATCGGGCGGCCGAGGCCTACCGCTACGGCTTCGGGGTGGACCCGGACAAAGAGGAAGCGGCCCGCTGGTACCTGCGAGCCGCCGAGGCCGGGCACGTCGAGTCCCAGTACCAGCTGGGCGCCGCATATCAGTTCGGCTCCGGGGTGGCGGCGGACGACGCCAAGGCCGTCCACTGGTACCGGCGGGCCGCCGAGCAGGGCCACGGCCTGGGGATCTATGCGCTCGGCGAGGCCTACGCCCTGGGCCGGGGGGTCAAGAAGGACGCGACAGAGGGCGAGCACTGGATCCGCCGGGCCGCCGAGCTGGGCCTCCACCACGCCCAGTGGGAGCTGGGGGACATCCACTGGGCCGGCCGCGGTGTGGCCAAGAACCCTTCCGAGGCTTATTTCTGGCTCGGTGTCGCGGCCCAAGCGGGCGTCGAAGAGAAGGGCCTGCTCGACCGTG
>JBIOYC010000258.1:0-2199 GCA_044869955.1 Thermoanaerobaculia bacterium | reverse complement strand
CACGTCGCTGAAGCCCGCTGCGCCCGCCGCCGCCGCAGTCGCCTGACCCGCAGCGATCACCATCTTGCCGCGCCACTGCTCGGCCTGCGGCCATCGGGCGAACGCCCTCACACCGTTGCGGCTGGTGAACACGATCAGCGCCGGCTCGGGAAGGTCATCCGGCGCCTCGTTGAAAGCGATCCTCAGCATCGGCTCGACGATCGCGCCGTGCCCCAGCGCCCGCACGCGTCCGGCGGTCGCGGTGGCGTCAGGCTCGGGCCGGGTGACCAGAAGCTGCATGGCTAGTACCCGCTTTCGCAACTGGCTGGTTCGGAAGCTGCCTACTTATTCCACCGTGGTCTGCATCTAGGTATCAAGCTTGACACTTACCTCTCGGCACGTCACCCCGGCGGAGGCCGGGGTCCAGGTCGCGGGCCCGGAGCCAGTAGCTGGATTCCGGCCTTCGCCCACTGGTGTCCGGGATTCATTTTAGTTGGAGAGTGAGTTGAGGGTTTGGCGGGAGGCAAGCTGGGGATGAGGGCGGTGGCCTGGCGTTGCCGGTGAGGTCGAGACGGTCGAAGAGGCCGACTTTGAGCCTTGCGAGGAAGGCGCTGGCGCCGGCGGGGTAGTTGCGGGCAACGGTGGTCCTGTAGAGGTGGAGGAGGACGAAGGCGATGAGGGCGACGAAGATCTGGATCCTGACGGCGTTCCCGGAGCGGCCGAGGAAGGATTTGATCTTCAGGTTCTGCTTGATCCACTTGAAGAAGAGCTCGATCTCCCAGCGCTGCTTGTAGAGCGCGGCGACCTCGGCGGCGGAGCGCCGGGTGTCGTTGGTGACCAGATGGAGCGGCGGCTTGTCGGGCCGTTCGATGACGATCTCTCGCAGTCTGGTGTCATAGAGCGGGTTGTTGGCGCCGCCGCGCGGCTGCTTGTGGCCGATGTTGAGCATGCGGTCGGCGCGGATAGCCTCGCCGATGGGAGCTGTCTCCTCGATCTGGCGGCGGTGGACGTTGGCCTTGAGGCGGGTGACGAAGAGGGCCTCGGCGTCGACGATGCCCTGCCACCAGGCATAGTCGGTGTAGCCCTTGTCGAAGACATAGGTCGCGCCCGGCACGATCGCGGTGGTGCGGCCGACGGCGATGTCGCTGACTTTCGGCGAGGTAATGGCGAAGTGGACCGGCAGTTCGGCGCCGGGATCGAAGATGAGGTGGAGCTTGAGGCCGCGCAGCCGGGCATCGGCCTCGGCGAAGGCAAAGCGGTGGTCGCGGAGCGGGATGCCGGTGGCATCGATGAGCCGGATCAGGGCCTTGCCTTCGCCGCGCAGCCCCGGCGAGGCTTGCGCCATCAGATGCCGGCAGAGATCGGCGAAGACCGCCGCCGGGCGCTTCGCCGAGGCGTCGCTGAGGGTCGAGCGGCGCGGCGGCCGAAGACCGAGATGGTAGAGCGCGCCGGGGTGGCCGGCGAGCCCCTCCTCGATCTCACGCAGGCTGTCGAGCCCGGCAAACTGGGCGAACAGAAGCGCCTTGAGATGGCGTTGGCAGGTCCACGCCCCCACGCCTTCGCCAACATGCCGGTTGCCGTCCTGCGCCGCCACGATGCGGTTCACGACGCGACGATCGAGCGGTTCCAGAAGACGGCGGAAAACGCTATCAACCACGGGCACGGTGGACCTCCAGAAATCGAGTGTGGAAACCCGATTCCTGGCCTCAATCCGAGGCAAAGTCTGCCGTGCACTTTGACTCACCCAACACAATCCCGGACACCAGTGGGCGAAGGCCGGAATCCAGAGGCCTACGGCAGAGCGCGTGAACTGGATCCCGGCCTTCGCCGGGATGACGTGAGTGGGGAACGTGAGAGCCAAAGCAACACTCATCTGTACGGCGCGTCCATCTCGATGTTGCGCGCCAGCTCGCGCTCCCAGCGGTCGCCGTTGGCGAGCAGCTTCGCCTTGTCGAAATACAGTTCCTCGCGCGTCTCGGTGGCGAACTCGAAGTTCGGTCCTTCGACGATCGCATCGACCGGGCAGGCTTCCTGACAGAAGCCGCAGTAGATGCACTTGACCATGTCGATGTCGTAGCGGGTCGTGCGCCGCGTGCCGTCGTTGCGGCGAGGACCGGCTTCGATCGTGATCGCCTGCGCCGGGCAGATGGCCTCGCAGAGCTTGCAGGCGATGCAGCGCTCCTCGCCATTCGGATAGCGGCGGAGTGCGTGCTCGCCGCG
>JBIOYC010000257.1:0-22980 GCA_044869955.1 Thermoanaerobaculia bacterium | reverse complement strand
GGGCGCAGGCGCCGAGAACCAGTGAGGCGGCGAGAGTCGAGGCGAAGAGAGCTCGGGCGGCGGTCATGTCGTCTCCGTGGGGTCGCGGTCGCCACCCGCCAGGGCAGCGACCGAATCGGGTGCAAGCACCGTTCCGAGAGAGCCTATCCTCTCGCGATCGATCGCCCGTCCAGGTTCCGCAGGGGCAGAATCGAGGGCAGGGAGCCGGATTCTCCAAGGCTTTGGACGGCACCTCTCCAAGATCTTGGATTGGCTTTTGTGACCCCCTTGGTCACCTTCTGGTCGGTTCACCTAACTGGCCTGTCCTCAGCGAGATGCGACAACAGCATGAAGCGCTGAAAGGTGGCACTGGGGTTGCTTGACCCATCGGCGAATGCCCTGTTACAGTCCAGCGTCAGCGCGTCCAGAACGACGAGACCAGGAGCTCGAGGCTCCCTCGGCAGCCTGCCGAGCCAGCTGTGAGATACTTGCGTCTCAGACTTCCCAACTGCGCGTTCTGCTTCTGCCCCACAAGGGGGAAGAGGCTTTCGTAAACCATCCTTCACAGGAGGTTTCATTCGCATGAGCAGCCTAATCCAATGGCGGAAGGTTCTCGTCCTCGCAGCGCTCGCGCTGCTGGTGGGCGCGGGCTCGGCTTTCGCTCAGCTGCAGACCGGTAACCTCTACGGTACGGTCACGGACAACCAGGGAGCTCCGCTCCCGGGCGTCACGGTCTCCCTCACGGGCGGCGGTGCGCCGCAAGTCCAGGTGACCAACGCCGAAGGCCAGTTCCGGTTCCTGGGGCTCTCCCCGGGCGGCTTCGCGCTGAAAGCAGAGCTCGAAGGTTTCTCCACGGTCGACTACCCGAACATCACCATTTCGGTCGGCCGCAACACCACCATCGAGGTGACCCTCACCCCGGCAGTGGAAGAGGTCATCACGGTGACCTCGGAGAGCCCGCTCCTCGACGAGCGGAAGATCTCCACCGGTAACACCGTCTCCCAGGTCGAGCTCGAGAAGATCCCGACCGCCCGCGACCCCTGGGTCATCCTGCAGCAGACCCCGGGTGTGCTCGTCGACCGCGTCAACGTCGGCGGCAACGAGAGCGGCCAGCAGTCGACCTACATCAGCCCCGGCACCAACGACGACAACTCGGTGTGGGCCGTGGACGGTGTGGTGATCACCGACATGGGTGCGATCGGCTCCTCGCCGACGTACTACAACTTCGACTCGTTCGAGGAGATGCAGGTCACCACCGGTGGCACCGACGTCTCCCTGGCGACCGGCGGCGTGACCATGAACATGGTGACGAAGCGCGGCACCAACGAGTGGCGGTTCTCCGGCCGGTACTTCCTGACCGACGAGAGCTACCAGTCCGACCTCGACTTCGACAACAGTGAGCTCGGCCAGGCCGGTCTGTGGAACGCCAGCCGGGCGGTCCGCAACGCGAACGGCACGATCTCCGTCTTTGGCGCCAATGGCGTGCAGAACTCCAACGCCCAGCCGCCTTTCAGCCAGGGCAACGCCATCGTCGAGATCCTCGACTACGGCGCCGAGGGTGGCGGCCCGATCGTCAAGGACCGCGTGTGGATCTGGGGCTCCTACGGCACCCAGGAGATCGACCTCCTGACCCTGCGCGGCGTGCAGGGAGCCACGGGTCCTGGTAGCCATGACGTGACCGAGCTGCCGGCCTACGCCGCCAAGATCAACGCTCAGGTCAGCGCGAACAACTCGTTGACCGCCTTCTACCACTTCGGTGACAAGAAGAAGAGCGGCCGCAACGCCGGTCCGACCCGTCCGCCGGCGACGACCTGGAATCAGTCGGGTGGCACCCCGATCTACAAGCTCGAGGACACCCACATCTTCAACTCGAACTTCTACCTGACCGGCATGGCCTCCAAGGTAGAGGGCGGGTTCATGCTTGAGCCAATCGGCGGCGGCATCGGGGACCCGACCTTCCCGAACGTCGTGCAGGACACCGGTGGCGTCTGGGCGAACAGCTTCCTGCTCTACCAGACCGACCGGCCGGCGGAGCAGTACAAGATCGACGGCAACTACTTCTTCAACGTCGCCTCCACCAGCCATGAGCTGCGTTTCGGCGTCAGCTACCGCACCATCACGGTCGAGTCCTTCTCGACCTGGCCGGGCCAGCAGCTGGTCGGCCTCGCCGCCTTCTCGCTCGGCTTCAACCGTACCGACCGCAACATCTCGGACCAGGTCGACTACACGTCGCTCTACGTCCAGGACACCATGACCTTCGGCAACCTCGTGGCGAACTTCGGTATCCGCTACGACCTGCAGGAGGGCACCAACGACCCGGCGACCATCCCGGCCAGCCCGATCCCGTTCCGCGACTTCGACGGCAACGTCATCACGGGCGCGCAGGGCAGCGGCGGCAACTTCGCCGGCGGCGACCCGGGCTTCGAGTGGGAGTCCATCACCCCGCGCCTGGGCCTGACCTATGCCCTCGGTGAGCAGCGCAAGACCCTGCTCCGCGCCTCTTACTCCCGCTTCGCCGACCAGCTCGCTTCGGGCACGGTCTCCAACACCAACCCGGCGAACTACCAGTACCACTACTTCTACTGGTACGACCCGAACGGTGACGGTGCCATCACCCCGGACGAGATCGGCCCCACGGCCTTCTACGTCGGCTTCGATCCGAACAACCCGGGCCTCATCCCCCTCAACATCACCGACTCGAACCTCGACGCTCCGACCACCGACGAGCTGGTCCTGTCGGTCGAGCACTCGCTGCTGCCGGAGTTCCTGATCGGCCTCTCGGCCACGTTCCGGAAGTACAGCGACATCCTCGAGAACGAGCGTCTGGTGCTGGACGGCAGCGAGCCCGCCGGCAGCCTCGGCCGTGTCCACACTGAAAACGACTACGAGCTGGTTCGCAACCTGATCGTCACCCTGCCGGACGGCTCGACCCAGGTCGTGCCGATCCGCCGGCTCAAGCCCGGTCTGACCACCAATGGTGGTGTGTTCCTCACCAACGGCGATCGTGAGCAGGACTATCTCGGTGTCAGCTTCACCTTCAACAAGCGCCTGGCCAACCGCTGGCTGCTTCGTGGCCACGTGACCTGGAGCGACTGGGAGTGGGACGTTCCGAACGGCGCCAACGAGGAGGGCAACAACCTCCTGCCGGGCACCTCCATCGACGGTGGCGCCGTCCTGTTGGGCGCCGGCACCACCTCGGGCTCCAAGGGCAACGTCTTCATCAACAGCAACTGGGCGTTCGACATCAGCGGTCTCTACCAGATCGCTCCGGATCGTCCGTGGGGCTTCAACGTCGCGGCCAACATCTCTGGACGCGAGGGCTATCCGATCCCCTACAACGTCCGCACCAACCCCGGTGATGCCATCGGTACGCGGAACTTCCTCGCCGTCACCGACGTCGAGTCGTACCGCAACGATGACGTGATCATCTTCAACGCCCGTCTGGAGAAGGAATTCCACTTCAGCGACTTCGGCCTCACCCTCTCGGTGGACGGCTTCAACTTGCTGAACAACAACAACACTCTCCAGACCGAGTCCTCGGTCCGCGCCGGCGTCGACAACAACCTCGACGGCCAGACCGACGTTCGCGCTGACGGCAGCCTGGTCCTCACCGGCCTGACCGCCGGCGACTACGTCCGCGAGATCGTCAGCCCGCGCGTGTTCCGCTTGGGCGCCCGCTTCAGCTTCCGCTAAGCCCGGTCGCTGATGGGTAGTGAAGCCGCCGGGGGCAACCCCGGCGGTTTTTCTTTGTGGCCGTTCGCGCTAGACTCCGGCTTTCGACGGAGGTTCCAATGCATCGCGCGACTGGCTTCGCTCTGCTCCTCATCAGCTCTCTGCTGCTGGGCTCCACGGCTCAGGCCCAGGACTGGGCCGGCCGGGGACGGCTGCAGGGCATCGTCACGGACCAGAACAAGAACCCGATCGCCGGCGCCAAGGTCACTCTCTACCTGGCCGAGGAGGGACAGGGACCGAAGCCCTTGACCACGGACAAGAAGGGCCGTTGGTCGACCCTGGGCCTGGCCACCGGGACCTGGACGGTGATCATCGAGGCGGAGGGCTACAAGGTCGCCGAAGGTGCCGCCCGGGTGATCGCGGAGGGCATCGGCCCCGGAGAGACCCTGCGGGTTTCCTTGAATCCGATCCCCAAGGAGCTGATCGAGGCGTCCAAGGCCGAGAGCCCTGCCGGCATGATCGAGCGCGGCAACGCCTTGATGATCGAGCGCAAGTTCGCCGAGGCCCGAGCCGAGTACGAGAAGGCGATCGCGGCCATCGAGGACCAGGCTAGCCACCCAGCCATCCTGCGCGGCATCGTCCGCACCTACTACGAAGAGGGCAAGAAGACCGAGGCCCTGGCAACCCTCCAGAAGGCCCTGGCCATCGCCCCCGACGACCAGGACAGCCTCCGACTGATCGTCACCCTGCTCCTGGCCGACGGCAAGGAAGCCGAGGCCGCTACCTACCAGGCCCGGATCATCGGCGAGTTCAAGGTCGACCCCAACAGCCTGCTGAACCTCGGCATCCAGAAGTTCAACGAGGGCAAGACCGCAGAGGCCCTCTCCTACTTCGATCGAGTGATCAACGACAATCCCGCCCTGCCCGACGGCTACTACTACCGCGGGCTCTGCTATCTGAACCAGAACAAGACGGCGGAGGCGAAGGCGGACTTCCTGAAGCTGCTCGAGCTCGACCCGAACCATCCGCGCGCGGCGGAGGCCAAGGAATTCCTGGCCGCCCTGTGACGCCCGCCGCGCCTCTGCTGCCGATCGTCGGTCGATGACCCGCCTTGCCCGCCGCCTCGCGATCGGTGTCCTGGCAGGCTTGGCCTTGCTGGGCGCCGGCTGCGGTGGTGGCAAGAGAGGGCCGTGGCCCGGCGCGCCGGTCGTCATCCTGTCGATCGACACCCTGCGCAGCGACCGTCTATCCGTCTACGGCAACACCACCATCGAGACGCCGGCTCTCGCCGGGCTGGCCAAGGATTCGATCCTCTTCGAGCGGGCGTACAGCCACTACCCGCTCACGCTGCCCTCCCACGTCTCGATACTGACCGGCCTGTTGCCGCCCGAGCACGGCGTGCGGGACAACATCGGCTATCCCTTCGCTGCCGACCGCCATCCCTTTCTGCCCCGGCTGCTGCATCAAGCCGGGTACCGGACGGGTGCCGCGGTCTCGGCCTACGTGCTCCACGGCGACACCGGTCTGTCCTCAGGCTTCGATTTCTACGAGGACAAGATCCAGACCCAGAAGGACACGCCCCTGGGCGGCCTCCAGCGCAAGGGGGAGGAGACCCTGGCGCTCGGCCTCTCCTGGCTGGATCGGGCCGAGGCAGACCGGACGTTCCTCTTCCTGCACTTCTACGAGCCGCACACGCCCTACCAGCCCCCGGAGCCCTTCCGATCCCGCTACCAGCATCCCTACGACGGGGAGGTGGCCTACGCCGACAGCCTGGTGGGCCGGCTGGTCGGAGCTCTGAAGGAGCGGAAGCTCTACGACCGCACGCTGCTGATCGTGCTGTCGGATCACGGCGAGGGTCTGGGTGACCACGTCGAGGAGGAGCACGGCATCTTCCTCTACCGGGAGGCCCTCCAGGTACCCCTGATGGTGAAGCTGCCGGGCGGCGCCCGGGCCGGGGAGCGGATCTCGGTGCCTGCCCAGCTCGCCGACGTGACGCCGACCGTCCTGGCCGGGTTGGGCCTCGAGATCCCGGCCGGCGTGGCCGGCAAGCCCTTGACCACCCTCGGCCCCACCGAGGCCGAGCGGGGGATCTACTCGGAGACCTTCTACCCCCGTCTGCACATGGGCTGGAGTGAGCTCGCTTCGCTGGTCGGCGGCCGTTTCCACTACATCGAAGGTCCGGACCCGGAGCTCTTCGACCTGGTGGCGGACTCTGGGCAGAAGAGGAACGTCCTCCTCCAGGAGCGGCGAGCGTTCGTGACCCTGCGAGACCAGCTCCAGCCCCTGCGCAAGGCCCTCGCCAAGCCGAGCGAGGTGGACCCGGAGACTCAGGCCAAGCTCACCGCCTTGGGCTATGCCGGCGCGCCGGTCCTGGTCGACGAGGGCCCTTTACCCGATCCCAGGGGGCAGATCAGCAGCCTCGGCGACCTCAAGGAGGCGGCTCGCCTCATGGGCATCGGCCGGTGGAACGAGGCCGTACCCCTCCTGCAGAGGATGGTCGAGGGCAACCCTCGCATGCAGGACGCCTGGGACAAGCTCTCGGTCGCGCTGGCGCGAGCGGGACGCCGGACCGAGGCGGTCGAGGTCTACCAGCGCGCCCTCGAGAACTCGGGCGGCTCGCCCTGGATCGCCCTCTCCCTGGCCGGCCTGCTCGCCGAGCTGGGGCGCTTCGACGAGGCGAAGGCCCACGCGGAGCTGGCCTTGACCGCCTCGCCGGCGAGAGCGAAGCAGCAGTTGGCCGAGATCGCCCTCTTGGCCGAGGACTTCGCCGAGGCCCACGAGCAGGCCACCGAGCTGACCCGCACCGAGCCGGACGAGGTCAAGAGCTGGGTCTTGCTCGCCAGGGTCCTGGCACGGCAGGGGAAGGTCAGCGAAGCCAGGACCGCCTTCACGGAGGCCGAGACGCGCCGCGCTCGGGAGTCGGGGCCGGCGCCTGCCGACTACTTCTTCGTTCGCGGGGACCTGGAGGCACGGGAGGGGCGCTACGAGGCGGCGGTCGAGAGCTTCGAGGAGGAGATCCGGATCAACCCTGACCGCCTCGATGCCTTCAGCCGCCTGGCTCTGGTCCTGGTGGACAGTGGCCGACCGCAGGAGGCGGTCGCGACGCTGCGCCGGATGGTCGACCAGAACGGCGGCTCGCCGGCTGCGTACGCCCTCGCGGTGGAGACCTTGAAGGTGCTGGGGGACCGCCAGGGTGCCTCCCGCCTCCTCGCCTACGCCCGGGGCCTCTACCCGAACGATCCGCAGCTCAAGAAGCTCGGGGCCGGCTAGTACGTCGTCCCGCCGCAGAGCCCCACGCCCGCCTCGAGCTCCGGCTGCAGGATGCGGCCGTCGGTGACCGGGGCGATTCCCTGCGGAGCGCTCGCCGCGATCGCCTCCAGAGCCCGCTTCTTCAGATCCAGCCCGTTGACCGAGCAGTCGCTGACGACCTGGGCCAGCCCGAGCATCTGGTAGCCGTCCTGGTCTCCCTGGGCCGGATCAACCAGGAACTGATTGGTGACGGCCAGGATCTCCTCGCTCGGCCGCACGGCGCGAGGGCCCTCCGGCGTGAGCAGCGAGACGTTTCTCACCGTTCGCCCCGTCGGGTCGTGCTCGAAGGTGAAGCCCGAGATCTGCAGCCAGCTACCGGTCCCCGGCCAGCCGCGAGCGGCGTGCTCGGCGACCTGGATCAGGGTCGAGCCCGGAATCCGCAGCAACAGGAGCTTGGTCTCGTACTGGAGGAGCTCCTCCAGGTGGCGGCGAGTCAGCACGGTACCCGCCGGGAGGTCCTGGTTCAGGCGCAGCGAGCCGGAGTTGAGGAAGGCGACCTGGGCGGCGCACGGAGCGAACCCGGTGCGCATCAGGTCGGTCAGGTAGTCGCCGAGCCCGGTCTCGCGGGAGCGGACCTTGGTCTCCTCGCCCTCGAGCAGGGTCGTCGTGGGCGCGAGGGCCTGGTCGAGGCAGTCGGGCCCCTGCCCTTCGGCGGCGCAGAATTCCCGAGACAGACGCTGCTGCCATCCCTGGACGGCGCCCTCGACGGCCGGGTCGGGGGCGGGCGCGTGGCCCGAGAGGGTCCGCAGCTCGTGCCGGACCTCGACCCTGCCGTCGGGATGGCGGGTCAGGCGGGCCACGGTGGCCGTGCGGGCGTCGGCGTCGGCCTTGATCACCAAGCGCCCGTTGGCGGCGCAGACCCTCTTCTCGTGCTCGTGGCCGCCGAGGATGAGGTCCGGAGCCTCGGCGCCCAGGTCGCGGAGTAGGTCGAGGTCGTCGCCCACCTCCAGGTGCGTCACCCCGATCACCACTTCGGCCCCCTGCTGGCGAAGCCCGCGGACCAGCCCCCGTGCCGTTGCAGTGGGGCCGAGGAACTCCTTGATGTACTGAACTCCGTCGGTGGGGATGGTGAGGCCGAAGAGGCCGACCTTGAGGCCGTTCGCCTCGACGATCGCGGAGCGGACCACGTTGTCACCCCCGACGAGGGGGCGGCCGTCGGCCGTCTCGGCGAAGACGACGTTGCCGGAGAGCCAGCGGAACTCCGCCTCGGCGACTCGCCGTCCGAGGTCCGCGGCCTGATCACAGCGCTTGAGGTCGAACTCGTGGTTGCCGAAGGTGACGAAGAAGCGTGGATCGAAGCGCTTCGGGGCACCGTCGAGCCGGTTCAGCACGTCGACCATCTGAGCGCCCTTGTAGCGGCGGCTGGCGAAGGAGGGAAAGAGCAGGTCGCCGGCGTGGACCACCAGCAGCTCCGGGTCCTCGCGTTCCAGCTCGGCTCGCAGGGCCCGCACCCGGGCGATGCCGCCGACCTCGCCCCCCTCCAACCCCTCGATGCGGTAGACGTCGTTGATGGCCAGCACGGTCACCGTGCGCGGGGCCAGAGCGGTGGGGCCCTGTTCTTCGCCGGCGAGGCAAGGCCAGGGCGCGAGCAGGGCAAGCAGCAGGACGAGACGAGGGCGCATGGGATCTCCTCACGAAGATGGGATGGATGCCGATGCCTCTCCCAGGGCTCGGGGCAGGTGGCTCGAAGCGCAGCGGTAGCCGCCGTTCCTGACCACGCTCTGGCGCAGCAGGGGCAGCAGCACCAGCTCGGCGCCGGCCTCTCGGAAGAGGCGCCGGATCGCCTCGTCGGCCGCGGGCAGGCCCGAGGTGAAGCCCTCGGCCACCAGGCCCGAGCCGGACCGCGAGAGCACGACGTTGTTCCAGCTCACCAGGAAGTCGCCAGGGGGGAAGCTCCCGGCATCGGCCAGAGCCTCGATCGGCACCAGCAGGATCGGCAGTCGCTCGACCCGATAGCCCGCCGCCCGCAGATGGGCGGCGACGGTGTCGAGGAAGGCCCCCAGGCCACGAGCGCGGGGAGCTTCCAGATGCCTCGCCAGACGCTGCCGTGCGGTGGTGCGGTCCAGCTGGAGCCGGTAGGTCTCGGCGAAGCTCCCCCAGTCACCCGCCGGCAAGCCGGCGAGGAGGTCCCGGCCCTGGGCGACGTCTGCCACCAGCGCCAGCTCGTGGCCTCCCGGCTGGGGGAGGAAGGTGACGAGGGAGTCGAGGTCGAAGCCGGCGCCCCCGCCGAGGCGGGCCACCAGCGCCACGTCGTCCGGGCTTCCCGTGGGCAGCGGGTGCACCGCTTCAGCCCCTCGGCCCCAGAGCCGAGCCACCCTCTCGATCGCCTGCCGGGCAGCTGCGAAGTAGGGCGCGATCCCCGCCCGTGTGCCGAAGCGGTCGGCCGGCACCTGGGACAGGCCGGCGATCTCCAGGGCCAGAGGCTCGACCGAGTGCACCGAGAGGCGCAGGGCGGAGCGCTCCGGCAGCATCTGGCCGTTGTGGAAGTAGACCGGCGAGAGGGCCCAGCGGGCTCGACCCTCGGGGCCGGCGAGGGAGGCCGGCAGGGCCTTCGCGACCTCCGCGGCCATCCACACGTCGTCCTCCCGGCCCGGCTGCAGGCGGCCGCGGGCCACCAGGACCACGTTGCCTCGGGCGTCGCGGGTGATCGCGAAGGGGTCGCGCGGCCAGGGGGAGAAGGGGAGGGCGGCCGTCCTCACGACCTCGACCGTCGGCAGGCTCGCCTTGGAGAAGTCCCGTTCGAGGGCCTCGTCGGTGAACAGGAAGAGGCGGCGATTCGGATCGTGCCGAGCCACGGCGGCGAGCAAGCGCCGAACTTCCCCGGCCTCGAAGAAGCCCGACGACAGGAAGTAGAAGGAGGCGGCGATCGGGCCCTGGTCGTCGACCGGGAAGGTCAGTCCCTCGAGGGACAGAAGCTCCGGAGCCGGCAGCCCGAGCCGGGAGGCCGCCTCGATCAGGGCGGGTGGCGGTTCGAGGGCCGCGAGCTCCGGCGCCTGAGGTGCCGACGGCATCCGGGCTTCGTCACCGACGGGCGAGGCCCGGCAGGCGGCGAGAGCGAGCCAGCAAGCCGCCAGAGCGCTCCGCCTCGGTGTCGCCATCCCGCCTCAGCTCCGGTGCCGGCGGAAGCGGCCGCCCACCGCCGTCTCGACGATCACCTCGTCGCCGCCGCCGAAGACGAGCGCGGCGAGGAGGGTCTCGGGCGTCGAGCCGGCCAGCGAGGGGTGCCCGAGGTCGATCACCGCCAGGTCCCCCCAGGCTCCGGCGGTGATCTCACCCGCCGCCAGGCCGAGGCTGGCCGCGCCGTTGACCGTTGCGGCCCGGAACAGCAAGGGCGCCACCTCGCCGTCGCCGTCCGTGAGCACCCCTCGCCGCTGGCCGGCGAGGCGTTGCCCGTACTCGAGCCAGCGCATCTCCTCGAGCATCGAGATCCGCGCGTTGCTGTCCGTGCCCAGGCAGAGCTGGCTCGGCCACCGGGCCATGGTCGGCAGGTCGGCGAGGCCGTCTCCCAGGTTGGCCTCGGTTAAGGGGCAGAGGCAGATCCGGGCACCCGGCCTCAGCCAGCCGTCGAGGTCCTCGGGCGTCGAGTGAGTCGCGTGCACGGCGGTGGTGGCGCCGCCGAGGTGGAGCTTCTCGGCCAGGAGGGCGAGCGGCCCTCGCCCGTAGGCATCCCGGCAGTCGGCGATCTCCTGCTGCTGCTCCTCGGCGTGGAGGTGGAAGGGGAGGCCCCGGCGGCGGGCCTCCTCATGGAGGACGGCGATCTCCTCGGGGCTCGCGGCACGGATGCTGTGGGCGACGATGCCCAGGCTCTGGCTTGACGGGTCGAGCCGCGCCGAGAGCCGATCGATCTGTCGCCAGTAGGTCTCGAGGTCCGGCGTCTCGAAGCGCCGCTGGCCGGGAGAGAGAGGCCGGCCGATGCCGCCCGTCCGGTAGTAGGCGAGGAGCAGGACGAGGCGGACGCCGGCTGCGGCTGCGGCGGCGAGGATCCGCTCGTCGAAGGCGAAGTCGTGGTCGGACTCGTGGTGGAGGTAGTGGAACTCACCGACGCTGGTGATGCCGGCGGCCCGCATCTCCTCGAAGGTGTGGGTGCAGAGAGCTTCGAAGTCGGCGCCGTCGAGGGAGCCCGCCAGGCCGTACATGGCCTCGCGCCAGGTCCAGAAGCTGCCGGCCCCGGCAGGGAAGCTCTCGCCCCGGCCACGCAGGCCCCGTTGGAAGGCGTGGGAGTGGGCGTTGACGAAGCCGGGGAGCAGGGCGCGACCGAGAAACGTCCGGGTGGGGGCGAGGCCGAGGGCTCCGGCGTCGCGGATGCGGCCGACGGCGTCGAGGGCGACCTGGACGCCGCGGACGAAGCGACCCTCGAGGTAGGTCAGCTCGGCTTCGAGAACCTGGGCGATCGAGGCGTCAGGCATGGCAGAAGTCGGTGATCAGGCGGTCGACCAGCCGGGCCGCAGCCTCGAGATCGGCCTTGGGCACGTGCTCGTCCGGCTTGTGGGCGACGGCAATGTCCCCCGGGCCGCAGATCACCGGCTCGAGCCCCAGCTCGGAGAGGCGCCCGCCGTCCGTGGCGTAGGAGGCGGACAGGGTCTCACTCTGACCCAAGAGACCCTTCAGGTGGCGGACGATCGCGGCCTCCTCGGACGTCGCTAACGCCGGGGTGAAGCGCAACACCTCGAGCCCCCAACCTTCCCCGCCGACGGCCATCGAGACCGCGGATCGCACCCGCTCCACCCAGGGCTCGGCCGCCATGCCAGGGAGAAGGCGCAGGCCCAGCTCTACGACGCAGCGGTCGGGGACGACGTTGACCGCCTCGCCCCCCTCGATACGGCCGACGTTCAGGGCCACGTAAGGTGTCTCGGGGAAGGCCTCGCCGCCCTCCGGGTGCTCACCGGCGAGCTGGCGCCGCAGCCGAGCGAGGGCCGCCACGGCCTCGGAGGCCGGCTCGATGGCGCTTTTGCCGAGATGGGGATAGCCGCTGTGGGCGGAGACGCCGCTGAACGTCAGGCGCAAGGTGAGGTGCCCCTTATGCCGGGTCAGGGCCCGCAGGCGGGTCGGCTCGCCCACCAGGGTGGCGCAGGGGAGGAAGCGTCCTTCGGGCCAGCTGGCCACCAGCCGCTGGGCGCCCAGGCAGCCGACCTCCTCGTCGTAGGTGAGCACCAGGGCGAGCGGATGGCGGAGGGCAGTGGCGCTCGCGCGGCGCATGGCGTTCGCCGCCAGGGCGAGGAAGCCCTTCATGTCCGCCGAGCCCCGGCCGAAGAAGAGGTCGCCGCCGTCGGTCAGGGTGAAGGGGTCGTGGCTCCAACCCTCCCCGGCGGGCACCACGTCCATGTGGGCGGAGAGCACCAGGCCCCGGCGGTCGTCCCCGGTGGGCGGCCCAGCCTCCACGACCAGGTTGACCTTGTCACCGTCCGCGGAAGGAAAGCGGTCGATACGCACCCCGGGTCCGTCGAGGTAGTCCGCCAGGAAGCCCGCAATCTCCAGGTTGCTCTTGGCGCTGGTCGAATCGAAGGCGACTAGACGGGCCAGCAGTTGCGAGTCCGAGAGGTTCCTGGCCACGCCGGTTCAGGCTCCTCCCGCTCCGAAGCGCTCGCGCATCCGGAGGTTGAATTCCACCGAGGCACCACGGGGAACCGACAGGCTCTGCCAGGGCCCCGAGCGGAAGTGGCGAGCGAGCTGGACGATCTGGCCGACGTGGTAGGAGGTGTGAGCCAGCTGGCGCTGGATGGCGAGCACCACGGTGTGGGGCTCGGAGCGGATGGTGACGGTGCGGGTGAGATCCTCGGCCCCGAGGCCGGCGAGGGTTTCCTCGAGGGCAACCCAGCCCACGCGCCAGCTCTCCATCAAGGTCTCGCGACGGTCCTCCGGGCCGATCTCGAACTCACTGTCGCGGTTCCGGTCGGGTTTCTCGCCGTCGGTGGTGAGGAAGTCGGTCCACCTCGATCGCAAGTTGCCGCCGAGGTGCTTGACCAGCACGGCGAGGCTGTTGGTGTCATCGTCGAGAGAGGCGAAGAAGCCCTCGTCCCCGACCTGGGCAAGGGCTCTTTCGGCCAGCTGCCGGTAACGGTTTGCCTCTTGACGTGCGCTGGCGAGGAAGCCTTCGGCGAGCTCCATCGGGGGTCTCCTGGAAGGGGCTCAGGATATCCCAGCTGTGGTATGAATCGCTGGACCATGTCCGATCGCAAGTACCGCCAGCGCGGCTACCAGAGCGAGGAGCCCCGGGAGCGGTCCAGCACGCCGCGGCCTCCGGGCGAGCGCAAGGAAGGGCCCCGCGGCCGGGGCCTGGGCGCCCCGACCACCCAGACCTTCCGCTGCGCGGCCTGCGGTGCCCGCCTGGACCCCCCGGCTCCGGACGCCTTTGCCGCGACCTGTCAGAAGTGCCACACCGACCTCCACACCTGCAGCCACTGCACCTCCTTCGACACCTCGGCGCCCAAGGAGTGTCGACAACCGATCGAGGAGCGGGTCGCCAAGAAGACCAAGGCCAACACCTGCTCCCTCTTCCAGCCCCGGGTGGCGGTCGAGTTCGCTCGTGACAAGGACGCCCCGGCCACCCCCACCGACGCCCGCTCCGCCTTCGACGCTCTGTTCAAGCTCTGAGCTGCCGGGCGGCGCTGGACCCTACCGAACCCGGCCTCAGATGACCGTGGTAATGTGACCAGGTCACGAAGGAGGTCGCATGGCCAAAGAGGTCTCGAAGTCACAGTTCAAGCCGCGAGCCCTGGAGCTCTTCCGTGAGGTCCAGCAAACCGGGGAGGAGCTGGTGATCACCGAGCGCGGGAAGCCGGTCTTGCGGCTGGTGCCCTTCGTGCGGGACCTGGAAGACGTACTGCGCTCGCTGCGAGGTACCGTCGTCCAGTACGACGAGCCGACGGAGCCCGTGGGGCTCGAGCTCTGGGAAGGCTTGAGGTGATCCTGCTCGATACCCACGTCCTGGTGTGGTGGACCAACGGCTCGGGCGAGCTCTCCGCCGCCGCGGCGTCCGCCATCTCCGGGGCAGCGGAGCGCAACGAGGTTCTGGTCTCGGCGATCACGTTCTGGGAGGTGGCTCTTCTGGTCACCAAAGGACGGTTGGTCCTCTCGCAGCACGTCGAAGACTGGCTCTCCCAGATCGAGGCCCTGCCCGTTGTGCGCACGGTGCCGATCAGTCCGCGCATCGCTTCTCGCTCGGTGCTGCTGCCGCCGCCGTTGCACGACGACCCCGCCGATCGCATCCTGGTCGCTACGGCCCTCGCTCTCTCGGTGCCTCTGGTGACCCGGGACGAGCGGCTTCGCCACTACGACCCGGTCGATACTCTTTGGTAGCCGACCTTCGAGGGAGCCTTCCATGAGCCTCCGACATTGTCTCAGCGCCTGCCTTCTCTGTACCGTGGGCCTCGGCGCATCGTCCGCGGTCCTGGCCGCCGGCTCCGCCAAGGACACGACGATCCTGCCGCCCCTGCCTCCCTGGGGCGGCGAGACCCGCGCCCTGGCTCTGCCGGCGGACCATCCCTGGGTCACGCCTTCGGAAGCCGCCGGCTTTCGCACCACCCCGAGCTACGACGAGACGGTGGCCTGGCTGAAGCGCCTGGACGCGTCCTCTCCCGAGCTCTCTCTGGTGTCGCTGGGCAAGAGCCCACAGGGGCGGGACATCTGGCTCGCCATCGCGTCGCTCGACCGGGCCTCGACGCCCGAGGCCCTGGCCGCCGCCGGCAAGCCGATCCTCTTCGCCCAGGCGGGCATCCACTCGGGGGAGATCGACGGCAAGGACGCCGGTCTGATGCTGCTGCGCGACCTGCTGGTGACCGGCAAGAAACGTGCTCTGCTCGAGCGCGCCAGTTTCCTGTTCGTCCCCATCCTCTCGGTCGACGCCCACGAGCGCTCCTCGCGCTTCTCGCGGATCAACCAGCGCGGACCGGAGGTCTCCGGCTGGCGCACCACGGCGCGCAACCTCAACCTCAACCGCGACTACGCCAAGCTGGACGCCCCTGAGACCGTCGCCGTGGTGCAGGCCCTGGAGCGCTACCAGCCGGACCTCTACCTCGACCTCCACGTCACCGACGGCGCCGACTACCAGTACGACATCACCTTCGGCACCAACGGCCGCACCGGCCACTCGCCGGCCATCGCCGGGTGGATGGAAGGGCAGCTCCTCCCGGCCCTCGATCGAGATCTCGAAGCCGCGGGGCACGTTCCCGGGCCGCTGATCTTCCTCCAGGACGAGACCGACCCGACCAAGGGCAACCTGCGGGGTAACACCGGGCCACGCCTGTCCCACGGCTACGGCGACGCCCGCCACCTCGCCTCTCTCCTGGTCGAGAACCACTCCCTGAAGCCCTACGACCAGCGGGTGCTCGGCACCTACGTGCTGCTCGAGAGCACTCTCGCCGAGCTCGGCCGCTCGGGATCGGCGCTACGGCAGGCCACCGCCGAGGACCGTGGCCGCAATGCGCCGATGGTCACCCTCGACTGGGTGCCCCGCCAGGGCACGCCGAGCACTTTCGAGATGAAGGCGGTCGTCTCGCACCTCGCGCGCTCGAAAGTCACCGGCCGCGACTACGTAGCGTGGACCGGCCAGCCTCGGACAGTGACCGTGCCGTGGATCGACATCACCCAGCCGGGGCGGCAGGCGACCCGGCCCAGAGCCTACTGGGTGCCACCGACCTGGCCGGAGGTGATCGAGCGTCTGCGTCTCCACGGCATCCGCTTCGAGGTGATCGGCGAGGCGCGAGAGGTAGACGTGGAGATGGTTCGGCTGACCGCAGCCAAGCTGACCGAGGAGCCGTTCGAGGGACGGGTGACGGCCACCGCCACTGCCGTACCGGAACGGCGCCGCGAGCGCTTCCCGGCCGGCTCGGTGCGGGTGCCCACCGACCAGCCGCTGGGGGACCTGGCCGTGCTGCTGCTCGAGCCGGCCTCGCCGGACTCGTTCTTCCAGTGGGGCTTCTTCCACGAGGTCCTACAGCGCACGGAGTACGTCGAGGCCTACGTGATGGAGCCCATGGCCGCGGCGATGCTCGCCGAGGATCCGGCCCTCGCCGCCGCCTTCGAGAAGAAGCTCGCCGAGGACGCAGCCTTCGCCGCCGACCCCCGCGCTCGGCTGCAGTGGTTCTACGAGCGAACGCCGTTCTACGACGAGCGCCACCTGCTCTATCCGGTGGGGCGCGAGTAGGGGCAGGCACAGGGGCCTGCCCTCCCACCCCTACGCCGAGAACACCAGCGGGGGCGGTGCCCCGGCCTTCTGTTGGACGCTGTTGTAGCCCACCGTGAAGGCGTAGAGGCTGGACGGGAAGTACTCGATCTCGACGCTGTCGATCACCAGCTTGCCGCGGGCCGTACGAGTGGTGAGCCACGCTTTCTGCAGTCCCGTGAAGTGGCAGAAGTCGACCAGGCTCTTGAGCTCGCGAGGTCGCTGGACGCTGCGGTCGGTCCAGCACACTTCGAGGGCCCAGGCGGGCTTGCGAGTGGCGAGGCCCAGGCGCACCAGGTCTACCTCGCCGTTGCTCCAGCGCGCGTAGTGGAGGGGCACCTCTCGGTGGAACCACTGGCAGAGGATGGCCGTCTCCACCAGCGAGCCGACGTCGACGTCCTCCGGCCCGATGGCTGAGAACAGCGCTGCCCGCATCGAAGGGTTGGTCAGGTAGACCTTGAAGAAGTTGGCCCGCAGGAAGCGCTTCCCGCCGCGGTCGATGCGGTGGAGGATCCGAATCAGGAACGCGGCCTCGAGATACTCCAGGTATCGCTTGATGGTGTTCTTGGCTACACCGGAGCTCTTGCCGAGCTGGTCGAGGGAGACCTCACCCCCGCTGTTGAAGGCCAGGGTGGTGAAGAGGTAGTTGAGCTCCTGGATGTCCTGGATGCCGTAGAGACTGGGGAGGTCCCGCAGCAGCACCTTGTCGATGATGTCGCCCTTGATGTGGCGGGCTGGGTCCGCCTGGACCGACGGCGAGAACAACGCCTCCGGGTAGCCGCCGAAGTTCAGATAGTCGATGAAGCGGGCGTTCACCGTGGGCATGTCGTCGGTGATGGCCGGACCGTCGAAGACCGGCTCCACCAGGTCTTCCTCCCCCTGGAGGAGCAGGAACTCGTAGAAGGTCAGGGGCGGCAGGAAGAAGTCCGTGAACCGGCCGGCCCCCGATTCGAGGCTCTTGAGCCGCAGGGCCGCCGCCGCCGAGCCGGAGGCCACCAGGCGCAGACTCGGGAAACGATCGACCAGGGACTTGAGCGACACCTCCCAGGCCTTGAGGTACTGGACCTCGTCGAAGAACGCGAAGACCTCGCCCTCGCCCGGGTCGATCCCTGAAGCTTCTCCGGCGAGGACCAGCAGGCGCTCGAGGTCGAGACCGTTGTAGAGCGGATGGTCGACCGAGAGATACCAGAGCCGGCGAGGATCCACACCCTCGCCGAGCAGGGCCTGGGCGGCGTGGTGGATCATCACCGTCTTGCCGACTCGGCGAGGTCCCATGAGGACGACCGCCCGGCGCAGGGTGCGGTCCTGGAGCAAGCCGAGGAATGGGCGCAGATAGGGCCGAGGCCGCAGGCTCCACTCCAGAACCGGAGCCTCCTTGCCAGCCTCCCACCAGGGGTTGTCCGTTCGCAGGCGGGAGTGGATCTGGTGAGAAGGGATCGTCTTCATGGCCTATAAGGTCAGCGCCCTGATCTTGGATGGTAGATCAGATCAACAAGATCAGTCAACTAGTCTTGGCCGAGAAATATGCCAATCAAGATCAGTTCACTGATCTTGAAGCGGAGATCGCCGCTCACCTTGCTCGAAGGTCGCGAGCGCGGCTGCGATGACTTCCGGCCCGGCCCGCTTGATCGAGCCCAGGTGCTCGGCTTCGGGAACGACGAATCGCTCGGCGCCGGCGGCGTCGGCCAGGGCATGGGTGTCCTCGGGGCGGATGCCGCGGTCGCGCTCGCCACTGACGTAGGCCACGGCGGGCACGGCCCGGGCGGCGGCGTGCCGGCGGGCGTCGAGGAAACGGTAGGCCCGAGGGAGGGCGAAGCGGTAGAGCACGTAGCACGGCCGGCCCCAGGGTGCCGTGCGCCAGGACCACTCCAGGAGATGCGGCGAGACGTCCTCGAAGAAGGCTCCGGCCACGCCGAGGCGGCCCGAGAGGGCGAGGTGGGCCCAGTAGCCGCCGCTCGAGACTCCCCAGACGTGGAGAGGGCGGCCGGGAACCCACCGGGCCAGGGCCTCGAGCCCCTCCACCACGGCGGAATCGTAGAAGCCGGGCGAGGGGTGGCTGCCACCGAAGCCCGGGAGGTCGAGGGCCAGCACGCCGTAGCCCGCCTCGCGCAGGGAGGCGATGCGGCCTCGGCGATGGAAGTAGGCCTTGCCCCAGGGCATCCAGGGGTGGAGGAGGAGAGCGCCGCCTCGGGTCTCCCCCGGCTGCGGGAACCAGGTGGCCGTGAGCACGCCGGGCCCGCGCCGGCGGGGCAGGCTCAGCTCCTCGAAAGGAGCCAGGGCGGCTGGCGTCTCGGGGATCGCTTCGCCCTCCAGGCGAGGTGCCAACGCCCGGAACAGGGCGCCACCGGCCCGCTCCTCCCAGCGACCGGGCCGGGGAGGCGGAATCGTGGCCTGTGAGATCACGCCGGCTTCCTAGCACATTCGGGATCAGCGATGGAAGGCGGAGCATCACCACCGTTTTCCTGACAGCTTCCGGGCCCCCGGCGATTGACCCCCGCCTCCCGGCCCCGTAGCATCCACCGCCAATGAACGCCCCGGCCCCCTCGCTCCTCCTGGCCCTCCTCCTTAGCACCTCCATCGAGGGGGCGACGTAGGCGTTCCGTAACCCAGGACCCGAACGATCCCGAAGCCCCCGGCGATGAGCTGGGGGCTTTTTGTTTTTTGGGCCCGACGACCCGGCGGAGAACGGCGATGCAACGAGCTCGGCAAGGAAACGCGTGGATCTGGCTGGACGGGGACTGGATCGACTGGCGGGACGCCCCTGCCGAGGTCAGCTCCCTCGCGGGCGAGCCCGCGGGCAGCCTGCGAGCGGAGGTTCCCGCCTACGAGACCCTCGATGGGCCGCGGCTCTTCCGACTCGCCGATCACCTCGAGCGCCTGCTCGACCTCTGTCGCATCCGGCACCTGACGCCCGGCAGCGGTGGCAGCGTGCGAGACCTCGCCCGCGGCTGCGTCGAGACGGCCGCTCTCCACGGCGGCGGTCGCTGTGAGGTGGGCCCCGTGGTCTTCCGGGCCCGCCGCACCCACGTCTGCGTACTGGCGCGGGTGCCGGACGCCGAGCGGGCCGGCCGGGTGCGGGAGCGGGGAGTGGCCATCGGCCTCGCGGCAGGAGGGATGGCGGAGGAGACGCTCGCTCTCGACCCCGAGGGCTTCGTGGCCCAGGGTGGCCGGCGCGGACTCTTCGTGGTGCGCGGGGACCGGCTGATCGCGCCCCCCGAGTCCTGGCCCCGGCTCGCCGGGGTGGACCGGGACACCGTGCTCACCCTGGCCGAGGAGCTGGGCCTGCCTTGTGCCACGGAGCCGATCTCCCGCGAGGCCGTCTACCTCGCCGACGAGGCATTCCTCACTCGCGGTCCGGCCGAGATCACCCCGGTGGTCGAGGCCGACGGGCTGCCGATCGGGGCCGGCGAGCCGGGGCCCTGGACCCGCCGCCTCTCGGAGGCCTGGCTGGCGATCGCGAGCGGCCGGCGGCCGGACCGCCGAGGCTGGCTCACCCCCGTGCCCCGCCACGAGGCCGTGCTGGTCTAGGGGGGAGCCGTGGCCATGGAGAGTCAGCCCACTGAACGCGTCACGATCTTCGACACCACCTTGCGGGACGGCGAGCAAGCCCCGGGTGCCAGCCTGACCAGCGACCAGAAGCTCGAGGTCGCTCGCCAGCTGGCCCGGCTAGGCGTCGACGTGCTGGAGGCCGGCTTTCCCGCCGCCAGTCCGGACGACCTCGCTGCCGTCGCCACCATCGCCGCCGAGGTCGGCGGCGAAGCAGGACCGATCATCGCCGGCCTCGCCCGCACCACCCGCGCCGACCTCGAGGCCGCCTGGGAGGGGGTGCGCCACGCTGCCCGCCCCCGGATCCACACCTTCCTCTCGACCTCCGACCTGCACATCGAGAAAAAGCTCCAGAGCACCCGCACCGAGGTGGTGGAGCGAGTCCGCACCATGGTGGCGCATGCCCGGGAGCTGTGCGCGGACGTCGAGTTCTCCCCCGAGGACGCCACCCGTTCGGAGCCTGCCTTCCTGGTCGAGGTGCTGTCGGTGGCCGTGGCGGCGGGAGCCACCACCCTCAACATCCCCGACACCGTCGGCTTCACCGTCCCCGAGGAGTACGCCGCCCTGATCCGCCGCCTGCGCGCCGAGACCGACGGCGCCGACGGCGTGGTGTGGTCGGTCCACTGCCACGACGACCTCGGCCTCGCCACCGCCAACACTCTGGCCGGCCTCGCCGCCGGAGCCCGACAGGCCGAGGTGACGATCAACGGCATCGGCGAGAGGGCTGGCAACGCCAGCCTCGAAGAAGTCGTGATGGCCCTCGCCACCCGGCCCCGCTGCTTCCGCCTCGAGACTGGCATCAACACCCGGGAGATCGACGCTGCCAGCCGCCTGGTCGCCGCGTCGACCGGCTTCACCGTGGCCCCCAACAAGGCGATCGTGGGAGAGAATGCCTTCGCCCACGAGGCGGGAATCCACCAGGACGGCATGCTCAAGGACCAGCGCACCTACGAGATCCTGCGCCCCGAAACGGTGGGGCGCTCGGGCAGCCGCCTGGTGCTCGGCAAGCACAGCGGACGGCACGCCCTCCAGGCCCGGCTGACTGAGCTCGGCCTCGCCCTGGAGGGCGATGCGCTGCTTCTGGCGTTCGAGCGCTTCAAGGAGCTGGCCGATCGCCGGAAGCGGGTCACGGACGGGGATCTGCTGGCCCTCGCAGGGGAGCGAGCCCATGTCGGCTGAGCGCTGCCCCGGACCCCGCACCCTGTTCGAGAAGATCTGGCAGGCGCACACCGTCCGGTCGGAGCAGGAGGGCCTGCCGGCCACCCTCTTCGTCGACCTCCACTTGATTCACGAGGTCACCTCCCCGCAGGCCTTCGCCGAGCTCGAGCGGCGGGGCCTGCCCGTGGCCTTCCCCGGACGGTGCCTGGCGACCATGGATCACTCCACCCCCACCGCGCCGGGGATCTCCCTGGGCGCCCTGGCGGCGATCGATCCCCCGGCCGCCGCGCAGCTCGAGGCCCTCGCCGGCCACTGCCGGCGCCATGGCATCCCCCTCCTGCCCCTGGGCAGCGAGCGGCAGGGCATCGTTCACGTCATCGGGCCGGAGCTGGGCCTGACCTGGCCGGGCATGACCATCGTCTGCGGCGACAGCCACACCAGCACCCACGGTGCCTTCGGGGCCCTGGCCTTCGGCATCGGCACCAGCGAGGTCGCCCACGTGCTGGCCACCCAATGCCTGTTCGCCCAACGCCCGCGGACCTTCCGCATCGAGGCGCGGGGGCGGCTGGCCCCCGGCGTCGGCGCCAAGGACCTGATCCTCGGCCTGATCGCCCGGCTGGGCATCGACGCCGGCACCGGCTCGGTGTTCGAGTACGCCGGCCCGGCGATCGAGGCCCTCGACATGGAGGGCCGCATGACGGTGTGCAACATGTCGATCGAGGCAGGGGCGAGGGCGGGGCTGATCGCCCCGGACGAGACCACCTTCGCCTATCTCGAAGGCCGGTCCTTCGCGCCCCGGGACGAAGCCTGGGAGCGGGCTGTAGCGGCGTGGCGGCGGCTGCCGAGCGACCCCGGCGCCCGCTTCGACCGGGAGGTCGCCTTCGACGCCGGCGGCCTCGAGCCGATGATCACCTGGGGCACTCATCCGGGCATGGGGGCGCCGGTGAGCGGTGCCGTGCCCGAGCCCGGTAGCGTGCCGGAGGAGAAGAGGCAGAGCTTCGAGCGAGCCCTCGCCTACATGGGTCTCGAGCCCGGGGAGGCCCTGCTCGGCCGGAGGATCGACGTGGTCTTCGTGGGCAGCTGCACCAACTCCCGACTCTCCGACCTGCGCGAGGCGGCCGCCGTGCTCGCCGGCCGGCAGGTGGCCCCGAACGTGCGCATGCTGGTGGTGCCCGGCTCTCAGGCAGTGAAGCGCCGGGCCGAGGAAGAGGGCCTGGCGCGGATCTTCGTCGAGGCCGGCGCGGAGTGGCGCGAGGCCGGCTGCTCGATGTGCCTGGCGATGAACGGTGACCGCCTCGCCCCCGGCCAGTACGCCGTCTCCACCACCAACCGCAACTTCGAGGGCCGCCAGGGGCCCGGGGGACGCACCTTCCTGGCCAGCCCCGCCACCGCCGCCGCCTCGGCCGTGGCTGGGTCCATCGCCGATGCCCGCGAGCTGGCCCATCTGGAGCTCGCCCGATGAGCCGCCCCTTCACCCAGGTCACCAGCCGGGCCGTGGTGCTCCCCCGGCCCGACGTCGACACCGACCAGATCATCCCCGCGGAGCATCTGAAGGGCACCACCCGTACCGGCCTCGGCGCCGCCCTCTTCGCCGGCTGGCGCTTCGACGCCACGGGCGCGCCGCGGCCGGACTTCGTCCTCAACCAGCCCGCGGCCCGCGGTGCGGAGATCCTGGTCGCTGGGCCCAATTTCGGCTGTGGCAGCTCGCGGGAGCATGCGGTGTGGGCCCTCGCCGACTTCGGCTTCCGGGCGGTGATCTCGCCCCGCTTCGCCGACATCTTCCGCGGCAACGCCACCAAGAACGGCCTGGTTCCGGCGGAGATCGCCCCGGCCTCCGCCGCTTCGCTCGAGACCTTCCTGAGCGCTTCCCCCGAGGCGCAGATCACCGTCGACCTCGAAGCCTCTGAGGTGCGCTGGGGCGAGGCCGGCCGAGCCTCCTTCGCCATCGACCCCTTCGCCCGCCACTGCCTGCTCGCCGGTCAGGACTCTCTCGACCTCCTGCTCAGCGCTCGGGAGGAGATCGCCGCCTTCGCTGCCCACCATCCCTTTCCCCTGGACACCCGCAGGGGAGGAATCGGGTGAGGGCGCGCATCGCCTTGCTGCCGGGCGACGGCATCGGCCCGGAGGTGATCGGCGAGGCGCGGGCCGTGCTCGAG
>JBIOYC010000256.1:0-5700 GCA_044869955.1 Thermoanaerobaculia bacterium | reverse complement strand
CGCACGGTCTGTCGCTGCACGCCGACGCCGCGGCCGTGGATGATGCGCACCTCGGTGAAGCCCTGGGCCACGACCTCGTCGAGCCAGGCGCGGACCAGGTCCGGGACGTCCCGGGGCGGGAAGCTGTGGAGGTCGAGCACGTCGGTGATCGGCAGCTCCACCGCCTCGGGGAAATCGTCGTCTTCTTCGTCGTCCACGGGCACCTACTTGAACAGCTTGAGGAACACCAGGTAGGCCACGAAGCCGTCGTCCGGTCCCGCGACGGGGGCGCCCAGGTTGAGCTGGACGATGGTGTTCCACGGTCCGATGAACTGCCCGTTCACCCCCACGCCGGCCAGCACCTCGTTGTCGAGGCCGGTGGCGTCGTCGTTGGCGATGCCGGCGTCGACCGCCCCTTCCAGCCGGAAGCTCTCGCCCACGGCCACGCCGTAGCGCAGCCGGCCGACCAGTGCCTCCTCGGCGCGCACGCGGCCGGACTGGTAGCCCTGGATCGCCGTGGGGCCGAAGAAACCGAAGCCGTACTTCGAGAAGCGGTCCAGGTTCGAGCCCCCGGCGTAGTCGAGCGACGCGGAGAGACGCCGGAACTTCGGCAGGTACCAGGTCTTCGAGGTCGAGACCTGCCAGAGGTAGTAGGTGTCTTGATCCTCTTCGAAGTCCGGGTTGCCGGGCAGCCCCCAGAAGGCCCAGTCCTGCCGCTTGTTCCAGCTGCCGCTCAGGGCGAGCTGATAGCCCGATCGGGCGTAGCGCGCATCCAGCTTGAGACTGTGAGTGATCGTGTCCTCGGGCAGGATGAAAGCAGGGTCGGTGTCGTCCGCCTCCTGGTAGCGGTCGTAGGTGGCCTCGTACTCGAGCCCCACTTTCACGAACTCCCCGATCGGATGACCGAGCAGCACCGAGACGTTGCCGGTGGTCGACTCCACCTCCTCGCCGGGCACCTCGGCGTCGTCACGGAACAGCTCGTCCGAGCTGGGGAAGGCGAAGACGAAGGCGTCCATGCCGAGGTCGAACTTCGAGCCCAGCAGCCGGGGCTGGGCGAAGTCCACCGTGGCCAGGGCGCCGCCGAAGAAGAAGTTGAGCTGGTTGCCGGTGCCCTTGACGTCGAAAGAGAAGTAGTTGATGCCGGCGAGGGGCAGGGGGTAGTCGAGGGAGTCGTCGTAGAACACGCCGCCCAGCAGGAAGAGCTTGCCGGTGTCGTAGCCCTCGCGCACCACCCGTTCCTCCGACCCCTCCTGCTTGACCAGGTAACGCATGCCGCGGGCGGTGTCCCGCACCATGGTCACCTCGGAGTCCAGCACCTGGTCGCGGCGGCTGTCGAAGTCATTGCCGTTGATGGTGATGGCGGTGAGGTCGATCTGCCGTTCGACCACCGTCGTGGTGTTGATCACCGAGAGGATCTGCTGGGCCACCGTCGACACCGGCAGGAAGTAGCTCCCTGGATCCCAGGGTGCGGCCTGGCCTTCCGCGGTCAGCGGCCGGAAGGAGACCGTCTCCTCGTTGGACAGCACCTCTCCCTCGAGCCCCAGCTGCACGGCGCGGGTCTGCACCCGGGCGTAGATGGTCTTGTCGACCCACACCGTGCCGCGGAAGAGCTTCTCGGCCTCGGCCACGGCGTCGGCCACCGGGCGGAACTCCACCACCCAGCAGTCGCGGCCGTCGATCGTCTCCGAGCCCCTGAGGCGATAGGAGTAGCGCTTCGACAGCTGGATCTCGAGCGGCATGGCGGCGGCCTTCTCGGGCTGGATCAGGGGGATCTCGGGCAGGGTCTTGCCGCGCCAGCGCACACCGTTGATGAACAGGCTCTGCCAGGCCCAGTCGAAGTCGGATCCTCGACGGAAGAAGAAATCCCCCTGGAGGGTGGCTTCGAAAGTGCCGACGCTGCCGCCGCCGGCGGCGAAGCGCAGGTGGGTGGTGTTGACCGCCTGGTAGTGGTCGATCTTGCGGCTCTGGCCGTCCTCGAAGGCCTGGAGGCGGCGGAGGATCTCCTCGACCGGCATGTCCCGCTCGGAGGACACGGCCACGGCCTCGGCCACGCCCCCTTCCAGCTCGGCCGCCGAGGCCCGCTCGAAGCGCAGGAAGGTCACCGGCGCGGGCGACACCAGGGTGATCACCAGGCCGCCGCCGCTCTTGGCGTTGGCGCGGCCGGCGGCGAGCTTGCCGGTGCGCGGGTCGAAGGCCTCGGGCTTCTTCAGCTGCGGGTCGGAGAAGGAAAGAGCGACCTCCGCGGCACCGGCCGGGGCGCGCACCAGCAGGCGCAGGCCGAGGTCCTCGCCACGCACGAAGGCCCAGGCTCCGGCGCCGCCCTCGGGGGCCGAGCCGGCGTCGAAGGAGAGGTCGCCGCGGAACTCGTTGGCCAGCATCACCAGGGGCGCCAGGGCCGCTCCGTCGGACGAGGGCAGGTCGAAGAAGGCGATCGAGCCACCCAGGCGGGCGGCGTCGGCGGCCAGGGCCAGGGCCTCGGTGGGCTCGGTGGGGAAGGGGATGCCTTCGATCATCACCGGCCGGCCGGGGTCGAGCTCGGTCAGGGTGGAGAGACTCTCGGTGAGGGCGGCCTCGCCGGCGTGGGTCAGGCTGACGCCGTCCAGGTAGGCGGCGATCTCCTCGGCGTAGAGGACCTCGAGAGAGGCCCGGTCCCCCGGCAGGGGCTGGCTGATCACCCGCGCCTGGGGCTGGGCGCCGGAGATCGCCGAGGCCGCGCGCTTGACCAGGAAGGCCACGTCGGCCGCGGACGGCCCCTCCGGCGGGGCGGCGGCCGGTTGCCACAGGATCTGGAAGTGCTCGGAGCGGTTGGCCGCCCGGGTGACGGCAGCGGCGGCCTTGAGCTCGGCCTCCAGCTCGGCGAGGTGCTGCTGGATCGGCGCTCCGGCGTGGAACACCAGGCGCAGCCAGGGGGTGGCCCCGGCGTCAGCGACGGCGGCGGCTTGGGCCGCTGCCACCGCGGGGTCGGAAGCGTTAAGATGGTGGCTCCACGCCAGGTACAGTCGGCCGTCCGGAGAGATCGCCGGCAGCTCCCCGAGGAGGGCCGCGGCAGCGGTGGCGTCGTCCACGGCCACACCGGCGCAGGGACGGCAGGGAGGAGCGGCGGCGGTGGCGGGGAAGGCCGAAAGTGCGAGGGTGATGGGCAGGAGGATCGCGAGTCGTCTCATGGGGGCGGAGCATAGCAGCGGGGTCGGCCACGCGGCCTCGCGGCGTCGTATGGCTTCATACGGAATGTAACGATCGCTGTGCAGGATCCTCTCATGTTGGAAACCAAGGTGGAATTCTCTGGTCTGCTCGCCTCGATCCCGGCGTCGGATCTCTTCCAGTGGGCGAAGAACGACCGCCGCACCGGGGAGCTGGTGGTGCGCCGTAGCAGCCGGGAGAAGCGGCTCTCCTTCCGCGAGGGCAGCCTCGTCGGCGCCACCTCGGACGACCCCGCCGAGTTCTTCGGTCAGTACCTGCTGTTGAACGGTTACCTCTCCGAGGCCGATCTGGTGCGCGCCCTCGCCTTCTGCGCCGAGAACGGCAAGCGAGTGGGCAGCGCCCTGGTGGAGCAGGGGATCCTGGTCCAGGAGAACGTGGCCAAGGCCCTCCACGACCACGTCCAGGACCTCACTCTGGACCTCTTCCTGTGGGATCGCGGGGTGTTCTTCTTCGAGTCCTGCCAGCCGGACACGGAGGAGATCGCTTGCGCCCCGATCGACAGCTTGTTCGTGGCCATGGAAGGCTCGCGCTGGCTCGACGAGTACCGGCGCATCCGCCGCGTCCTCACTCACGACGAGATCATCCTGCGCCGGCACGGCCAGGGCGCCGAGCCGCCCGGCCTGGCGCCCCTCGCGCAACGGATCTTCGCCCTGGTGGACGGCGAGCGCACCCTCGGCCAGGTGCATCGGGCCCTCGGCGGCTCCCTCTTCCGCTTCCTCGCCGCGACCTTCGATCTCTGCGTCAAGGAGATCCTCGACATCGCCACGACCCGGCATAGCGCCGCCAGCGCCACCCGCGAGCTCTCCCTCCACGACCTGATGTTGGCCCAGGCCGGGGTGCGCTCGAGCGACGGCGGCCGGGGCACGGCCAGCCACGAGGGAGTGCCCTTCGCCCTGCTCGAGAAGATGGTGCCGATCTGGCTCGGCGAGCCCATCCCGTCGACCCAGCAAGACAGCTTCTACCGCAAGTGCGATGGCTCCGCGCGGCTGCGGGACCTCCTCACCGGCGGCCGCAAGGACGAGATGGACCTGCTCTTCACCGCCCTCGGCCGCGGCGTCATCGCGCTGCTGCCGGCGCCCCTCGCCGAGCTCGAGTCCACCGCCGACCGTCGTCGCACTCCCGAGGGGCGGCGCTGGTGGCGGCGGATCGTGCCGGGGATGGGGGAAGGGGCGAAGGAAAGTTAGGCGCGTCTAATCCAGCGCCTCGAGCACCGCCTGGGCACCGCTGACGGTGACCCCCGGGGCGGGCTCGACCCCGAGATAGCGCACGGCGCCGTCCTCGAGCACCATGGCGTAGCGCTTCGAGCGGGTGCCCAGACCGGCCCGGGAGAGGTCGATGGCCAGGTCGCAGGCGCGGGCGAGGTCGCCGTTGCCGTCCGCGAGCATCAGGAGCTGATCGCCCACTCCGCGGTCCTTGGCCCAGGCGCGCATCACGAAGTGGTCGTTGACCGCCGTGCAGGCGATCAGGTCGACCCCCTTGGCGATCAGCTCGCCGTGGTGGGCCAGGAAGCCTGGCAGGTGATCGTCCGAGCAGGTCGGGGTGAAGGCCCCGGGCACGGCGAAGAGCACGACTTTCTTGCCGGCGAAGAGGTCGTGGGTGGCGGCGTCCTCGGTGCCCTCGGGGCGGACGGCCTTGACGGTGACGTTGGGGAGGGTACCTCCGACTTGGATCATGGGGACTCGCTCAGAAGTGGAAAATCTGGTGGACGGGGACGGAGAAGCCGGGCAGGACGTCGGCGCCGTCGAGGAGGTCGTCGCCCGCGAAGGAGCGGATGTCGTGCGCCGAGCGGTAGGCCGTGACGCGCTCGGCTCTCGGGTTGACCACCCACACCAGGCGGCAGCCCGCTGCCAGGTACTCGAAGACCTTGTCCTCGACCTCGGTCATCGAGTCGGAGGGGGAGAGCACCTCGACGGCGAGGTCGGGCGCGCCCTCCCAAAAGCTGTCGGACGGACCGTCGGGGGGGATCCGCTCGGTCTGGACGAAAGCCACGTCCGGGGCCCGGACCGTGTCGGGATCGCGGGCCAGCACGAAGCCGGTCTCGGCGGCCATGACCTGCCCTAAGTGTCGAGACCGGACGAAGTTCCGGATCAAGCCGAAGAGCTCGCCTGCGATGACACCATGTTTGCTTCCGGCCGGTGACATGCAGCGCACCTCCCCCTTCACCAGCTCATAGCGAAGGTCGTCGTCCGGGAGCGCGAGCAGCTCCTCGGCGGTCATCAGCAGGTTGGTGAGGGTGATCATGGGTGGTTGCCGTATCGAGTGCGAGTGTAGCAGCCAGCCGACCTCGCCTCGACAGCTTCTCTGTCATCCCGACCGGAGCCCGCGCAGCGGGCGGAGCGGAGGGATCTCCCCCCTCAGCCGACCAGCTGCCCGCTGAGCACGGTCACCGCGCGACCGGCGAGAAGACAGCGGTCGCCTTCCTTGCGGAGGGTCAGCCAGCCGCCGCGGGCCGAGGCCTGGTAGGCCCGGATGGGGCTCTTGCCCAGCTTCTCCAACCAGTAGGGGCCGATGCCGCAGTGG